>NZ_JARPTC010000018.1:0-77200 GCF_030577015.1 Desulforamulus aquiferis | reverse complement strand
GAATCGTCTCCACGAAGATATTTTTCAATAGCTGCAATTTTTTCTTCTCCTGAAATTTTGGCCTTATGAGACATGAAAAAGCTCCTCCTTGTAATAGACAGTTTTATTATTTAAACTGTCTACCACAAGGGGAGCATATCATTTAGCTAAAGGAAGGGCCTTGGTTTTTAAAACTATTATACCGGGTTACCTACAATCTAAACAAAAAAACCTTGCCAATATGGTGTGGGATTTATATAATGAAACTGATTACCATTATCTCCTGTTGAATATCATTATTTGGGAGGTTAAACATGACACTTGACAAATGCAAAAGAGGACAGAAACTAAAAATAATGAATATTCCAAATGAGCTTATCAGATTACAGGCCATTAGATTTGGCATATCAGAGGGCAGCATTGTAACCTGTGAGGAGGTTGTTCCAGCAGGACCCGTGGTAGTTGGTATGTTTAAGCAGCAGATTGCCATAGGCAGGGACTTGGCCAGAAATATTGCAGTTCAGCCAATATAATTAGTAAAAACTACAACGAAGACTCGGGGTAAATTAGATGAGTAACATTAATTGTACCCGGGAGTGTACCACTGGCAAGAACATTGTTTTAGTGGGCAATCCAAATGTGGGGAAATCAGTTTTTTTTAATTATCTCACAGGAAACTATGCTGATGTGGCAAACTTTCCTGGTACAACTACAAATGTAATATGTGGACGCTGCGGCAATGACGCAGTAACTGACACCCCGGGAATTTATGGAGTTTCCTCATTTAATGAGGAGGAAAAAATTGCCCGGGATATTGTTTTGCACGGGGATATATTGATTAATGTGGTTGATTCTGTCCACCTTGAGAGGGATCTATTTCTCACCCAGCAGCTAATTGATACGGGTATCCCTGTAATAGTCGCTTTGAACATGCTAGACGAAGCCAAAAAGAACGGTATTAAGATTGACCAAGGAATGCTCAGCGAGATGCTGGGAGTTCCGGTGATTCCCACTGTGGCAGTGGGAGGACAGGGTCTAAAAGAATTAAAGGAAGCTTTATGCCAGGCCAGGGTTGGAAGTATACTACCCTTAGTATTGGAAAAGATGGAACCGCTTCCGGCTAATATACGTCAGCCGGAGAAGCTTCTTATCTTAGAAGGCGATATTTATATAGCTGACAAGCATAATATATCACCCGGCGAATATAGGGAGGCCATTTATAGCGCCAGACGCCAAAGGGTGAACGAACTGGTATCAATGTGTATAATGGAAACTCGCATAAAGGATTCCCTTGGTGCCACATTGAGCCGGTTAATGATACAGCCATTAACAGGCATACCATTGTTAGCCCTGACCCTTTGGGCTGTTTACCAGCTTGTCGGGGTATTTGTGGCCCAAACCGTAGTAGCATTTACTGAAGAGATTGTTATGGGGGAATATTTTGAGCCTGCGGCTAGAGAATTGGTGTCGGTCTTCTTTTCGGTTGATTCAAATATATATGAGCTGCTGGTAGGACATTTTGGTGTTATTACCATGACGGTTACCTACCTAATAGGATTGCTGCTGCCTTTGGTGCTGGGCTTTAACCTTATACTGGCCCTACTAGAGGATACGGGCTACTTGCCCCGCATTGCCACCCTTTTAGATCGGGCCTTGACCAGCCTAGGTCTGAACGGACAGGCAGTTATACCCCTGGTTCTAGGCCTTGGCTGTGTAACCATGGCCCTAATGTCTACTAGGTTATTAGGTTCTGAAAGGGAACGCAGGATAGCCATAGTCATTTTAGCCTTAACTGTACCATGCTCAGCCCAATTAGCAATTATTGCAACCATGCTGGCGGGTCTCGGGGCAGGCTTTGCAATAGTGTATGGCTTAATCATTTTCAGTGTTTTTATTGCCGGTGGTGTTATTATGAATAAAATTATACCAGGTCAATCCTCCCACCTTTGGATTGATTTACCTCCCTTGAGGCTGCCGCGTGTGCTTAATGTTTTACGGAAGACCTGGAATAAGTCCAGGGACTTTATCGTTGAAGCAGCCCCTATTTTTGCCCTTGGTGCCCTTTGCCTGGGACTACTTGATATATCAGGTGCCCTGGCAGCCATTGAGAACACTTTGGTTCCCTTAACTGTCCACTGGTTGGGGCTGCCTAAGGAGGCGGCCGGCGGCTTTATTATGGGTGTTATCCGGAGAGAATTTGGCACAGCGGGATTATTTACCTTTCCCATGTCTGATATACAAAAGCTGGTAGCCCTTACCACCATTACCTTATTTGTACCCTGTATTGCATCAGTTATGGTAATATTTAAGGAAAGGGGCTGGCGGGAAGGTCTGGTAATGTGGCTAAGCATCATGGTGGTAGCCTTTGCCATTGGCGGCATAATCAACCAGCTGCTTAAATTGTTTATAGACTTTGTACCCTTTGCTTCTCCCATAACCATGCTGGCAGGTGTAATATTACTGTTTTTAGCACTAATTCTTGGCTGGAGTTGGGAGAAACCCGAACCAAAGATTTTTAAATCAATGTAATATAACATAGGTGATGATGTGTCCAAAAAGTTGCTTTGTACATTTTTATTTTTGTTTTTACTAATTTTTAACTGCTCATGGGTTGCTGCAGCAGAGCCAGAGCTCCAGGGAGAAACCGCTGCACTAATTGACGCAAAAACAGGAAGACTTCTTTATGGGAAAGATGCACATAAAAGGATGTACCCAGCCAGTACTACTAAAGTTTTAACTGCTTTGGTGGCTCTGGAGAGGGCCAATTTAAGTGATGTTGTAACAGTGGGGCCAAATGCCATCAATTCCGGAGGGACAAGAATTTGGCTGCCGGAGGGTGAGCAGCTTACCCTGGAAGAGCTGCTCTTTGCACTGATGTTAAATTCAGCCAACGATGCTGGTGTTGCAATTGCCGAGCATGTGGCCGGTTCGGTAGAAAGCTTTGCGCAAATCAGCAATCTGGCTGCCAAAAAAATTGGCGCTGTGGATACTCACTTTACCAATCCCCACGGCATGCCTGAAGAAAATCATTACAGTACTGCCTATGATCTTGCATTGATAGGTCGGAAGGCCATGGAAAATGAGGATTTTCGTAGGATAGTTTCTACTGTGCATCATGAGATACCAAGAAGTGATCCCGAGGCGCAAAAATACCTGTTTAATCACAACAAACTCCTGTGGAGCACTGTCTATGGCTACAAGGGTGCTACAGGTTTAAAAACAGGCTATACTTCCCAGGCCGGTCAATGCATAATAGCCTCTGCTAAAAGGGATGATAGGGAATTAATAGCCGTAGTCCTGCGTACTGAGGGTGTAAATCTTTGGTCCGATGCAGCCAAACTTCTTGATTATGGCTTTGATAACTATGAGAATCAACAGCTAATAGAAAAAGATAAGGTAATGACCAGTTTGCCCGTTATATATGGAAAAGAGAATGTTAAACTGGTGGCCGGGGAAGACTATATTTATACATTCACCAGGGAGAATCCTGAGGATTTGCAGATTTCCTTTGATGTTCCTGAAAGCACGTTGGCTCCTGTAGATAAAGGAGAAGTACTGGGTGCCATTGTTATATCTAAAGGGCAAGAGGAGATTGCCAGAATAAATCTAATGAGTGACCATCAGGTGGACAGAGACTATCTGGCAATTATTAAGTCAGCCTTATACTGGGTACTACCGATAGTTTTACTTTTACTATGGTTAAAGTGGAGAATAGGGGTGGCTCTTCGTCGGAGGAGAAGGTTAGCCAGAAGAAAGAAATATGAAGAGGCTTCGAGATATAACGACATTGACACCTATTAAAAAAACCAATATACTGGAAAAAAGTACCGGGGTGGTGTGGTTTTTTGAAAAAGGTGATCTCTGAAATCGGAGAAAAACTTAGGTCCAATGAATATAAGTTGACACCTCAGAGACAGCAAATATTAGAGGTTCTTTTGGAAAATAAGGATAAGCATTTAAGTGCTGAGGATGTTTACAATTTGGTTAAACAAAAATCGCCAGATGTTGGTTTAGCCACCGTTTATCGAACATTGGAGCTATTTTTAGAGTTTGATATAATCCATAGTGTAAATTTTGGGGATGGCCGAAAAAGGTATGAATATGGGGAAAATAGTGACGGACACCACCATCACCATGCTATCTGCCTAAAGTGTGGTAAAATTCTAGAGATAAATGAAGATCTTTTAGAAGAGCTAGAAAGACAGGTAGCCGAGCAATATAGGTTTACAATTACAGACCATGAGCTCAAAATATTTGGTTATTGTGAAGGCTGCAAAGTAAATGCAAAATAGAAAAGATGAGAGGGGTTGCCTAAAGGCGGCCCTTCTTTTTTTGATAGTATTTTTATTTATGCATAAATTGTCACATATTTATGGATTGTTTTTTAGTATAATTAGCTTATGCAGGTAATGGGGTGTTTAATATGCTGGGGAAATTGGTTTTTAGACAAAAAATTGGCGTATCTGTACTGACGGGCTTTTTGGTATTTATCATTTTGCCCGCAATAATTTTAGGTGCAATAAGTTATTCCCAAAGCAAGAGGGTGCTTGAAAGAACAATTTTCAACAGTATCATATTTCTTGCGGAGGCTCAGGAAAAGTCAATTAACAACTGGGTGAAATCCAGAGAAGTATTTCTTAAGGGATTAGCGGAGAATGAGAATATTAAGACCATGGACAGAGAAAGGGCGGCCCCTTTGTTAAATAGCTATCTAAAAAGTGATTTAAACTTTATCTCCCTCGTCTTAGTAAATGCCCAGGGTCATGTGATTGTTGATTCTCTATACACTAAAGCTGCAAATCAATTATTTGTGACCGACCGGGAGTACTTTAACAGGGCTATTTCTGGGGAAACCTATGTTAGCGAAGTCTTTATGGCAAGAAACAGTCAAAAACCCACCCTTGTAATAGCTACTCCGGTGCAGCAAAATGGTGAAATAGTGGGGGTCTTATTTGGAGCTGTTAAAATAGAAGTTATAACAAGTCTTGTTCAAGAGAATGTTCCTGGAAATAAAGGAGAGTCTTTTTTAGTAGACAGCCAGGGTAATATGATTTGTGAGTTAATGTATACCGATAGTTCAGGTAATAACATTGTAAAACACCATATCGAAACAGGTGGTGCAGATAAAGTTAGCAGTGGCCTTAGTGGTAATGATATATATAGAAATTATCTGGGCAAGAGGGTATTTGGTGTATATCGTTGGCTGCCGGAAATTAAGATGGGTCTAATTGTTGAAAAAGAATACAGAATTGCCATGCTGGAGGCCGGCCTTAGAACCATTTACTATGTTGCCCTTGCATTTGTTTTAATTACCGGAGTGTTTATTGTATTTGCCTTCTACTACTCCCGGAGTCTGAGCAAACCATTGGAGAGATTGGCGGGAGAGGTAAACGAAATTGCCGAGGGAAATTTCAGGTCCATTATAAATATAAAGGCTAATAAAGAAGTAGAAGAATTAGCCAGAGCAATAAATCATATGTCCTCTAATCTGTTCAGTAGAACCGATCAGTTAAACACATTAGTTCAGCAATTAGAGCAAAGCAGGGAAGAGTTAAATAGGGAAAAGGATAAACTGGCCTTAATATCCATAACTGATGAATTAACAGGCCTATATAACAGGCGGTTTCTGAACAATGAGCTTAGACGTCTCACTAATTTAAGCCGACATCTGGGACAAAATATTTCTGTATTACTGCTGGATTTGGATCGTTTTAAGAGGGTCAATGATACCTATGGTCATGCCACCGGCGATATTATTCTTAAGGATTTTGCAAATCTCCTGCATAAGTGCAGTAGGGGTACAGACGTTATAGGTAGGTTTGGTGGAGAAGAATTTGTAATTATCGTTCCCTTTGTTAAAAATGAAATTGCCTATGATATTGCCGAACGCATCAGGCAGGAGGTAGAGAAGAAAGTATTTGACCAGGATAACTATAAGATTAATATCACAGTAAGTATTGGGGTAGCAACTGTTTTGCCGCAAATAGAGCAGAGTGATCGGGATATCGTAGAAAAGCTGCTTGATTCTGCGGATGCTTGTCTTTACCAGGCTAAAAATTCCGGACGGAACAAGGTTGTAACGAGGATAATAGATTAGACTAGCAATTTTAAATAGCTTCTATAAAACATTAAACGGAGTGATTAGGCTTTGGAAACCCTAAGATTACGCATAGAATTTGAAGACCGGGTAGGTATTGTTTTTGATGTTTCTCAAGTGGTTTCACCTAAAAATATTAACATAATCTCACTCCAGGTATTACCTAATCAGATGTACCTGGAAACGGAGGCTATGCCTGAGGAAAAAGCCCTGGTGCTGTTGCAAGAGCTTAGACATGTTGCGGGGGTTAGAGGGGTTGAGTTAATTGAGGTAATGCCCCATGAGGAAAAGGAGAGACAGATAAGGGCAGTTTTAGATTCGGTAAGTGATGGGATTATAGCGGTAGACCGTAAGGGAACCATAACGGTATTTAATCCTGCCTGTGAAAAAATACTTCTCATCTCCGCAGAAAGAGCCCTGGGCAGGGATGTGGCAGAGGTTATATCCATGGATATACCCATGATCCAGAGCTTGAGAACTGGAGTAGGCTATGATAATAGAGAAATAATGATTAATACCCCCCGGGGCAGACACCATTATCTAAGTACAGGAAGACCTGTGAAGGACCAGGCAGGGAGAGTTATTGGTATGGTGGCGGCCCTCAAAGACATGTCCCAGGTGCGTGACTTAGTATACTCCGTTACCAAACCATCGATGCTAACCTTTGATGACATAATTTATGGCAGTGAAGTGATGGAAAGGGTAATCGCCATGGCCAGAAGGGTGGCCCGCAGCGATTCTACAGTTATAATTAGGGGTGAAAGCGGAACGGGTAAGGAACTGTTTGCCAGGGCTATTCACATGGAAAGTCCCCGGCGAAAAAAACCCTTTGTACCTCTAAATTGTGCAGCATTACCAGATTCCCTTCTGGAAAGTGAGCTTTTTGGCTATGCTGATGGAGCCTTTACAGGAGCTAAAAAGGGTGGTAAGCAAGGCTTGTTTGAGTTTGCCAATGAAGGCACCCTCTTTCTGGATGAGATCGGTGAACTGTCGCCCCATTTGCAGGCTAAGCTCTTAAGGGTATTGCAGGACGGAAAAGTTAGGCGAATTGGTGACGGCAATGAAATTGCAGTTAATGTACGGGTTATTGCGGCTACAAATCGTAATTTAGAAGATATGATAGCAAGGGGTGATTTTCGGGAGGATCTTTATTACCGGCTAAACGTTTTTCCTATTAGATTGCCGGCTTTACGGGAGAGGCCCGAAGATATCCCCTTTTTAGTTCAACATTTCTTGCAAAAATTTAGCCGGCATCCGGATAAAAGCTTCTCTGGTATTTCTTCTGGCGCCCTCAGATTACTTGCCAAAAATCGTTGGACCGGGAATGTTAGGGAATTGGAAAACGTTGTTGAGCGGGCGGTAAATCTGGTTGAGAATGGGGAGATTGGTACTGAGCACATTATCCTTGATGAGAACCGTTTGGTATCGCCAGATATAGAAATCATTAATTGTGAGAAAAGAGAGATAGTAAGCTTGAAGGAAGTTGCAGAACTAGCTGAAATTGAGATGCTGAAGCAAGCCTTGGCAGCTTATGGCAGTTCTAGAAAAGCTGCTAAGATACTGGGTGTGTCTCATACCACCGTACTTAACAAAATAAAGCGCTTTGGATTGAAGACTCCCTGAACAATAAAACCCGAATATAGGCAGTTTCTTGACAGCAAGCAGCACCTTTGCAGGTGCTGCAGCCTGTTGAAAAAGATACAACTGGGTTTTAATAATCCCGAACAGCGACATTCGAAGCAGTGGAAACAGCGCTTCGCGAAGCTGAGGATGCGAAAATGGGTGAGCGGACATGGATGTCCGCGAAAGCCTGAGGTAAACACGATGTTTACTCGAAGGCGGCCCATTTTCGCCCGAAGCAAGCGATTAGCGCTGTCCACTGCGGAGAGAGGAGTCGTGAGGGATTAATAAAACCCGAATATAGGTAGTTTCTCGACAAACTGCAGCACCTTTGCAGGTGCTGCTGCCAATGTAGATTATTCCGCTCTCTTTGTTAGAGGATGAACCTTTGCTTCTGGTCCAGGTGGGTCAATTTTTAGGTTTGCGCCCTGCACACTATTTCCCCAGTGCCATAGACATCCTTTGGAACCGGGGGCTTTTTGGTTATTTTGCAAATTTTTCTACCTCCCCGTTCTTAAATTTTTTGAAACCATTAATATTGTCCCCAAAACAAGTGGGTAAATAAGAAATTAGATTTAACAATATTTGTCTTAGTTTTGAGATTATAAAAAAACCAATAACCTAAAAGACCTTTAAGTCGTTCTTTGCTCACCTCATAACATATTTTTTCATAATATGTTATGGGGTGGTGGAAAGAATGAAAAAAATTGGCTTGGCCCTTGGGGGAGGCTTTGTTAGGGGAGCTGCCCATGTCGGGGCGATCAAGGTTCTTGAAGAGTATGGCATTAGACCTCAAATGATTGCAGGAACCAGTGCGGGAAGTATGGTCGGCGCCCTCTATGCTGCTGGCTGGAGTGTGTCAGAACTGGAAAAATTAGTTCTAAGCCTAAGGGCTGGAATGTTTATAGATGAGTTTGCTGCAGTGGAGAATTTTTTTGTTATGACAGCAAGGCTGTTTTTTGATTTTGTCCATATTCCCAGTCCCTTTAGATCCCCGCTGGGTTTAATGAGGGGTACTAAGCTAGAACGCTTTATAAAGGAAAAGCTTAAGAATATAAAATTTGAAAACGGCCATACGGAGCTGGCCATCACCACAGTGGATATTAATTGTGGAACCAAGGTGATATTTTTAAGTCGCCACACCCGACAAAGGTTAAGGGCTATGAGGGATCAGGTGTTTATAAGTGGCATACCGGTTTGGGAAGCGGTTAGGGCCAGTACTGCAGTGCCAGGTATCTTTGAACCTAAAAGGGTGAAGGATTACCTTTTGGTGGATGGGGGTCTCAGGGAAAACGTACCGGCACAAGTCTTAAAGGCCATGGGAGCCGATGCGGTAATAGCCATAGATCTAGGTAATAATGGAGAGGAATGTAGAAAGCTAAGAAATATTATTGATGTAATGGGACAGACCATTGATATAATCAGAACAGATGCCCTGGAATATGTTTTGGACGGCAATGCAGATGTAAGGGTGCAGCCCTTGTTAAAGGGAGTTGGTGCCTGGGATTTTGAAAAGATACCTTCTATTATTGCCCAGGGAGAGTATGCTACCCGTCAAGCACTGCCTGATATTTTAAGGGTGTGTGGTATTAATTCTGTAAGAAAATAATTATATACCTGCTGAAAAAGAGAAACCTACAGAGGAGTGAATGATTTTGCTGGTTGATTATCACATACATACCTTTCGATGTGGACATGCCATAGGGACAGTAGGTGAGTATATAACAGCAGCTAGAAAAAAGGGGCTAACTGAGTTCGGTTTTTCCGATCACCTTCCCCTTTACTGGCTGTCGGAGGAGTTAAGGGATAGGGAGTTGGCCATGACTCAAGCAGAGCTGGCACTCTACATTGATGAGGTGCAAAAAGCCCAACAATTAAACCCGGATCTATCGATAAAATTGGGAATTGAAGCTGATTACATACCTGGGCATGAAGGGGAATTGGCCCAACTCCTAGCCGCTATCCCCTTAGATTACGTTATCGGCTCAGTCCATTTTTTGAATGATTGGGCCTTTGATGATCCCGCCCAATTGGACAAGTATAAAGATTTTAATATTGATGATCTCTATTACAATTACTTTGATCATGTACGGCGGGCCGCAGAAACCGGGCTTTTTGATATAATTGGACATCCTGATTTAATTAAAAAATTTGGGTTTAGGGCAAGCATGCCTCTGGAAGGGCTTTATCTTGATACTGTGCTAGCCCTAAAAAAAAATGACCTCTGTGTGGATGTTAATGCAGCAGGCTGGCGCTATCCCTGTGGAGAATTATATCCCGCACCGGAGTTTTTAGCCCTGTGTCACGAATATGGAGTTCCGGTGACCCTGGGCTCCGATGCCCATAAGCCGGAGCTTGTGGGTGAGGGTTTGGAAAGGGCTGTGGAAATATTAAAGAGCATTGGGTTTAGGCAAGTAGCTGTCTTTGAGAAGAGACGCCGGAGCTTAGTGGATCTTTAATAAAAAGTCTAGCCGATCTGCCCCGAACAAGATAATTTCTCGACTGTCTGACCAGTTCTAACCCAGAACTGGTTATTTTTTTGAAAAAATATTCCAATAGTACATATCTTTAGCAGGAAATCGCCCCTCTGTAGCGAAATAAAGTGGTGTAAAGTGGTACGAAGTGGTGGAAAATACCCGGGAAGTGGAGCAAGATACTATGTTTATGGGGGAATTCCAACACAATACTGACCCAAAGGGTCGACTCATAATCCCTGCCCGTTTCCGTGAAGGCCTGGGTGACCGGTTTATTGTCACCAAGGGTTTAGACAACTGTCTTTTTGTTTATCCTCTCCATGAATGGGCTGAGGTTGAACAAAAGCTTAAGTCACTGCCCTTTGCCAGGGCAGATGCCCGGGCCTTTGTACGTTTTTTCTTTTCGGGAGCTACCGAATGCGAGGTAGATAAACAGGGCCGCATTTTGCTGCCCAATAATCTAAGAGAGTATGCCAAATTGGACAAGGAAACCGTAATAGTGGGGGTATCAACCCGGGTTGAAATATGGTCTAAAGCTGAGTGGGATCGTTATAATACCCAGGCGGAAGCATCCTTTGAGGAATTGGCTGAAAAGATTGTGGATCTGTTATAGGTGTTAATAGCCTTTTGAACATTGGGTAAACTATATTTTAAGAACAGCCTCTGGAAGGTGGAAGAGCTAAACCATAATGGAATTTAAACATGTTTCGGTGTTGCTGCAGGAGTCAATTGAAGGCTTGAATATTTATCCCGAAGGGATCTATGTTGATTGCACTCTTGGTGGTGCAGGGCACAGTGCTGAAATACTCAGGCGCCTTGGTCCAAAGGGGCGCCTTGTTGGTTTAGATCAGGATCCTGCAGCCATTAATAATGCCGTGGAACGCTTACAAGAATTTGAAGGGCAATTCCAAGGGGTATTAAGTAACTTTAGCAAGCTTTCGGTAGTTTTACAGGAACTGAATATTTCCCAGATAGATGGAGTACTATTTGACCTGGGAGTTTCATCCTACCAACTGGATACCCCTGAGAGGGGGTTCAGCTACATGCATGATGCTGATTTGGATATGAGAATGAGTCCTGAGCAGCCGGTCAGTGCCAGGGAATTGGTCAACCATTTATCCGAAGGAGAACTTACCAAGATCATTAAGAACTATGGTGAAGAACGTTGGGCTAAAAGAATAGCTTCATTTATAGTTGCTGAAAGGGCTAGGGAGCAAATAACCACCACTTCAAAGCTGGTGGAGGTTATTAAAAAAGCTATACCGGCAAATGCAAGGCGTGAAGGGCCACACCCGGCTAAAAGGACCTTTCAGGCATTAAGAATTGCCGTAAATGATGAACTGGGAATCTTAGCTGAGGCAATTAAAGGTGCCGTAGGGGTACTAAAGCCTGGGGGAAGGATATGTGTAATCACTTTTCACTCCCTGGAGGATAGGATCATCAAGGAGACCTATAAAGAACTTGCCAATCCTTGTATATGCCCACCTGCATTTCCTGTCTGTGCTTGTGGTAATAAGTCTCAGCTAAAGATTATAACAGGAAAACCTGTGGCTCCAAGGGAAGAAGAGATTGAAATTAATCCCCGGGCTCGCAGTGCAAAATTAAGGATTGCTGAAAAAATTTAGTTATTTCATAAATATGGTAATAGAGGTTTTATATAACACTGGGATGAGTTCTAAAAAGGCGGGAAGGTGAATAAGCTTGAGTGTAGCACAGGAAAAATTTAGCTACGTTTCACCCCAGGAACAACAGGTGGAAAGGACCAGTACAAAAAAGGAATTTTCCAGACGGGCAATTGTTCGAGGAAAAGTACTTCTTACAAGCTGCATCCTAACCATGTTTCTGGCAGGGGTTACTGTTGCTTATTACTTTTCTCAGGTGGCGGCTGTGGGTTTTCAGATTACTCAGCTGCAAAAGGATCTGGCTTATCTCCAGGCCGAGCAGGAATATTTGGAGACCCAAGCCAGTCAGTTACTATCATTACAACGAGTAGAGGCCATAGCCACAACCAGATTGGGGATGGTAAAACCTGATCCCAATGATGTGGTATTGGTTGCCGCCTTGCCTAAGAGTCCCCAGGAGGGCCAAAAAACCCAGGCTAGGAATGTTTTCCCAGAGGTAGCCGCAAATACACCGGGATTGAAGGAGGACAATCAGTTGGACTCTAGCAAGAAAAGCCCGGTAATTGAGGCCTTTGTGGACATGGTGAGCCGCTGGGAGCAAAGGATTTAGGGAAGCGGCAACGGTCAGGCCTGCAGGGAGGAATTAAGGTTGAAAACTACCAACATACTTGTCCGCAGGAGAATTACCTGGCTTTTCATGATCGGTGCCCTTTTATTATCTTTGATTGTCTTCCGGTTGGCTTGGATTCAATTTGTCCGTGGAGACGAACTCCGGCAAAAGGGAATTATTAACCGGATGCGAGATGTTCCTGTGGAGGCAAAACGGGGTAGCATCTTGGATCGTAATGGGAATGAGCTTGTCACGAGTATAAGCGCCGATTCAATTTATGTAATACCCTCACACGTGAAAAAGCCAGATGAAGTGGCTGCTCAAATTGCTCCTATACTTGACATGGATGAGGAAAAAGTTAAAAACATTATTACAAAAAAGTCCCGCTTTGAGTGGCTAAAGAGAAAGGTTGATTTTGAGACATCCCATAGGATTAAGGAGTTAAAAATAGATGGGATAGGCTTTGCTGAAGAGAGCAAACGTCATTATAAACAAGAAGCACTGGCACCTCATATTTTGGGATTTACCGGAACGGATAATCAAGGTTTAATGGGTATGGAAGCAGCCTTTGAAGAAGATTTGAAAGGGGTTCCGGGGCGCATTGTCATAGAGCATGATGCAGCCGGACGGGAGATTCCCCAAGCTTTGCACCAGTATATCCCGCCCACCCAGGGAAATAACCTTATTCTAACCTTGGATCAAACAATACAGCATTTTGTTGAACGTGAACTAGATAAGATTGTAATGACATATAATCCTAAAATAGCGGTTATTATTGTGATGGATCCTAAGACCGGGGAGATCCTAGCCCTTGGTAACAGGCCCACATTTAATCCCAACCAATGGCGAGATGTCCCCCAGAGCGTATGGGACCGAAATCCGGCGGTATGGTATAACTATGAGCCAGGATCCACCTTCAAAATAGTAACTGCCGCAGCTGCCCTTGAAGAAAACGCTGTAAAAACCACTGACCGATTTTATGATCCTGGCTATTACCAGGTGGCTGATCGGAAGATTCGCTGCTGGAAAGACGGTGGCCATGGCAGTCAGAGCTTTGAGGAAGTTGTTCAAAACTCCTGTAACCCGGGATTTATTCAAACTGGTCTTAACCTAGGGAAAGAAAATTTTTATAAATATATTAGGGCATTCGGCCTAAATAATCAGACGGGAATTGGCCTGCCGGGTGAAGCTAGAGGTATTTTAATTCCCGAAAAGGATGCAACTAATCTAAATATTGCCACCATGTCAATCGGTCAATCCATCGCTGTGACACCAATTCAACTACTTACCGCAATTAGTGCGGTGGCCAATGACGGGGTGTTAATGAAGCCCCATTTGGTTAAGACCATCGAGGACCCAAAGGGACAGGTGATTAAGGAGTTTGCCCCTGAGAAGGTTCGCCAGGTTATTTCGCCGGAAACTGCTAGGGTAACCAGTCAACTACTTGAAAATGTTGTATTCAAGGGTACAGGAAAAAATGCCTTTGTAGAAGGCTATAGGGCTGCGGGTAAAACCGGTACTGCCCAGGTGGTGGCGGAACGAGGAGGCTATGCCAGCGGTAAATATGTTGCCTCCTTCACGGGTTTTGCCCCGGTCAACGATCCAAAGATTTCTGTTTTAATAATGATTGCTGAGCCCCAGGGTGGAAATTATTACGGCGGTATGGTGGCGGCCCCGGTGTTCTCTTCCCTGGCCCTGGACGTATTACGCTATCTGGGTGTACCTGAACAAAAGGATCTGCCAAAACCCAAAATTAACCCATGGGAAATTGAAGAAGAAAGAATTGAAGTGGGAGTTCCCAATGTGGTGAACCTTCCCTTGGAGGAAGCTCAAAAAGTTCTTCGGGAGGCAGGGCTAGCCTTTGAAACCAGAGGACAGGGAAAGGTGGTTTATGGACAGATACCTGAAAGTGGTGCATTAGTTTTAACCGGAACTACCGTCATTTTGGATCTTACTGGAAATGCTAATTCTAAGGTTGGCGAGCAGGTCTCGGTCCCCGACTTAAAGGGCATGAGTATAAGGGAGGCGGGTAATCTATTGGAGAGCATAGGTTTAATGCTTGAGCCCAGTGGCACCGGTCTAGCCAATACGCAAAACCCTGCCCCGGGAAGTAAGTTAACCAGGGGAGGCACCGTTAAGGTTGAGTTTAAACCACCTGTAAAAAGTAATTAGGCAAATATTTCAAAGTAAATAGAAGCCCTGGCCTCCAGTGGAAGGGGGTCAGGGTTTTTAAAACTTGTCAAGGGCATAAATGTTTAACAATTGGCAAGAATAGGAAGTATAATAGGCTGGGGGGATGAAGTTTTGCTATTAAGTGAACTCCTTAAAGCAATTGATTATATTTCGATAACGGGTAAAACCAATCTTGAGATTGGTTATTTAGCCTATGATTCGAGGCAGGCAGGTTCAGGTTGCTTGTTTGTGGCCATAGAGGGTTTTCAAACGGATGGACATATTTATATTGACGGGGCTGTAGATTCAGGCGCCTCAGCTATAGTGGTTGAAAAGGATGTGGAGGTCCCCCCAGGGGTTACCGTTGTTAAAGTTAGTGATGCTAGAAAGACACTGGCCCTAATGGCAGATAAGTTTTATGGGCACCCAGCTAAGAATATGACCATGGTTGGAGTCACCGGTACTAACGGAAAAACTACTACCACTCACCTGGTGGCGGCTATTTGGAAAAGGGCGGGGGTTAAACCGGGGATCATAGGAACAATCAGTAACTATATTGGAGATAAGATATTTCCAGTGAATAACACTACCCCGGAATCCTTGGATTTACAGAAGCTTTTGTCCGATATGGTTAGCGAAGGGGTTAGGGGAGTGGCAATGGAAGTATCCTCACATGCCCTGAGTCTAAATCGGGTGGCCGGTGTGGATTTTGATTTGGCAATATTCACCAATATAACCCAGGATCACCTGGATTTTCACGGCAACATGGAAAATTATTTAGCAGCAAAGGCGAAGTTGTTCCAAACAGACATTAGGAATGCGGTAATTAACGGGGATGATCCAGCCTCTGCAGAACTTATAAGAGTATGCAGAGGGAAGGTTTATACCTATGCCATAGACAGTGATGCTGATGTTATAGCCCAGGATATTAAAGTCACCTCTAGGGGGGTGGGCTTTACAGTATTAAGTCCCTGGGGTAAGCAGCATTTACAATTAAAGCTGACGGGTCGATTTAATGTTTATAATTCACTGGCAGCCTATACGGCCGGTCTTGTATTAGGATACACTCCAGAAGAGGTTAGAGAGGCCCTGGAGTCTGTTTCCGGTGTGGCAGGGAGATTTGAGTTAGTTGACCTAGGTCAGGATTTTGCGGTAATAGTAGATTATGCCCACACCCCTGATGGCCTTGAAAATATTCTGACCACCGCCAGACAGATTACCACCGGGCGATTGATTACAGTGTTTGGCTGTGGGGGAGATCGGGATAGGACCAAAAGACCAATTATGGGTGAAATTGCCGCCAAATACAGCGACTTGCCCGTAGTCACCTCAGACAATCCCCGCACTGAAGAGCCGGATAAAATTATTCAAGATGTTGTAGAGGGAGTAAAAAAGGGGGCAGCCCATTATTTGGTTATAGCTGATAGACGACAAGCTATCAACCGGGCAATAGATTTGGCAAAGGCCGGCGATGTGGTAGTTATTGCGGGAAAGGGACATGAGACCTATCAAATAATTGGCACCACCAAATATGATTTTGATGATCGGCAAGTGGCAGTAGAAGCCATATCTGGTAGCGGGAAAAAGGAGGGGGCCTAGTGCTAACCCATTCCATTAAGGAAATTGCAGAAATCACCGGGGGTACTATTTTACAAGGCAATCCTGAGCTTTCTGTTTCAGATGTAAGTATTGACAGCCGAAAGATCAAGGAGGGGGAGGGAACTCTCTTTGTAGCCCTAAAAGGAATCCAGGTGGATGGGCATAGTTTTATTAACCAAGCATTGGAGGCCGGGGCTTCTGCGGTGCTGATCTCCCAAAAAATAGAGACCAATAACTCCCGGAGAGGCGTGATTTTGGTTCCTGATACCCTAGTAGCTTTGCAGCAATTGGCAGAGCATAACAGATTGCTGCTGGATATTCCGGTGGTGGCAGTAACAGGAAGCAATGGAAAAACCTCCACCAAGGATATGATTGCTTCTATACTTGGCACGTGTCTAAATACCCTTAAAACCCAGGGCAATTTTAATAATGAGCTGGGATTACCCCTAACCCTGCTGGAGCTAAATAAGGCCCATCAGGCAGCTGTGGTAGAAATGGGTATGAGAGGGCCAGGAGAAATAGATTTTCTCGCAAAAATGACTAAACCCACAGGTGCAGTTATAACAAATATTGGAGAGGCTCACCTGGAGAGGTTAGGGACAGTAAAAAACATAGCCTATGCCAAGGGAGAAGTGTTAGAGCACATTAGTGAAAAGGGCTTTGCAGTCCTCAATGCTGACAGTCCGCACATGAGAGAGCAGGCTTCCCGCTGTAGAGGCAGGGTTTGGCTGTACTCCATTGGTGGAGAAGCCGATATCTCCGCCAGCAACCTTAGGCCAGAAACAGGTGGGGTAAGATTTAAAGTATCCTACCCTGGTGGTCAGGGAGAGGTGTATTTGCCGGTGCCGGGCAGTCATAACGTTGCCAATAGCCTGGCAGCCATCGGTGTAGGGTTAAGGCTGGGTCTTACCTTCGAGAATATTGTTCAAGGGCTAAAGGCTCTTGAACTAACCCAGATGAGACTTGAAATTATAGAAGTTAAAGGGATTACCATTATTAATGATACCTATAATGCTAGTCCCAGCTCTACAAAAGCTGCCCTAGAAGTGTTGAAGGAGACACCTGCTTACAGGAAAATCGCTGTATTGGGCAATATGTATGAGTTAGGTGATTTTACCGAACAAGGACATAAGGAAGTAGGAGAGGCAGCTGTTAAGGCCGGGGTTGAGCATTTAATCACGGTGGGTGATTTAGCCAAGTCAATAGCCCAAGGTGGAGCTGGTGCAGGGTTGGCTGAAGAGAGTATTTATCCATGTGAGAATAATTCTGGGGCAATAGAGGTTTTAAAGAATGTTTTACAAAATGGTGATACCATTTTAGTAAAAGGGTCCAGAGGGATGCGTATGGAAGAAATAGTTCATGCCCTGGTAGGGCAAAAAACTCCGTTGGAACATTAGGGGTGAATAGCATGGATTATTCGGCAATTTGGCCGGCAGCGGCTATTAGCTTGATAACAACTATAATCCTAGGGCCCATTGCAATCCCTTTGCTAAGGAGACTAAAATTTGGCCAGACCATCAGAACAGAGGGCCCGGCCAGACATATGGCCAAGACCGGAACACCCACCATGGGTGGGGTCATGTTTCTGATAGGGATTGCTGTGGCGGGTTTGTTTCTCTTGAAAAATCCAGGGATCCCTGGGAGAGCAGAGGGATTAATCGTGTTGGCTGTAACCATGGGTTACGGTCTTATTGGCTTTATAGATGATTTTATCAAAGTAGTATTAAAAAGGAACCTGGGACTGAAGAGCCGTGAAAAGCTATTGGGGCAACTTATCATTGCCTCTATATTAGCTGTTCTGGCAGTATTTAACCTTGGACGGGGTACAGATTATTTAATACCCTTTTCAGGCTTCTTTACACCAGGGGGAATAGGCTTTGATTTAGGCTGGTGGCCTTTTTTTGGCCTAACCGTCCTTGTATTGTTGGGTACAACAAATGGTGTGAATTTGACTGATGGTTTGGATGGTCTGGCTGCAGGTGCCACCGTTTTTACTGCCGGTGCTTTTATGCTGTTGGCCCTCGGCAGCGGCAAAGTTGGTGTTGCGGTTGTGCTGGCCGCGGTAGCCGGGGGATGCCTGGGATTTTTAGTTTACAATAAAAACCCAGCCAAAGTCTTCATGGGAGACACTGGTTCCCTGGCGCTGGGAGGCGCACTGGGAGCTGCAGCAGTTATTACCAGGAACGAGTTGTTTCTGGTATTTATCGGGGGACTGTATGTATTGGAAACCCTTTCGGTAATAATTCAAGTAATATCCTTTAAGACAACAGGCAAGCGGGTTTTTCGGATGAGCCCCCTCCATCATCATTTTGAGCTTTCCGGCTGGTCTGAAAAGCGGGTGGTTAGGACCTTTTGGCTTATTAGCTTTGCCTTTTCCGCCATAGGCCTGTTAGGTGTTTACGGACTAAGATAACAGCTATTTCGATATTATAAAGTTGATGCAAAAGGAGTACTTAAAGTGGAACTAGAGGGGAAAAAAGTACTAGTAGTTGGAGCTGGGAAGAGCGGCCAGGCTGTCTGCGAATTTCTAATTGAAAAGGGGTCCCTGGTAACCTTAACAGATTCTCGAACAAGGGAGCAGATGGCTGATTTAGCAGCTATGCTGGAAAACAGAGGTGTAAAGCTTGCTTTGGGTCAGTATCCAGAGGTTTCGGGGGAGGCATATGATCTAGTGGTGGTTAGCCCTGGCGTGCCATTAACAGTACCGCCTGTGGCCAAAGCCCTAAGTCAGGGCGCACCTCCGGTTATGGGAGAGATGGAATTAGCCTACCGTTTTTCCAGGGCACCTCTGGTGGCCATTACTGGGACAAACGGTAAGACTACTACAACCTCCTTGGTGGGACAGCTTTTTAGGGATGCAGGTTACCGGACACTGGTGGCAGGAAATATTGGGCTTCCCTTAGTCAGCAAGGTGGAAAATTATTCCCAGGAGGATATTATTGTGGCGGAGGTTTCCAGTTTTCAATTAGAAACCACCAGCCAATTTGCTCCTAAGGTTGCAGTGATTTTAAACCTTACTCCCGATCATCTGGATCGTCATGGTTCCATGGAAGAGTATACAAAGGCTAAGGCAAGGATATTTGCCCAACAAAAACCCGGAGATTTTACAATATTAAACTACGATGATCCGATAACTAGGAAATTAGCAGACTCTTGTCCTGGTGAAGTAATATTTTTTAGTAAAAAGCATATCTTAGAAAAAGGAATTATTGCCCAGAAGGACAAAATAATGGTAATAGACAATGGTGTCACTGAAATTGCCGGAGTAACATCCCTGCGCATTCCCGGGGGCCACAATTTAGAAAATGCCTTGGCGGCTGTGGCAATTGGGCATGCCATGGGAGTTTCAAAGGAAAATATGGCTCACACACTAAGTACCTTCAGGGGAGTTGCCCATAGGCTTGAGCACGTAGCCACCCTTGGCGGGGTTGACTACGTCAACGACTCCAAGGGAACTAATCCTGATGCCTCCATCAAAGCCCTGGAAGCTTACAATGTACCCATTGTTTTAATAGCCGGTGGCAAGAACAAGGGCATTGATTTTACCGAATTTGCTAGAAAGATAAAAGAAAAGGCCAGGGTTCTGATTGTCGTGGGTAAGGATGGGTACCAAATTGAGGAGGCGGCCCTGACCCAAGGTTTTGAACATATCTTAAAGGCCAAGGACTATGAGCATGCCGTAGAGCTTGCCCATAACCATGCAAGGTCAGGTGAGGTTGTACTTTTATCCCCGGCCTGTACAAGTTGGGATATGTTTAAAAACTTTGAGGAGCGAGGAGATCTATTTAAGGAACTTGTTTTAAAACTAAAAAGCTAATCGGGCACCAGTAATCAGAGCCAGGTACCATTTAGGGGTTATGGAACTGAATTTGGTGACCCCGGTAACCTGAAGCTGATAGGGGGTAGAGCCTATGAGATTAAAGAAAAGACCTCCGGACTTTGTCTTATTTCTCACGGTATTGATGTTGCTAAGTGTTGGATTGATTATGGTCTTTTCTTCCAGTGAATATGTTACCATGGTGAGATATGGGGATAGCTTCTACTTCTTCAAAAAACAACTTCTGTGGGCACTGGTAGGTTTGGTGGCCATGTTTGGTATGATGAATTTTGATTACTACAGGCTAAAGCGATTTATTGGGCCAATAGTATTAGTGGGTTTTGCCCTATTGATAGCTGTGCTATTACCAGGTATTGGGACTGAAACCAATGGTGCTCAACGCTGGATTAATCTGGGCTTCATGTCTTTTTCACCGGCAGAATTGGTTAAACTTTGTATGATTATGTTTGTAGCCTTTGGCCTGTCAAAGTCGGAGAATATCCACTCCTTTAAGGAAGGACTGCTCCCCTATTTGGTTGCCATGGGGTTTGCGGCCGGACTAATTTTGCTTCAGCCGGATTTAGGGACAGCAGTTGTATTGTCTGGAACCATATTTATTATGCTTTTTGCAGCGGGGGCCAGAGTACTCCATTTGAGTGGTTTGATGGGTTTAGGGGCTGTGGCCGTGGCCTTTGCCATTTATTTTGAGCCCTATCGCATGAGGAGGTTCCTGGCCTTTATGGACCCTGAAAAGGATCCCCAGGGCACAGGTTACCACATTATACAATCCTTATATGCCCTTGGCTCAGGGGGGCTATTTGGCCTTGGTCTGGGACAAAGTAAGCAAAAGTTTCTCTACCTGCCAGAAAACCATACTGACTTTATCTTTGCCATCTTAGGGGAAGAACTGGGTTTCATTGGGGCTTCATTGGTGGTGCTATTATTTGTGGTATTTATTTGGCGGGGTCTAAAAATTGCGGTTACTTCACCGGATCCCTTTGCCAGCTTGCTGGCTGCCGGTATAACAAGCGGCATAGCCCTACAAGCAATTATTAATATGGGTGTAGTTACCGGCTCAATGCCTGTTACCGGAGTGCCACTGCCCTTTATAAGCTATGGTGGTACATCCCTATTGTTTACTCTGGCGGGCATTGGCATAATACTAAATATTTCAAAATATACAACTCCCCGTTAAAGGAAGCATATAATCCATTTTAGAGGTGAGTAATTTGCGTGCAGTATTAACAGGCGGTGGAACAGGTGGTCACATCTATCCGGCCCTAGCCATTGCCAAGGGATTGCAAGAGCGCTTTGCTGGCACAGATATACTCTATATAGGAACAAACCGAGGTCTTGAGGCCGACCTAGTGCCCAAGGCCGGTTTCCCTTTTAAGGCCATAACGGTGGCAGGCCTGGAAAGAAAAATATCCCTAGCCAATGTCAAAATACTCTGGCAAGCTATACGGGGGTTTCAGGAGGCTAAAGCCCTCCTTAAAGAGTTTAGACCGGACGTAGTTATAGGAACGGGTGGCTATGTTTGTGGACCGGTGGTGCTGGCAGCCTCTAGATTGGGAATTCCCACCTTAATCCACGAGCAGAATGCTTTACCAGGTATCACCAATAAGCTTCTATCCCGGGTAGTAGATCAGGTTACTGTAACCTTTGAGGACTCCAGGAAGTATTTTTCCAAAGGAGTTAAGGTTGGGCTTACGGGTTTGCCAATTAGACCGGAAATTCTTCAGGCTGAGCGCCATACAGCCCTAAACAATTTACAGTTAAAGGATGACTTGTTAACCCTTCTTGTTTTTGGCGGCAGCCGAGGAGCCAGAAGGATCAATCAAGCCATGGTTGATGTAGTCAGGGAATTTGGCAATAGTCAATCAATTCAGGTGATTCACGCCACCGGGCAGACGGGCTATGATGAATTTATTAAGGATTGCCAAAATAAGGGTATTGATTTGGATAAATATGTCAATATTAATATTAAAGCCTATTTGTACAATATGCACGATGCCTTAGGGGCGGCAGATTTGGTTGTCAGCAGGGCTGGTGCGGCAACACTGGCGGAATTGACGGTTCTTGGCATACCTTCGATTTTGATTCCTTATCCCTATGCCTCAGAAAATCATCAAGAATTCAATGCCAGGGCCCTCGCAGATCGTGGGGCAGCGGTGCTAGTCAAAGATAAGGATTTAACCGGGCCGTTATTGGTAAAAGAAATAAGAAGCATTATTAATGATGCCGAAAGGCTGAGGAACATGTCCCTGGCCAGCAAAAGACTTGGACGGGCCGGGGCCCTTAATGATATTATTGATTGCGTAGAAAAGATTTTGCCGCGGCATTAAAAAACTAAGTTTGCCGGGGCAGTCTTTGTTTCAGAAGAGTGGACAGGCCTGCCGGTATAATCCCTGGAAAGCCATTGGTGGGCGTTAGTAACACCTACTGTTCGAGATGCATAGTATGGCTTACGGAAACGCTCTTAGGGACTTAAAGAATAGTCGGGGTAGTCCTGTTTCAGGAAGGAGTTGAAGTTAGTGCAGGTAATTGAAAAAGGAATACATTTTGTTGGCATCGGGGGGGCAGGTATGAGTGGTATTGCCACCGTTCTATTAGGAATGGGTGGTTATCGCATATCTGGCTCAGACTTAAAAAGAAGTGCCGTTACCGAGAGATTAGAATCCCTTGGTGCTGTTTGTTATATCGGGCATGCTCCAGAAAATTTAAAGAATGTTGATATAGTAGTTGTTTCTACAGCCATTTCACCGGATAACCCTGAAGTTCAGCAGGCTCGAAACCTGGGCTTGCAAGTACTGAGAAGGGGAGAAATGCTGGCCTGGTTAATGAGGGAAAAAACAGGAGTCGCCATTGCCGGAGCCCATGGGAAAACTACAACCACATCTATGGCTGCTCTGGTACTGGAAAATAACGGACTTGACCCCACCATTCTAATTGGAGGTGACTTGAGTAACATAGGTGGGAACGCTAAAAAGGGACAGGGTGACCTGCTGATTGCAGAGGCTGATGAGAGTGACGGTTCTTTTTTACTCCTGGACCCAACTATTGCAATAGTAACAAACATTGAAGACGATCATTTAGATCACTATGGAACTAAAGAAAATATTATCGCAGCCTTCAAAGAATTTTTAAGCAAAATACCTGACAAGGGATTGGCAATTCTTTGCCAGAATGACCCTGTACTTAGGGCTATGGGCAAAGAACTGAACTGCCGGCTAATTACCTATGGCACAAAGGGGACTGGCGCAGACTATACACTGGGGGCAGTTAATTTTGTCCATGGGTTAAATAGGGGAGAAGTACTTTATCATGGTGATAAGCTGGGAGATGTCGAATTGCATGTCCCGGGGCAGCATAACCTATTAAACTCATTGGCGGCCATTGCCCTGGGACGGTACCTAAATTTGGATTTTGAGGATATTGCCAGGGCCTTAAAGGAGTTTAGAGGGGCTAAAAGACGCTACCAGCTATTGGGTGAAATTGATGGGGTTAAGGTTGTGGACGATTATGCTCACCATCCAACGGAAATTAAGGCTACCCTGCAGGCAGCTAGAAACTCCCATCCCGGCAGGATCATTACAGTTTTCCAGCCCCACAGATATACCCGGACACGTCAGCTATTCAGGGAGTTCGGAGAATCCTTCCAGGATAGTGATATTGTAATTCTGACGGATATATATGCAGCATCCGAAGCGCCAATCGATGGTGTAAATACTCAATTAATTATTGATGCCATCCCGCCAAGGGAGAATCAGCAGATTATTTATCTTTCTAACCTTGAAAAGACCGTTAAATACCTTGAGTCAAATGTTGCTAAGGGAGACCTTGTGCTAACAATGGGTGCTGGGGATGTCTGGACCTTGGGACGGGAACTGTTAAGGAGGCTTGGCTAAAACCATGGATTATAGGGTATTGTCGGAAGAACTCCAAGCAATGATTAAAGGGCAAGTCAGTTCTTCTGAGCCCATGAATAAACACACTACCTGGAGAATTGGGGGACCGGCGGATATTTTTGTTAATCCGGCTAGCCTAGAGGACCTATACCAGGCAGTTGAGTATGCCCGTAACAGAGAAATACCCCTCACTATCATTGGCAACGGATCTAATCTGTTGGTCAAGGATGGTGGCATTCGGGGGATGGTAATTAAGATTGGCCGAGGCTTGGCGGAGATATCGGTTGAGGGCAATTCTATTCGGGCCGGAGCCGGTGCTATGCTGCCGGAACTGGCTGCTGCCGCTCGCCGGGCAGGTATTGGCGGATTTGAGTTTGCAGCAGGTATACCTGGTTCCCTCGGTGGGGCGGTTGTGATGAATGCCGGGGCACTAAACGGTTGTGTCGCAGATGTACTGACATCGGTACTGGTACTTGATGAGCATAGCAATTTTATAACTTTAGCAAAGGAAGATTTGGGTTTTAGCTATCGCACCAGTGCTTTGCAAAGAATGCAGCTTATTTGTGTAGAAACTACCTGGAGCAGCACCTTTAAGGATAAGGCTCTTATTGAGGAGGAAACCAGGGAGTATCTAAGTAAAAGAAAGGCTATACAGCCTCAGGGATTTCCCTGCGCAGGAAGCGTGTTTAAAAATCCTGAGGGTGACTCTGCCGGGAGATTAATTGAGGCCGCCGGTGGAAAGGGCCTGCAGGTTGGAGATGCCCAGGTGTCCACTAAACATGCTAACTGGATATTAAACCTTGGCAATGCAAAGGCCAGGGATGTATTAGCTCTAATTGAGAAGGTTCAAGGGTTAGTGGAAGATCACTTTGGCATTCTGCTTAAGAGAGAAGTTAGATTGCTGGGTGAAGACTAGGCGGAGGTGGCAACGTGGAGAAATTTGTTATTGTGGGAGGTAACCGCCTTAAGGGAACAATCAAAGCCAATGGCTCAAAGAATGCTTCGTTACCTATCCTGGCGGCAACGCTGCTGACCGGGGGCGTCTGTACTGTACATCAGGTGCCAAGACTCAAGGATATCATGGTAATGCAGGAACTGCTGGCATATCTTGGGGCAAAGGTAAACTTTGAAGGGCACACCATGACGGTTGACTGCTCGAATGTACAGCCCCAGGAAATATCGGAAGACATAATGAGAAAAATGAGGGCTTCAAATCTAGTCCTTGGACCAATACTTGGCCGGTTTGGAAATGTTAAGATATCGCACCCGGGTGGCTGCAATATTGGCTCCAGGCCGATGAATCTACATCTTAAAGGTTTGGTCTCTATGGGGGCTGAAATATCAGAAAAATTTGGTTATATCACCGCAGAAGCAAGTCAACTAGTTGGCACAGTAATTCACTTAGACGTTCCCAGTGTAGGAGCTACGGAAAATTTGATAATGGCTGGCATATTGGCCAACGGTACTACAGTTATAAGAAATGCGGCGAAGGAACCTGAGATTGTGGATTTCCAGAACTTCCTCAATGCCATGGGAGCTAAGGTTGTTGGTGCTGGAACGGACGTTATTAGAATTGAAGGGGTGAAAGAATTAGGTTCGGTCACCCACACAGTAATCCCAGACCGTATTGAGGCAGGAACTCATATGATCGCCGGAGCGGTTACCCGGGGGGATGTGACGGTTAGCAACGTCATCCCAGAGCACCTTGATCCCTTAATTTATAAACTGAGGGAGGCTGGTGTACTTGTGGAGGTAGGAGATGATTGGGTACGTGTCCAAAGTAATGGAACCCTTAAGGCAGTAGACATTAAAACAATGCCCTATCCGGGGTTCCCAACCGACATGCAGTCACAAATGATGGCATTAATGACCATTGCAGAAGGTACCAGCGTCATTAGTGAGACCATCTTCGAGAATAGATTTAAGCATGTGCCTGAGTTCCGCAGGATGGGGGCTGATATCCGTCTGGAGGGCCATACCGCCATCATTAAGGGGGTCAGTCGACTATCAGGAGCCTGTGTGGAGGCAACTGATTTGCGGGCAGGAGCTGCCCTAATTCTAGCAGCATTGGCCGGGGAGGACGGAACAGTGCTGAGTAATATCGAGCATATAGATAGGGGTTATGAGCGAATAGAAAAAAGATATAATTCCCTGGGGGCAAGAATTATAAGAGTCAATAGTTAATGGCTCTTTTTTTAGTTTTGCCTTGGACAAGGCTATCACTTATCAGTTATAATATTGTAAAAATGGGCAACATCGGAAATTATTTCAAGGGGTGGGAGATTTGTATCGACCTCGTGCTGAAGCCCCGGAAAAAAAACACCACTTGGTACAAAGTGTTTTTTTTATTTTGCTGGTAAGTGCTGCCGTATATATCTTGTTACAGTCTCCGTTGTTTGAGATTGAAAAAATAGAAATTGTTGGCAATCAGCAGATGAAAAAGGACGAAATAAAGGAATTCTCTGGAATTATTCCTGGAACTAATATATTTAAACTTAATTTGAGCCAGTGTGAAGAGCGGCTGAGCATGCTCCCGCTCCTTAAGGTCGTTAGCTTAGAAAGAAAACTACCGGATAAAATTATTATTAACGTTACCGAGCGAAGGGCGGTAGCTCTGCTCCCCCTGGAAAACAGCTTTATTAAAGTTGATAATGATGGGGTATACTTGCAAAAGGGCACAATTGCCTCGGCCTTACCGGTGATTACAGGACTGACCGTTAAGGAGAGCGGTCCAGGCAAAACTGTCGAGTCTAAGGATTTGCCCATGATGCTTCACTCATTGAGTCAACTACCAAGAACCTTGATCCAACAACTCTCTGAGATGCATGTAAATGAAACTGGACAAATTTTTCTGTACACGGTGGATGGCACCCAGGGAAGGCTTGGCCTGCCCAAGGAAATTGAGTATAAAGGACTAGTTTTTGAACAGGTAATCACAAACCTAAAGCAAGCTGGCGGAGAGATTGAATATATAGATTTGTCTAATCCTAAGGTGCCGGTGGTTAAATATTCTAAACCGGAGGGTGTCCAATAGTGAAAATAAAGGGTTATCAATTGGGTATAGCTCTTGTCGCCTTGGCACTGGGGCTAATGATATCTATTCAATACAGGTTTTCCCGAGAGGTTAATGAAAGCCCTCCCATTGCTCGGGTACAAACCTTAAACAACGAAATAAAGGAAAAAAGGGAAGCCCGGAACCAACTGGAGAAAAGAGTAGTGGAGCTAAGGGAAAGGTTGGATCAAAAGGCCAATGTTCAGCCCGATAACTTTGCTGCCGAAATGGAAACCAGTAGAATCATTGCGGGAATTCAGGCTGTTTCCGGGCCAGGTGTGGAAGTAACATTAAATGATAGCAATGTGGTACTTCAGCCGGGACAAGATCCAAACCTATATGTTTTACACGATGAAGATGTGCTTAGGGTACTTAACGAGCTTAAGGCCGCAGGGGCAGAGGCCATAGCCCTAAATGATGTCAGGCTGATAGCTACCAGTGAAATACGTTGCATTGGGCCAACAATTCTTACCAATAAAAACAAAAGACTGCCGGCCCCATTCACCATCAAGGCTATCGGCAACCCTCAGACTTTAGAAAATTCACTCTTTATGAAGGGTGGGGTTGTTGAGCAGCTTAAAATATGGGGTATTCAAGTACAAGTTCGAAAACAAACAAACCTTGATGTTCCAGGGTTTTCAGGAGCTATTTCCTTTGATTATGCCAAACCTGTGGCTGATAATTAAGGCGGTTGAAGATGAATAAACCAAGCTTAAAAACTAATATACCATTATTTTTTTCCATATTGCTTGTTTCAATGGCCCTGGGGCTGATGGTGGCTTTTCAGTTTAGGACGGCTGGCCGGGTGGATTCAGGCGTGCCCTATGACAGGGTGCAGCTTCTGACAACGGAACTTAGGCAGATAGAAAGGGAATATAGTACTCTGTTTAGTGAGGCCATTGATTTAGAAGATAAGCTGGCAAAAGCAGATAAAGGGCGTCCCGAGGCATCCCAGGCAGTTCAAGAGGAATTGATCAAGGTTAGGCAAATGGCTGGTCTAACCAGGTTACAGGGCCCGGGGGTGGAAGTAAGCATAGCTCCTATGAATAAGGGGGATAAACCAGGGGATAACCTCTTTACGGTTAGAGACGAGGACCTCCTTAGGGTTATTAATGAACTAAGGGCATCAGGGGCAGAAGCTATGTCAATTAACGGTCAGAGGATTATATCTACCACCGAGATTAGGCTGGCAGGGTCTTTCATTGATGTAAACCTTACCAGAATATCGCCTCCCTATAAGGTTTTGGCTATCGGTTCCCCAGGCCAGTTGGAAAGTGGTCTCTTAATCAAAGGTGGCCTGGTGGATACTATGCAAGATTGGGGCATTACCGTTAGTGTGGAAAGGCAAGACGAAATTGTAGTACCGGCATTTTACCATAATATAAATCTTGAATATGCTAAACCACTGAAGGAGGCCAGGTAACCGTGTGGATAGGTGTTATAATTGCCCTGGTTGGATTATTCCTGGGCGTAATGATTGGCCTAAATGTTCCGATAGTTTTACCCCAAACCTATGCACAATATCTGGGACTGGCCGTGCTGGCAGCTCTAGATTCAGTTTTCGGAGGAATCAGGGCGGCTATGGAAGACCATTATGATAACCGCATATTTGTTACAGGTTTTTTTAGTAATGCCCTATTAGCCGCGGGATTGGCATATCTGGGAACAAAGCTAGGAGTACCCCTAAGTACAGCCGCAGTGGTTGCCTTTGGTGTGCGCTTGTTCCAAAATTTAGCCATCATTCGCAGGCATATATTAAAAAAATAACTATTTTTTGGTCTTCTTTGAAAAGGGAATTTTTATTCTTTGTTGAATTTTACATTTTAAGTAAAAGCTGCACTGGAGGTGCCTGGGCTTGTCCAGGAGACGTACTGTCGCGGGATTAGACATTGGCACTACAAAAATTGTTGCAGTCATTGCCGAGGTTGGTCCCAATGGATATCCGATAATTACAGGTTTTGGAGAGAGTCCGGCCATTGGTGTCCGGCGGGGTAAGGTATATGATAGTTTTGCTTTAGGCAAATCTATTGCCCATGCCGTTGAGCTGGCCCAGGACATGACTAAAGAATTGGTTAAGGAAGTATATATTACCTTCCCAACCTCTGATTCACTAACTGGAGAGTTTGAAATTATTGATGAAAGCTTAGCCCAATGTGTTGTTAATGCTGGCTTAACCATCATAGAAACCGTTCATTCCGCAATTGCTTCAGCAGAAAAGCTTTTAACCGAAACAGATAGAAAGCTAGGTTCAGTATTAATTGACCTGGGAGGAACAACGACTGGTTTAGCTGTGTATGATCAGGGTGAGCTGATTTATAGTCATACAATACCCATTGGCAGTGAGCATATCACCAGTGATCTAGCGGTTTGTCTTAGGACAACCCTAGGGGAAGCAGAAAGAGTTAAACGAACTTTAGGAATATCCTATCCAGAACCGGAGGTCATATTAGAGATATCCAATCTTACAGGTAATGGCATAAGAAGTATCTCAGGAACCGTAGCAGTAGATATCATAAAATCTCGGGTTAAAGAAATACTTGAGTTATGTTACCACGATTTAAAGAAAAATTGTCGGTTTGAAGCATTATCCGGCGGTCTGGTATTTACAGGGGGAGGGACATTACTGAAGGACTTTTTAAGTCTAGCCCATTCGCAATTCCCCTTTTCCCGAATTACTATAGGTCCTTCAGGAGGGTCAAAACCTTCCCAAGAAGGCCTTGATGGACCTGGCTATACCTCATCGGTGGGACTGGTTATATATGGTGCTAAAAGAAGTTCCAGTCGCTTGGAGGACCATTCTGGATGGCGTGGAGTCTTGGCCCGGTTTAGGTAATATTTAAGCGACTTTCTGTGATAAACATAGAGGAGGATTATTTATATGCTTGACTTCGAGCTGGACCTGGACCATTTTGCTAACATTAAAGTAATCGGGGTCGGAGGTGGTGGCAATAATGCCGTAAACCGTATGATCAGTGCTGGACTCAAAGGAGTAGAGTTCGTTGCGGTTAATACAGATGCCCAGTCTCTGTTTTTGTCCCAAAGTAACCATAAAATCCAAATTGGCACTAAGCTGACTAAAGGTCTGGGTGCAGGGGCCAACCCGGAAATTGGCTGTAAAGCAGCCGAAGAGAGCCGGGATGAAATACTGCAGGCCCTAAAGGGTGCAGATATGGTCTTTGTTACCGCCGGCATGGGTGGTGGCACTGGTACCGGTGCTGCACCGGTGGTGGCGGAAGTTGCCAAAGAAATAGGAGCACTTACTGTAGGGGTTGTTACAAAGCCCTTTACCTTTGAGGGGAGAAAAAGGCTTTCCCAGGCTGAATCCGGCATTGAGAACCTCAAAAGCAAAGTAGACACCTTAATTACCATCCCCAATGATCGCTTGCTGCAGGTAATTGATAAGCATACCTCCATTGTTGAGGCCTTCCGTATTGCCGATGACGTCCTGCGTCAGGGTGTACAAGGTATTTCAGATTTGATTGCCGTTCCTGGACTGATTAACTTGGACTTTGCCGATGTTAAAACTATCATGAAGGATACAGGCTCTGCCCTAATGGGTATTGGTAGTTCAACGGGTGAAAACAGGGCTACAGAAGCTGCCCGGGCAGCTATATCCAGCCCGCTGTTGGAAACATCCATTGAGGGAGCTAGGGGCGTGCTCCTTAATATCACAGGGGGTTCTTCCCTAGGGTTATTTGAAGTTAACGAAGCAGCTGAAATTATTGCCCAGGCTGCGGATCCTGAAGCTAACATTATCTTTGGTGCCGTGATAGATGAAAGAATGAACGAAGAAGTACGGGTTACCGTAATTGCCACAGGCTTTGAGCACCGTCTTAATAACAAAAAGGAAAAGGGCAAAAAGGAAATGGAGATCAAGCCCTTTGCCAGCCACGATGACCTAGATATCCCTGCCTTCCTACGCCGCCGCTAATACCTCACCCCCGGACAACCCCGGGGGTTTTCCATTTGTCAATGCGAGCCGGGGACAGTTCCTTGACTCATGCCTGTTCTAAGGATATCTTTACTTAGCCTGGGTACACTAAGGTTAAGTATTTGATAGGGAGGTACAACATGAAAAAGAATATTGATAATAAAGAAAATCTGACCCGTAAAGAGGCACTAAATGAAGTAAGGGGAGAGCAGGAGTTTATTGATCATAATAAAGGGCCTGCTAAAAAAGACTCCAAACGAAATGACTGGAATGATCCGCAAAACTAGAAAATCCCGGATGTAAAAAGATATGAAAGGGTGTAGTATGATGACTCCTACTTGGCGTTTACTAACTAACGCGGCCAATATGATGGAAGCCGAGATATTAAAGGGGGCTCTGGAAAGCTCAGGATTTCCGGTCAACCTAAAATGGGAGAGTTTTAGCTCTATTATCTTTGGCAATTCAGCCACTGGCCCCTACTCTCAGGTCCAGGTGTTGGTTCCCGAGGAGTTATTGGAGGAGGCCCAGGAATTTTTAACGTCTATGCAGGAAGATGACGAAGAAAGATAGTAATTATTTTGTAGATATTAGGGTGAAATTAAATGGAATTAAATACCAGAAATTGACAAGTTTCCCAGCCCTGGCATTGTATAATATTGCCAGGGTTTTGTTATTTTGGCCATATTGGTATAAATAGATTGTTTACACCATATCATGGTAGTAACCACCCCTTTAGGCAGGGGGAGTAATGTAATGAGACAAGTGGTCTACGTGGATGAGCTTATTTTTGTAAACTTGGTGATGAACTTTACAGTGCTGTGGTTGACATCAAGATTTACAGGCAATAGGTTAATACCGGCCAGAATGTTTACTGCAGCGACTGTGGGGTGCATTTATGCCCTTTCTTTATTTATTCCCGGGTTAGGGCTTTTTGGTGTTTTATACATAAAGCTTCTTTTGGGCCTAGTAATGGTTTTTATTGCCTTCAAATACAGTGGCTGGAGAAAGCTGCTCAAGGATACCCTGTTATTGATGCTGGCCTCTTTTTTTACAGCCGGCCTAGCCATGGGCCTGCAATATTTACTGGTGTCAAATACAGGAGGCTACAGTAGTAACTGGCTCGGCCAAGCTGAATACAATAAATGGTTAGTGTTAGCCCTTACGATTATATTTAGTTATTTAATGGGTAAATGGGGGGCGATGATTTGGCTCAAACGTGTGCAGCAAAGCATTTGTGAGATGCCGGTGGCAGTATATCTCTGGGGCAAAAAAGCCCTGGTCCGTGGACTTGTTGATACTGGAAACCAGCTTATTGAACCATTGAGTCAACATCCGGTGATCGTTGTTGAATATGAAGTTTTGAGGTCAGTGCTACCTGTTAAAATATCAGAGGCCATTTCCGATCCAAAGCTAAGTGATGGTTCCCTGGCGATAATGTCACTATCTGATACACCCTATGCTGAAAGATTAAGGGTTATTCCTTTTCAATCACTGGGTAGGGAAAACGGATTGCTTTTAGGAATTCGGCCTGATGTAGTTGAGATTTGGCATGGAACAGAAAAACTTGAAATAAGGGATGTAGTGGTGGGTATTTATGGCAAGAAGCTAAGCCCTGGATCAAATTACGGGGCCTTAATACACCCAAAACTATTGGCTTCCTAGTTTCAAAGTTAGGGAGGGAGATATTTGAGGAACCCTTGGCATATTAAAATGCTGGTAAAGCTCTATGTAGTACGGGTAATGCAGTGGTTGGGCTATCAGCAGGAGATACATTATGTTGGGAGCAGCGAGGCATTACCGCCACCTTTATCAAATGATGAGGAAAACGACCTAATTGGTCGACTAGGTGAGGGAGACGGGGACGGTAAAGTAAAAAGTGTTCTCATTGAAAGAAACCTTAGGTTGGTTGTATATATAGCCAGAAAATTTGAGAATACCGGTGTGGGTATTGAGGATTTGGTTTCTATTGGCACAATAGGTCTAATTAAGGCGGTGAACACCTTTGACCCTAATAAGAAAATAAAGCTGGCTACCTATGCCTCACGCTGTATTGAAAATGAAATACTCATGCATCTGAGAAGAAATAATAAGACCCGTTCAGAGGTGTCCTTTGATGAACCATTAAACATCGATTGGGACGGCAATGAGCTATTACTTTCTGATGTCCTGGGTACTGAGAATGATATCATTTACAAAAATATTGAAGAAGAGGTGGATAAAAAGCTATTACACCAGGCCCTACTTAAACTATCCGGGCGGGAGAGGAGGATTATGGAACTTCGCTTTGGGCTAAATAATGGAACGGAAAAAACCCAAAAGGAAGTTGCAGATATGCTGGGGATATCCCAATCATATATCTCAAGGCTAGAAAAAAGAATTATTAAGCGTTTGAAAAAAGAAATTCACAGGATGGAGTAGGGTGAAAAACCAAGAATAACATTGAAAAAGGCCAAAAAAACAGCTCTAGTGGTGTTTTTTAGGCCTTTTACTAGCTCCGAACCTCATGTATATAAGAATTTTGCCAAGGTAATAATGAACCTGTAGGGCTGAAGTAACGTACATAAAGCAACTTTGGGAGGCCGGTAAATGCTAGTAAACAAAGTCGAGATCTGCGGGGTAAATACATCAAAACTTCCCGTATTAACAAACAGCAAGATGAGAACTTTGTTTGAAGCAATGCAGCAGGGGGATATGGATTCTCGGAGTCAGTTAATAAACGGCAATCTAAGACTTGTACTTAGTGTGATCCAACGATTTACCAATCGCGGAGAATATGTGGACGACCTATTCCAAGTAGGCTGTATAGGGTTAATGAAAGCCATTGATAATTTTGATCTTAGCCAAAATGTTAAATTTTCTACCTATGCAGTTCCTATGATCATTGGTGAGATTCGACGTTATCTGAGGGATAACAATCCCATCAGGGTGAGTAGATCCCTTAGGGACGTTGCTTATAAAGCCTTGCAGGTAAGGGATAGCCTTGTCAATAAATATTCTCGGGAACCTTCCATTAACGAAATAGCAGGGGAACTAAAAATGCCCCGGGAGGAAATAGTTTTTGCCCTAGATGCCATACAAGAGCCTATCTCTCTGTTTGAGCCCATCTATCATGATGGGGGTGATCCCATTTTCGTTATGGATCAAATAAGTGATGAAAAGAATCTGGATATAGGCTGGCTGGAAGGAATTTCCATAAGAGATGCCCTGCGCAGGCTCAGCGACCGGGAAAAGCATATCCTAACCTTACGCTTCTTTGAGGGTAAAACCCAAATGGAAGTGGCTGAGGAAATAGGTATTTCCCAGGCCCAGGTCTCAAGGTTAGAAAAAGCGGCATTGAATCATATGAAAAAATATGTTTAAACTGGACATGGTATTGCTTAGGCTTTGTTGTTAAACTGAACTGTTTGTGGATAGAAGGTAATACTAAGGGTCTTGGACACACCAAGACCCTTAGTATTTTCAATAGCATAAGACAATAGAAACCAAAAGTGAAAAAATGTTGTTCAGAATGTCCAGCACCCTGCATATATATTTATCACGGGGAGGTGGCATTATGATTAAAATATCGGACCTGCGTATAAGAGAGGTTGTTAATGTCATTGATGGAAGGCGATTAGGGCTAATTAAGGATATTGATATTGACCTGGAAGCAGGCCGTATTGCTGCCATAATCCTACCTGGACAGGGTCGCTTTATGGGGCTTTTTGGCAAAGAGGATGAATTAGTAGTTCCTTGGGAGAAGATCCGTAAAATTGGTATGGACGTCATATTGGTTGAGTTACCACCATATCATCAACAGAGGGATGACATTAGTAAATACTAGATAATATAAGGTATTATCATTGCACTTTGTCGCAATATTTAGTATACTGTTTTCAGAAAGAATATTTTCAAACTAGTTGCTTAATTTAAAAAATAATTTTGAGAAGGTATAATGTGGTACCTTCTTTAAAATTGAAAATAATGGTCTGACCATCATGCCCGTTGATGTTATGTCATTTGGCCTGATGAATTATAAATTATTTATTTTGGACAAGCACAAAAATAATCAACAAGAGGTGAATAGCATGGGTGCACCGCAAAAAAACTCCACCGAAGCACTTTATACGGAGTTTAAGGAGAAGGCTGAAATCCTTTCCGCCGAGGTACACAGGGTAGGAGGTCTTAACGAGGCTAGTCAATTAGTTACTAAGATTATTAAAGAACTAAAAATTAAAATGGCTGTATATGCTCCCACTGAGCTGGTTAATTCCCTTGAACCCAATGAGATTGCCAAGGCCACCGGGGTTGCCATGGAAACAAAGAATTTGAGGGAAAATGCTGCAACAGCAGACTTGGGAATATCTGAATTAGACTATGCCATTTCGGAAATCGGTACATTAGTTGGAAACGCTTCAGGACTAGAGAGTCGGATGGTTTCTATACTACCCCCGGTACACCTGGTTTTAATCAGGACAAAAAATATATTGCCTAACCTCTTGTCAGCCATTGAATTATATAATAAAAACCTAAACCAGCTACCACGTTACTTGACCTTTGTTAGTGGACCAAGCCGTACAGCAGATATTGAACGAGTGCTGACCATAGGAGTTCACGGGCCAGGCCGCTTAATTATCGTATTTATTGACTAGGGAGGAATAAGAGTTGTCTAATACAAATTTAAAACAAGATATTAATACTGCTCTGAATAACGACAACCTGAAGGGCGCCCTGGGTCGGTTCGGTGAAGCATACCCTATTGCCCGTGAAAAGGCCTACGAAGGAAAAGATTTTGAGGTTATTCGTGAGCAAATTGCCAAGGCCAAGAGCTATGCTGCGGAGAACATGGAAAAATTAGCAGCTCAATTTGCAGCTAATGCAGAAAAGGCCGGAGCGATTGTCTTCCGGGCTAAGTCTGCCCAGGAGGCCAGGGATTATATTGTTAAGGTTGCTAAAGACAATAATGTAAAGAGTATTATTAAATCAAAGTCCATGGCCTCCGAAGAAATACATTTAAACTCACACCTAAACAAAGAGGGAATTTCTGACGTTGCAGAATCAGACCTGGGCGAGTGGATCATTCAGCTTTGCGGACAACGCCCTTCCCATATGGTAATGCCTGCAATTCACATGACCAGGGGAGAAGTGGCCGAGGTATTTTCCAAAGAAGTAAAGGAAAATTTGGAGCCGGACATTCCCAAACTGGTTAAGGTGGCTAGAGAAAACCTACGCAATAAGTTTCTTAAAGCCGAAATGGGCATATCTGGAGCAAATATTGCAGTGGCTGAAACAGGAACCATTGTTATGTGCACCAATGAAGGAAACGGCAGACTTACCACCACCGTCCCACCTGTACACGTTGTGTTGGTAGGCTTAGAAAAAATAGTAGCTAATTTTAAAGACATAGGACCTATTCTAGAAGCATTGCCCCGCAGTGCCACCGGACAGAAGCTAACCAGCTATGTAACCATGATGACCGGCCCTGCCTCTGCTGTAGGTATGGATGGTGAAATAATTGAGAATAAGCAAATGCACATAGTAATGCTTGATAATGGCAGAACTGAAATGCGTAATGATCCCGTATTTAAGCAAGCCCTGCAGTGCATTCGCTGTGCTTCCTGTTTAAATGTTTGTCCTGTGTTTCAGCAGGTGGGTGGCCACGTTTATGGTGACGTTTATACCGGCGGCATAGGAACTATCTTAACTGCTTTCTTTAATAGTTTTGATAAGGCTGGGGAGCTTCAAAACCTTTGCCTGCGCTGCGAACGCTGTAAAGCCTTCTGTCCTGGTAAGATTGATTTGCCCAGCTTGATTGTGGAGTTGCGCCGCAGGACGGTTAAAAAGGACGGATTACCAACGGGCCAAAAATTAATTTTAGAAAAGGTGTTAACCAACAGAAAGTTGTTCCACTCCCTAATTAGAGCTGGTTCAGTTGTTCAAAAACCCTTCGTTAAGGGTAATATGATTCGCCATCTACCCATGTTCTTTTCAGGTTTAACTGAGGGCCGCAGTTTACCGGCAGTGGCAGCAACACCCCTTAGGGATAAGGTTGGTCACCAGGTACCTGAAGGTAAGGCTAAGGCCAAGGTTGGATTCTTTGCTGGTTGCTTAGGGGATTTTGTCTATCCCGAGCAGGGTGAAGCAGCCTATAAAGTTCTAGGCAAAATGGGAATGGAAGTGGTTTTTCCCCAAGAGCAAAGCTGCTGTGGTATTCCAGCCAGTCAAATGGGTGCTCCTGAAGTTTCAGTTAAGCTGGCCAAACAGAATCTTGAGGCCTTCGAAAAGGAAAAGGTGGATTATGTCATTTCCCTATGTCCCACCTGTGTGGAGGTCCTAAAGCATCACTTTGTGGAACACTTGAAGGACGACCCGGCATGGAAAGGCAGGGCAGAAAAATTTGCAGCTAAGGTTGTTGATTTTGCCTCCTTTGTGGCTAAGCATGGTCAGGAGCTAAAATATGACCGGATTAATACCAGTGTCACCTACCATGATTCCTGCCATATGAAGCGGGCCCTGGGGGTCTGGAAGGAACCCCGTGAGCTGCTGGATAAGGCAGGTGCAAATCTGATAGAGATGAAGGGCTGCGACGAATGCTGCGGCTTCGGTGGCTCCTATTCCATTAAGATGGCTGATATTTCTAAAGCCATTTTGGACAAGAAGATAACTAACATCGAAGCATCGGGTGCTCAAATGGTAGCCCTGGATTGTCCAGGCTGTAAAATGCAAATTTCCGGTGGTTTAGACAATAAAGGCAACAACCTGCCTGTAAAACACACAGCAGAGCTACTTGCCGAGGCGATAAAAGAATAGCACTATAAAAGGTTGGGATTAACGCCCAACCTTTTCATTGCGGATTTACAGTCAGGTGAGGGTCCTTTGAGTCATTATACCAGGTACTCTACCTTGGCTTGTGGGAAGTGCTGCTTTAACAGGCCTTCCATGAAGTCCCTTACTTCACCCATTCTTTCTTTAGGATAAACGAATTTACCATAGCCAAACTGACCATATTTGAATTGCCTGGTATCTTCCCTCATATCTAGCTGGGAGTTGGGAAAGACCTCCCTAATATTGTTTTTTGCCCGGCTGGTGAATCGATGAGTTATTAATTCAAAGGTTAGGTCCTTGCGGGACTCCTTGGGCAGGGTTGTATTTAAAGCCTCAAAGAGGTCACCATACCCCTTTTGCCAGCCTTCATAGAGAAAAATCGGAGCAATGAGAAAGCCCAAAGGGAAGCCAGCGGCCCCCGCACGACCGGCCGCTGCAACCCTTTCTGGCATGGTAGGAGTACCGTGTTCAAAGGCCTTTATAACATAATCACTGTTAAGACTGAAGCGAAAGCGGGTTTTACCATTATGCCTGGTGTCTAGCAGTGAGTCTACATCTGTGAACTTGGTGACAAATCTAAAACGGCCATGACTTTGTCGGCCAAAGAATTCTATGGATTTTTTTATGGCTCCGGTGTATCTTTCAACTGGTATAGGATCAGAGGTGGCCGCCCCCTCAAAGATTGTATGCTGGGGTCGTCGCTCATTAATATATCCTTGAGCCCGCTCAAGGACTTCTTCAATATTGACATAAACCTTTACGTAGGGCCTTTTCCCCAAATTAGTTAAAAGATAACAATATTCACATTTGCCAGGACAGCTTGATACCAGGGGTAACTGGTAGTGGGCCGAGGGCTTGCAGGTTTGGAATTCTTTAACCTTGCGAACTCCAATGACCAGTGTGCGCTTTGCTTCAAGAAATGCCTCCTGGGGTGTTTTCCCTGGGATGCCGGTAACCCTGTTGTGGGCGCCCAGGACTGAAACTGGAATACCCTCGGACCTAAACCTATCCTGCAATCCTCTCCCTAAATCATAATTCAGGGCCGCCTGTTCAATGAATACCCTCTTAGGCTTAAACAAATAGGACTTGGCAGGGGCTAGTAAAGTAATATTTTCCATTATATTCATCGCCTTTAGATATTTTCTAAAGGTAAGTATTTCGCAGAAGACTGACATTATGTAATAAAAGTGGTTTATAAAGAAATTTTCTTTGGATGGATAAAAACTGAAGGAAATTAAAGGGAGGATTAATCTTCTTAGGATATATTGGTAATTTTTACTGGAAACAGACATTGACTCACTATATATAGTGCACTATAATTAGCATGCATACAACATCTTGGAATTGTTCGAGCGTAAACCCAATATATTGGGGGTGTGTCATGTGCGTTGCCCATTTTGTAGCTTCCCTGAAAGTCGTGTATTAGATTCAAGGCCTGCCGATGAGGGCTGCAGTATTAGACGCCGCCGGGAGTGCAGCGACTGTGGAAAGAGGTTTACCACCTACGAGAAAATAGATGAGTTGCCCTTAGTGGTGGTAAAGAAGGATGGCCGCAGGGAAGTCTTTGATCGGTCAAAGTTACTGGCCGGTTTAATAAAGGCCTGTGAAAAGAGACCGGTACCTGTTCAAGAATTAGAAAAGACTGCAAATTTAATCGAGAGAGAACTTCGCAATAAGATGGACCTTGAGGTAAACAGTGGGGAAGTTGGGGAACAGGTCATGGAGCGGCTGAAAGAGTTGGATGAGGTGGCCTATGTTCGCTTTGCCTCAGTTTACCGGCAATTTCGGGATGTTTATAGTTTTTTGCAGGAAGTAGAGAAGCTTTTAAAGAGTAAGCATACTTAAAAGGGGGCCCTGTAGATATGTTTATGAATATTAGGAAAAGGGATGGTCGGGAGGTAGCCTTTGATGAGACTAAAATAACCGATGCAATATTTAGAGCTGCCAAAGCTGTTGGCGGGGAAGACCGCCAAACTGCCATGGAACTGACCCTAAATGTTTTAAAAATGCTAAAGAAGACATATAACGGCAACATTTTTGGAGTAGAAGAAGTTCAAGATATGGTGGAGAAGGTTTTAATTGAAGAGGGTCATGCCCGGACCGCCAAGGCATATATTTTGTATCGGCACCAGCGCACCCGACTCCGGGATGCTAAGAGCGATTTAATGGATGCAGTGGAGGAGATCCTAGCAGAAACCAACAGGGAGAATGCCAATATCTCTAACTCCCCCTCGGCAAAGATGCTGCAGATAGCCAGTGCCGCCAGCAAGAAATACTACCTTACTCGATTAATTCCCGAGGAAATGTCCCAGGCCCACGTGAGGGGAGATGTACATATCCATGATTTGGATTTTTATGGCAAAACCCTTACCTGCATTCAGATTCCCCTGGGCAGATTATTGAAAGAGGGATTTAATACCGGACACGGCTACATTAGGGCTCCTAAACGCCCCACCTCAGCAACGGCGCTGGCAGCAATTATATTACAAAGCTCACAAAATGATATGCACGGTGGGCAATCCTTTGCCTTCTTTGATCGGGATATAGCACCCTTTGTTGAAAACGCCACTGATGATGAAACATACCAGGCCATGGAGGCCTTGATATATAACCTGAACAGCATGCACAGCAGGGCGGGTGCCCAGGTGCCCTTCTCAAGTATTAATCTAGGCACCGAAACCTCAGAGGCTGCTCGGCGGGTAACGAAAAATTTAATTCTAGCCTATGAGGCTGGATTGGGGCGGGGTGAAAACCCAATATTCCCTAACATTATTTTTAAACTTAAGGAAGGTATCAACCTAAATCCCGGGGATCCCAACTATGATTTATTCCAACTAGCCATAAAAGTAGCCTCTAAACGCCTTAACCCAACCTTTAGCTTCATGGATTCCTCCTTTAACTCTGAATATGGGGATAATGTAAGCTATATGGGATGCCGCACCAGGGTTATGGCCAATCGCAAGGGTCCGGCAGTGACGGACGGCAGGGGTAACCTGTCTTTTACAACCATCAACCTGCCCAGGATTGCCATTAAGGCGGAGCGGAACATTGATAAGTTTTACAAGCTCCTTGATGAGACTTTAGATTTAACCTTCCGCCAGCTATATCATCGGTTTAAGGTTCAAGCAAAATTAAAGGTTAGAGATATGCCCTTTGTCATGGGCCAGGGTCTATATATGGGCTCTCAGGGTCTTGAACCTAACGATCCTATTGAAGAGGTAATTAAGCATGGAACCCTTTCTCCTGGCTTTATAGGGTTGGCAGAAACCCTGGTAGCCCTTACAGGTAAGCATCATGGGCATAGTGAAGAAACCCAGGCCCTAGGTCTGGAAATTGTTGCTTATATCAAGGGTAAGGTTGACGAGGCCAGTGAACAGTATGATTTGAATTACACACTTTTGGCTACTCCTGCGGAAAGCGTTTCTGGAAGATTTGTACGGGCCGATAGAAAAGAGTTTGGCATCATACCGGGTGTAACCGATAAACAATATTACACAAATTCCTTCCATATTCCGGTGGGCTATCCCATCAGCGTATTTGATAAAATTTCCTTGGAGGGACCCTACCATAAGTATTGTAATGCGGGACATATCAGCTATGTGGAAATGTCTTCCCCGCCGGTAAAAAATCCTGAAGCGGTGGAGACTATAATCAAACATATGAAGGCCAGTGACATGGGCTATGCAGCAATAAACTTCCCCGTTGACTATTGTACTTCCTGCAGTATAACCGGGGTAATTGATCAGGATAATTGCCCACGCTGCGAATCTCCTGAAATTCGCCGGGTACGTCGGATTACAGGCTACCTAAGCACCGTTGAGCGATTTAATGATGCCAAAGTGGCTGAGCTGAATGATCGCACCATCCATAAATTCTAGCTACTTCAATTCAACAAGCCCTTGGTCAGCCAAGAGCTTGTTGAAGCCTTTAGGTCAGCCCGGCCGGGAGGGATATATTGATGAAAATACGTCTGGGAGGTATAACCTCCAACAGTGTGGTTGACGGACCGGGACTCAGGACAGTGGTTTTTTTTCAGGGTTGTCCAAGGCATTGTCCGGGCTGCCACAATGAAGAATTATTAACCCTGGAGGGTGGTAGGGAAATCTCTTTGGAGGAAGCCCAGCAAGAGATTGCTGCTACCATTTCACCCATTACCAAGGGAATCACTTTTAGTGGAGGGGACCCTCTGCTGCAAAAAGAAGGGCTTTATGAACTACTAAAAAGCTTAAGACAGGCTTATCCCGGCCTTGATTTTTGGGTATTTACAGGTTATCAGTTCGAGGAGCTTCAAGATTTACCTTTACTGGAATTGGTGGATGTGTTGGTTGACGGACCCTTCAGGCAAGAATTAAGGGATTGGGATTTGGCCTTTCGTGGTTCCTCCAACCAAAGAATAATAGATTTATCCAAAACGCGCCACCAGGGCAGGCTAGTCGAGTGGCAGTCACCCTTCCTTTAAGACATGCGAATAGCGTGTGTTAGCCTGTTGAAAAAGATACACATGGGTTTTAATAATCCCGAACAGCGACATTCGGAGCAGTGGAAACAGCGCTTCACGAAGCTGAGGATGCGAAAATGGGTGCCCGGACATGGACGTCCGGGCAAGCCTGAGGTAAACACGATGTTTACTCGAAGGCGCCCATTTTCGCCCGAAGCAAGGGATTAGCGCTGTCCACTGCCGAGAGAGGAGTCGTGAGGGATTATTAAAACCCGAATATAGGTAGCTTCTCGACAATTTTAGACACGCGAATAGCGTGTCTTTTCATTTGGTCGGAGATAAATATAATATTAAATTCAAAAATGCACAGACTAATATTATTAAACTCCAAGGAGGATTATGTCATGGCAAGTACAACAAAGGAAGTTACAAAGGATATGACCATGGGCTATATAGTGAAGGAGTTTCCAGAAACAGTAGAGGTGTTTCAAAGGTATGGCATGGGCTGCTTGAGCTGTCCCACTGCCCAGCTAGAGTCATTAGAAAAGGGTGCCATGCTGCACGGCCTGGATGTAAACTCATTATTGGAGGAGCTAAACAAAGCCATTAAATAAAGGGGTATCTAAGATGCTAACCCTGACCCATATTGCAAGGTTTTTACATGACCTGGCCTTTACAACCTGGATTGGTAGTATGATATTTATGATGCTGGTTCTGACCCCTGCAGTGGGGGGGAAGGGCATTCCCCCCCAGTTTCTGCGCTTGATGGGTATAGAGAGATTTAAGAGCTGGGCCTGGGCCAGCATAATAATCCTAACGGTGACAGGTATCTATAGACTTTATGGTCGTTTCTATCAGTTTGACTTATTTCTCATGAGCAGATATGGCCAATTAATGACATTAAAACTGGTATTATTTATTATAATGGTACTTTTAACGGCCATTGTAAGTCTTATGTACGCAAAAAGGATCCCTATGGAAGCACCTCAAAAGCCTGGGGAGCAGCCTACTGCAAGATTTTCCCAGATGCAAAAAAGGTTTATTTCTTTTTCAGCTATAAATCTGGCCCTGGGAGTGGCTATTTTATTTATTATGTCCATCCTTCGCTAAGGGGGTGTTTGCTACGGGTGGTGAAAAGCTCTACAAAATTACCAGGTGCCGGGACTGCCCCAATGCAGTCATTAAAATAGATCGGGTAGAAGATGTTTTGTATAAACTTTTTCAAGACAAGGATTTTAATGAAAGGCACCTTAAGTATTTAAAGTGTTTGAGGCCAAAACATCATGATATATTTCAGGTAGCCATTGCTGGCTGTCCAAATTCCTGCAGCCAACCACAGATAAAAGACTTTGGAATTCAAGGTCAGCTTGTTCCCATTATCGGGGCAGGCTGCACCGGGTGTGGACTGTGTGTTGCAGCCTGTCCCGATAATTGTCTAGAGCTAGCTACTTCAGGGCCTGCAATAAATAGAGAGCTATGTATTAATTGTGGTAAATGCGCCAGCACCTGTCCCACTGGAACTATCGGTGCCGGTGAGATTGGCTTCCGTGTAATTAGGGGAGGTAAATTAGGTCGACGACCAGTCCTTGCTCAAGAGGTTTGCAGCCTAACTGATGAGAAGGGGATGGTTGGTTTATTAACCGAAACCATTGACCTTTTACATCAAGAGGGCCAGGCCGGGGAGAGATTAGGAAGCCTTTTGGAAAGAATTAATTGCAAAGACAAAAAAAATTAATCTCGACATTTGTCGTTTATTAGCATATAATTGCAATGTGTAAAAAATGCACACCCGCCTTTTTTTGTGTAACCCGGATTATCCGGGCTTTTTTTCTTTTTATGAGTTAATAAAAATGTAAGCATTAATATAAAGGGATTTACTTAAGGGTGACTAATTACTATAAAAAATATTCAGGGGGTGTAAGGATGGAAAATAGTGTTGGCGGTGTAGTAATAGTTGTAGAGGATCGGGAGAGACTAGCACCAAAGGTTAATGCTATTTTAACTAGTTATGGAGATTTGATCGTTGGACGAGTGGGGTTGCCCTACAGGGAAAAGAACAAGTATGTAATAACCATTGTTGTTGATGGAGATGTAACAGAAGTTAACAGCATGGTAGCAAAGCTGGAAGAATTGGGAGATATTCAGGTCAAAGTGGCCCTAAGTGGGGTATGCAATACATAATGTAACAAAAAGTAATGGGTGCCCCGGCACCCATTACTTTTTAGCATAAAAATTGATTTGGTAATTAGGACAAAGGTCTTATTTATTATCTAAAGGATATTTGACATAAAGTTAGAATAGTCTCTTTAAAATGAACTTTTGGGAGAAAATCATATGTCTAAAGAAATGCAGGAAAAAATTGATGCCTTGGAAAAGGAGGTTAATCAGCTTAGGTCCAGGGTTTCGGAATTAGAAGTGCGAATAAAGGGCGCCCCTTTGAGTCAAGAAGTCATTAAAAGTCAAGGACCTAAAAGTTCCTGGGTTGAGGATACAAAGGAAAAGTTGACCAAGGAGGGTTTGGAGAGTGTCATTGGGGGAAAATTATTAAACCGTCTTGGGATAATCATTCTCCTCTTTGGTGTGGCCTACTTTCTGAAATACTCCTTTGACAACCAATGGATTGGTGAAGTTGGACGGGTAGTGACTGGTCTGGCAGCGGGAGTCTTGCTGCTTGTTGCCGGTGACTTAATTATGAGGCGTAACTACCGCTACTTTTCCCAGGGTCTCACTGGAGGAGGCATAGGGGTTATATATCTCAGCACCTTTGCCGCAGCTAATTTTTACTCATTGATTAGTGCCGGTACTGCCTTTATTCTTCTTGTCATGGCAGCAGTGGCCGGAGGGTTACTGGCTGTTCGTCAAAATGCCTTCGGAGTAGCTGTGCTTTCAACCCTGGGCGGCTTTCTTTCGCCTTTCCTTATTGGAAGCACTGAGTCTAATATATTATTCCTTCTTTGCTATATCTCAGTTTTAAATTTGGCAGTTCTTGGTCTGGCCTATTATCGAAACTGGCCCAGTCTTAATTTGCTGGCTTTTTTTGGCACTGCCCTGGCATATATGGGTGGCCAGCAGTCCATATGGCAACCTTCCATTGGCGCTGTGTGGCTAAACCAGGCCTTTCTAACCCTGTATTTCTTAATATTTGCCAACCTGACATTCCTTTATAATATCAAGCATGGAAAGCCCACTAAGACACCGGATATTGTTCTCCTGGTTTTAAATGCTGCCTTTTTCTTTACGGCAAGTGCAAATAACCTCGACTCATACTATAATGAATGGCTAGGTTTCTTTGCCATACTGCTGGCAGTGGCCTATCTTGGCTTTGGCATAGTATTAAATAAAAGGAAAATAACCGACAAGCTTTTATATCTTGCCCTATTGGGAACCGGCCTAGCCTTTGTCACCATTGCCATCCCGCTTCAACTGGAGGATGAGCGAATAGTGACCACGGCTTGGCTAGTGGAGGCTATAGTTTTAGTATATGCCGGTCTAAAGGGTCAAAATCCTTGGATTCGTAAAGGAGGCCTGGCATTACTTTCTCTGGTTTCTTTTAGCCTACACATGGATCAGCCCTATTTCCTTGAACAGCAGCTGCCGTTATTAAACCATTATTCTCTGGCCTCATGTGTCTCAATAATTGGTTTTTTCTTTGTTGCCCATATGTTTTATCATCACCGGCAAACAACTAGCAGGGAACGAATACTGGTTTGGCCTTCAGCCGTCATTGGTACATTCCTGGCCATGAAGCAAATAAGCTGGGAAGTGACTACCGCCATTAGTTACTTTAAACTGGATTATTCTGAGGCCTTTGCAATTTCTTTGTTCTGGGCAGTGCTTGCACTCTTTTTAATGGTACTGGGGATGACAAGGGATATTAAGGGTATTCGCTTTATTGCCCTGGCACTGTTTTGCATTACCACCGTTAAGGTTATGATTCTAGACCTAAGCGGCTTATCCATGGCCTTCCGGGTGCTGCTTCTAATCATCATAGGGGTCATTCTGGTTGGTGTTTCATTTGTGTACCAGCGAAAGGAAAGTAAGGGGGGCGGGGTATGAACAGGGCCATTTTGATACTGTTAATATTAACACTGTCACTGCCAAAGCTAGCTTCGGCAGCTTTTCAGCCGGAACACTTTCAGTTTTTTAAGCAGGTAACTACCTCCCAGGGTGGATTTGTTATAGTTGAGTTTGACCCGGAAGTTATGGAAAGGACCCAGGGAAATTTTGCTGATATTAGGGTTAGCGGGCCTGACGGTAAGGAACTGCCCTATCAATTATTGCTGCCTGGACGCGAGCGGGAAGAAGGCCACGTTTTTGCAACCCCGATGGATAATGTAATATTAGAAGGGGAGTACTCCAGGGTTACCCTGGACTTGCAAAGGAATGGGGCCTTATCCAACAAACTAAACCTGGATATAGGTTATGACCGGGACTTTTTAAGAGAGGTTACTTTGGAAGGCAGTGACGATAATTTCACCTGGCACCTGATCCAAAGGGACCGGATATTCTCTATTAAGTCGGGAATAACAGATACGGAGCTCCTTTATCCTAATACATCCTTCCGCTACCTTCGAGTGACCATCGACAGCAAGGGGGAAAAGCCTCTGGGTATAAGTGGCGCCAGGGTAGGTTTTACTCCCGTGGAGACGGAGAATCTTGAAGCTGTACCGGGCAAAATGACCTCCCTGGAGCAGATTAAGGGAAATACAGAGATCGTTTTAGATTTAGGGGTTAAGGGTTATAGGATTGAAAATATAGTGCTAAATGCTGCCGGGCAAAATTATAACCGGAAAGTCGAAGTGTTTATAAGTAACGACAGCAGTGAATGGCATGTATTTGGCGGGGGAACTGTTTATCATTATAAATGGCCTGGTTATGAGGCTGCGGAAAATAAGCTCAACTTAGGTATTCTTGGGGAGAGGTATCTTAAAATGGTGATTTATAACCAGGATAGCCCCGCCCTGGATATTGGTGGAGTGGAAATATGGGGTGGTTATCCCGGGATGATGCTTGATCTTCCGGCCGGTACAAGCAAACTCTATTATAGCAACCCTGCTGCCAAGGCACCGGAATATGATTTGGCGGGGTTTTCTCATCTTGTTAATAGGGGAGATTTGAAGGTTGTTAAGCTGGAAAGTGAGCAGGTTAATCAGTCCTACTCACCTGCTGCTAAGCCTTGGACCGAGAGGAACCGCTGGCTGTTAAACGGGGTAATTATTGCTGCCGCATTGGTGTTGGGGGCAATTATATTGAGGAGCATGAAAGGTAAGGGTAGCTAAGCGATAACCCTGTCCCTGCGGATAGATGAGTGGTGTTCGGGATTATTAAAACCAAGTTGTAGCTTTTTCAACAGTCTGAGGGAGGCACTTTTGTGCCTCCCCTTTTGCTTCTCTATTGCTTGGGCAGATTGGCTGAAAGACCAAGTCCGGCCCGCTTTTTCTCGATATGCTCGACGTAGATGTCCGCGGCTTTTTCGGCGTCCAGCTCAACCATTACTTTACCTAAGCCCAGGGTTTCGGTGGTTTCGGTAAGGGTTTTTACAACCACCTCGCTGCCGGTTACCGAGGGTACCGGGGCTACGTGAACCAGCCAGCCCATGGCTACTGCGGTGCAGGCGTCTGCCACAGCTTTTTGTTCCAGGTATTCGGGTGCTCCGATGACCAGGGGCAGGGCGTTGGTGTCTACATCCAGGGCATCGGCCAGTTCCATGGCGGTATGGGTCATTTTGCCGATATCGACACAGGCGCCATAGGATAGTACAGGAGGAATGCCCAGGGACTTGCAGACCTGCTTCAGACCGTTGCCCGCTTCCTCCGCGGCTTCTGGCCGGCAAAGGCCGGTGTACTCGAAGACCGAGGATACGCAGCCTCCTGATAAGACCAGAACGTCACGCTCAATGAGAGCCTTAGCCATCTTGAAGGCATTGCTGCCGCCCTGACCGTACCTGGCGGTAGTGCAGCCCACTAGGGTGGCCACCCCGCGAATATTTCCATTTGCTATTTGCTCTATTAGGGGAGCCCAGCTTCCTCCCAGGGCTTGTTTAACTGATTCAGTGGAGAAGCCCACCATGCAATCGCTTACATGGGGAGGTACATATACATTGCGATTTTCGGCTTTACGCTTTTTATAGGCTTCAATGGCCCGCTCCAGGCATTGGACGGCCTGTTCCTTCATTTGCTCCGGCTTGAATTCTAAAGCCTCGGTATCAGGGAAGCGGATAACTGGGTCCACACTCATCAGCTTGGTACCAAAACGATGGGCAAATAGGGGGAGTGTGGGTACCGTGCAGTTATAATCGAACATGAATAAATCTACACAACCTGTGGCCAGCAGGTATTCCTCCGAGAGCCACTCACCCTCTTGACCCCCCAGGGCACTCATGTTGTGGGAGCCGGAATAATTGATTAATTGCTGTCCCTCGCAAACATGACCCAGGATTTGCAGGCCTGAGGCTCCGGCCTCCCTGGCCCTTTGCTGCCACTCGTCGGTGGAAGCCAGATCAATGACCACATGGGCCAGCAGGGGCATGTGACCATTGGTAATAATGTTGACTTTTTCAGGATTCAGCAGGCCCATATTTTGTTTTCTGTGGCTAATTTCCTGGGTGCCAATAAGTATTTCCTGAAGGATATCTAAGGCCCAAAGACCCTGGAATTCATTGGCGACCCCCAGGCGCACACAGGTGAGCAGAAAATCCACAGGGTCAGCACCAAGGTTAGTCATACATTTGGTTTGAGCAAAGCTAACTTCAGAAAAGGCTCCTCCGGGGAAGAGTCCCAATTTTCTCCATAACTCCTTACGGCGGGGTGGAGCAAAGGCTTCAACCAGCTTCGATTCTTCATAATGGGGACGGTGAATATCGTCAATAAACAAATTGGCGAAATCCACTGCAAGCTCTTCCAAGGATCGATTTACATTAAGGCCTAGGAATTCAGCATACTTCTTTAGCTTTTCCGGCTCCCTAATTTTCAGTCCGCTTTCTGGATTAGTTCCCGCAGCCCTTAGGGTTCTGGCAGCCTGCAGGGCATGGTAGCAGTTGGCCGCTGTACCGATGGTGGTATGACGGTAGGTAAAGTTGCGGGCCACCATTACATGGGCGTCCACGCCGCAGACACCCCGCTGGGCCTTTTTGCTAATGCGGCAGGGTCCATTGGCACAAAGCTGGCAGGAGAGGCCAGGGGCACAGAAGTTACATTGGGGCTGCTGTTCAGCATAGCGATCAAAGACGTTGGTTAATCCCTGGTTATGGACTATTTGGTACATTTCCCGCATGGCAGGATCAACGATAACATTCAGAGGATAGCCTTCTTTGCTTTGATCGTCCTTTTTAATATGTTCCCTCTGCCAGCGGTAAAGCTCTTCTCCCTTTGGAGAAGGTTCGAATTTTCTGTAATCATAGGGAACATCGGTCTTGTTATGATCCCTATGGGCACTGGGATCATTTGTGTCAGGGCTGTGTGTGGGATCACTGTTGTGGATCAAGGTATCATAGTTTTCATTGTTCTTGTCGGACATGGTAACCCCCCTAAAGTTTTCTCGTCTGAATTATTCCCATAGCAGGAACAATTATGCAGGGGGATTTCAAAGCAAAAGAAAATCCCGTAAATTATACGGGATCCGAGAAACTACCTATATTCGGGTTTTAATAATCCCTCACGACTCCTCTCTCCGCAGTGGACAGCGCTAATCCCTTGCTTCGGGCGAAAATGGGCCGCCTTCGAGTAAACATCGTGTTTACCTCAGGCTTTAGCGGACGTCCGTGTCCGCTAACCCATTTTCGCATCCTCAGCTTCGCGAAGCGCTGTTTCCACTGCTCCGAATGTCGCTGTTCGGGATTATTAAAACCAAGTTATATCTTTTGTCTACACTCTGAAATCCCGTAAATTATACGGGATTCAGCTAAGCAATTCTTCCAGCTTATTTCTATTTAGGACAATTATCTGCTGTCGATCAATATCTATGGCACCGGCCCTCTTAAAGCTATTTAACATTCTGTTGATGGTTTCCCGGGAACTGCCTGTTAGGCTGGCAAATTCCTGGTTGGTAAGATTTAGATTGATTAGTACCCCTGTTCCCTGCTTTACCCCGTGTTCCTCAGCCATTTTTAACAGGGTGAAGGCAAGGCGGCGGGCGGTGTCGTGCAGGGCCAGGTTCATGACCTTTTCCTGGGCGGTGCGCAATCTCCTGGACATAATCCTTAGCATACCCAGGGCCATCTCGGGGTTGGTGGAAATTAACCTTTCTACATCCCTATTGCGTAGTACCCCCACAATAGAATCCTCCTGGACCTCTGCCGTAGCCGGATAGTCTCCCCCATCAAAAAGTACCACCTCAGCAAAAACTTCTCCCCCATTAACGAAGTGCAGGATATGTTCCCGTCCATCCTCCAGCCGCTTGGTTAGCTTGATAAGTCCGGTCTTTAAGATAAATAGGGCCTCTCCCGGCTCGCCTTCCATAAAGATAATGCGTCCCTTATGATAGCTTCTCTCAAGGATCAGCTGTGAGAGTTCCTTTAGCTGATCCTCTGACAGGCTAAAAAAAAGCGGGATTTTCTTTAAGAAAACTAAGTTATTGTCCATGTTATACCCCCTAGCGGCTTAAAGTGCAGGTGCTCCTACGAAAGGCCTGAATTACTGTGGACTGACTGTCCCAACCATGGGGTTTCCGGCTAAAATCTCCGTAGACCTGAATGTCCACAAACCCCACTTCCCTAAGCATAGCTTCTAGCTCCTTTTTAACCAGAGGTCTTAGGGGGACTTGACCTATATCAAGGTTCTCCTGGCTTCCATTGCTGCCATTCTTAATCAAGGCCGTTTTAAAGTCAATTAGTCCGTCTGGGCGAAACTCATACTGCCGGGTAAAGATAATGCCGGCCTTTTTATTCACTATATCGGGAAGCTGGGTAATGTTTGCCTTTAAGATCCGGTCATAGTTCACAGTTTGAATAATCAGTGTTCCACCAGGATAAAGGCGTTCTTTCATTTGGCTTAGGGCTTTGAGCAAATCCTTATCATTTAACAAATGAACCAGGGAGTTGCCAATACAGACCACCGCATCAAATTTTCCTTCCAAATCTTCAAGCCTTCTCATGTCGCCGGTAATGAAATCCACATGCAAACCTTCCTTGCGGGACTTTTCCCGGGCCAGTCTAATCATATCAGGCTCATAGTCTAGACCCACAACATTTAATCCCCAGCGGGCAAATTCCAGTGCATAGGCTCCCGTTCCGCAGGCTAAATCCAAAACCCTGCTTACGCCAAGATCTTCGAAAGCAAGTTTAAAGAAATTTAATTGTCCTTGCCCCGCAGGGAATATATGGTCGTAGTATTGGGTTAAGTCTTTGTACATAGTGCACCTCTAGTTTTTTTAGTAGTTTATCCCATGGTGGCCTTGATACCTTTGGAAAATTTTAGTCTTCTTTAGGGCTGTCCTTTTTGTAATTGTAATAGAAGCAGAAAAATATGGCAATGATGGTTAACAGATGTATAAATAATAGTTTTTTGCCACAATCTATAGCTGCAAAATAACTACGTGTATAAAGGGGGTCAATATGAAGAAAACCCTCCTAATTGTAATTGGAGTAGTGCTCCTGCTAAGTCCCCTTGCTGCAAAACTGCCACCCCTTGGCCCTCTGTTGGACGGACCCAGGTTTTGTGGATCCTGCCACATTATGAATCCCTGGGTAGATACCTGGTCCAATAGCGCACACCGAGAGGTAGCCACCTGTGGTGATTGCCACCTACCCCATGACTTAATTAGGGGTGCCTATTATAAGGCCTATGTAGGGGTTAGGGATGGGATAGAAACCACTCTAGGAATTTGGCCCGAGCCTATCAGGATTAGTTCCCACGGAGGGGTAGTAACCCAGGAAAACTGCTATCGATGTCATGGGCAGATAATGGGGGCAACCAACGAGGGGCCCCGGGGAACAACCCGTAAATGTTGGGACTGCCATCGCAACACACCACATTCATTATAAACAGTTAACAGAAAGGGGCGATTATTATGAAGTCCAAGGGATTAATTTTGGCCCTGGCTGCCCTGGCAGCGGTAGTGGTACTGGGTGCCATGTTTATGTCTTTTCAAAGGAATAATCAGGTTAGGGAAGAAAGGGCTAACCTGGCACCCCTAACAGACAATGATACTAATCCGGCGGTCTGGGCCAATCATTACCCCCGAACCTATGATAGTTTCCTCCGGGGTAAGGAATGGGGGATCTCCACCAAGTACGGGGGGAATGACCCCCTTGATAAAGCCAAGCAGCAGCCGGAAATAAAAACTCTCTTTGCGGGCTACGGCTTTGGTGAAGAATACTTTGAGGAGAGAGGTCACTTTTATGCCCTGGAGGATAATGAGAAAATCGCACCGGCAAGAAGAAAGGCCGGGGCAGTATGCCTTTATTGTAAATCTTCGGAAGTGCCTGGGCTGCTGGCAAAGTACGGGGACCAATTTGGTGACCTTACCTATGACGAGGGCCGCAGTCAGGTTACCCATTCCATCGGCTGTACAGACTGCCACAACCCAGAGACCATGGCCTTGCGTATAACTAGGCCGGCATTGGAGGATGCCCTGACCCGTCGGGGGCAGGATTGGAAGCTTGCTTCCAGACAAGAAATGAGGTCCCTGGTATGTGCCCAGTGCCACGTAGAATACTACTTTACCTCTGATCCAAGGAAGGTAACCTTCCCCTGGGATAAAGGGTTCACTGCTGAACAAATGGAGGAATATTACGGTTCCTATGAACAGCCGGTTCACGTGGACTGGGAGCACCCCCAATCTGGAACCAAGCTTTTAAAGGCTCAGCACCCAGAGTATGAATTTTCCCAAGGGGGTACCCATAATGCTGCAGGAGTGTCCTGTGCCGACTGCCACATGCCCTATATGCGGGAAGGAAACACCAAGGTAACCTCCCACTGGTGGGTAAGTCCAACCAGAACCATACAGCAAAGCTGCACCCAATGTCATCGTGAAAGTGAGCAGTGGCTCCTGGACCGGGTGCACTACATCCAGGATCGCCAGTTTGAGGCCTTAAGAAGGGCAGGAAATCTTAATGTCCAGGTGATACAGGAGATAGAGAAATCCTCCCAGGAGTCGACGGTGGACGCAGCACTGCTGGAAGAGGCCAGGGCCTTGCACAGGTCTTCCCAGTGGAGATGGGATTATATGTCTGCCGAGAACAGTATGGGTTTCCATAATTCACAGGAGGGACTAAGAACCCTCAATCAGGCTATAGATTTAGCCCACAGGGCCATCGATACCGCCCGCAGGGCACGGGGGCTTCAATAATGCTAAGAATAAAACAAAGAGCTTCGGGACTATGGAGGTTGCTAACCTCCATGTCCCTGGGTATTACACTGCTGCTGCTGGCCATTGTTTTTGCCATTGCAGGCACCTACAACCCACAGGTATTTGCTTCACCCTGGTTTTTGTTATTAAGCGGGTTGCTAACCCTAAATATTGTTTGCACTACTGGTGTGAGAATCCGTCGATTAATAGGTAGAGATACCACTGTTCCCAGGGTTTTTAATAGTCAAAAGGATCATAGATTAATAAGCCTTGGACAGTGCTCTCCTGAAAGGGTAACCAGTGAGGCTGTGGGAGAGCTCAAAAGGCTGGGCTTTGCAGTAAACCTGAAGGAATTTGAACAGGGAAGGTTAATAACCGGGAAAAAAAGGGCCTGGGTAAAATTTGCTTCACCCCTGCTTCACCTGGCCGTGGTCTTACTGGTTATCGGCAGTGTGATTGGAAGTATGTGGGGCTTAAAGGGCCATTACCAGATTGAGGTACCGGGTCAAGCTGACTTAACTAAAGATGGGTTTCCCTTTGATCTTAGGGTAAATGAATTTAATATTGAGTATTATGAGGACGGAACCCCAAGGCAATATACTTCCTCCTTGGCTATTATAAAGGGTGAAGAGGTTGAGGATACCAGGAATATAGCTGTCAATAGGCCCCTCAAGCAGCAGGGGGTTAAGGTATATCAATCCACCTATGGGTATAATTTAGAGGGTTCTATTAAAAGGGGCGATGAGACAGCTACCTTTAAGGTTGAAGAGGGAGACTTGATTTTCCTGGGCGGTCCGGCTCACCTGGCCATGGAGGTGCAATGGCCAAGATACCTGGTTTATAGTCAGGGGATTCCCTTTTCTATGGGTATAGCTGAATTAAATGAGCCCCTTAATATACTTAACATGGAAGTGACCTTTAATGAGAGAATCCCTTTTACAGGACTTGAAGTTAAGTCTGATCCTGGACTGCCTTTGATTTGGCTAAGCTTTATTATAGGGCTGCTAGGGCTAACTCTGAGGCTCTACGTGAAGCCTCAAACCATTTGGCTGCTGCAAGGTCAAAGGGAGGGCAATATTGAGCTAAGACTGGCTTCAGGTCAAAGGGTCAAGGAGCAGCAGCACGCTGAGTATATCGCCCAAAGGCTTGGCGGTATTTTCCGAGAGGAGTGTTCATTTAAAGTATGATGCCGGTGATTGAGAGATATTTGTTTGAAGCAACCTTTTGGATTTACGCCCTGGGGGCGATGCTATTTTTGCTTTATACCGTAACAGAGAAGAAAAGATTGGTTTCTGTGGCCATTTTCTTAGCTGGTGCAGGACTAGTTATTCATACATCGGGATTAGTCCTGAGGGCCGTTAATATAGGGCGAATGCCCTTTGCCAATATGTATGAGTTTACTATTTTCTTTACCTGGGGATTGGTGCTGCTATATTTATTCTCCCATAGGAAGCAGCCTATTCCTTTGCTGGGAACAGTGGTAATGCCGGTGGCTGTTGCCTTGATGGCCGGTGCAGGGATGATGAATGGAGCAGCCAGGCCCCTTATGCCCGCCCTGCAGAGTCACTGGATGCAAGCCCATGTGGCCACTGCAGTACTGGCCTATGGAGCCTTTGGGGTGTCCTTCGGGGTAGGGGTTTTGTATCTGATTAGGGAAAGTCAGTCTGTGCCGGTTGCCACCAGTGCATCTGCCACTGGTCAAGGACAGCCGGTGTTACCCGCACTGGAAACCCTTGATACCATGCTTTATCGCACCATAGCCTTCGGATTTTTATTTTTGACCCTAGTGCTGATAACTGGTGCAGTCTGGGCTGAGCAGGTTTGGGGTGCCTGGTGGAGTTGGGACCCCAAAGAAACCTGGGCCTTAATTACCTGGATGGTTTATGCGGTATTTTTACACGGCAGATTTACCAGGGGCTGGCAGGGAAGAAGGACGGCCTGGCTAGCTGTAGTAGGATTTGCGGCAGTTATGTTCACTCTTTTTGGCGTGACCTGGTTGATGCCCGGACTGCATAGCTACAATTAGATTAATATGTAATTCTTAGGGGTCCTGTAGAAAACAGGGCCTTTAAAGTTTTGGTCCATAAGTCTAACAACAGAACCGGATAACATTATCCCTAAGTCCATTGCACCTTTGTCTTCCTTCTTTCATAAAATGTTTTATAAATCTTTGTCTGAAAGGAAGGAGACTGATTTAATGGCACAATATACCATTAGGACGGGGGATACCCTTTTCCTAGTTGCCGAGCGTTTTAATACCACAGTTGAAGAAATCCTAAGACTAAACCCCAATGTTACTAATCCTAATATTATATTTGTGGGACAGGTAATAACTGTACCTGACAGACCCGGTACAACACCAAGCCCCCCTGCAACAACACCGACACCCACACCAAGGCCGCCAGTGACACCTACACCGACGCCAAATCAGCCAGCACTGACCCAGTATAGCTCCATCATCGCCGGTTTGGCGCGAAACCAGCCCTATACAGCAAGGTTAATAGGGGGATTGCTGTATATATTAATTTTGGAACAGAGGGTATTTAACCAGGGAACGCCGATACGAATAAGATTGCTTAAAGTCAATGTTACCAATGCTACTATAGTATTACGCTACCCAACTGGCCAGAGATTTGAGTTGGTAGTAAGGAGAAGACCGGGAAATACTGAAATATGGAGATATTCCAGGGAAAGATTCTTTACCCAGGCAGAGGGTACTGTTACCATTAGGCCAAACCAATATGCCATCTATGAATATACCTGGAATCAACGTAACGTCCAAGGAGTGCAAGTAACCCCCGGTGAGTTTGTTTTAGATGCCTTTAATGTGGCTAGGGGTTATGCTAACCAGTCTGTTAGCATTAATTTTGAAATTCGGCGGGGTGTTACACCTACACCGACTCCAACTCCCAGGCCTACGGTTCCACCAGGGCCAGTTGCCTGTACAGGTGAAAACCTATTGAGGAATTCAAACTTTGACAGCTGGGTCAATATCACAAGTCCGAGAAATTGGGTTGCAACAAATGTGGAGAGAACCACCCAGTCTTTCAGTCCTCCCTATGCGGTACTAATGGGCAGAAATGCCGGTCAAAGCTCTACCCTTTCCCAGGAATTCCCTGTTACGCCAAATAGTAATAACAGGGTAAGCTTCCGGTTAGCTGAAAATCTGGCCGATGCAATTGCCGGCAACTTTAGCTTTGGCATCCAGGTCATTTTCCGCAATCGGGCTGGAGATGTTGTCGGGGTATCCCCTGAAGGACCCTACTCACCTGCGGTCATCGAAGATGAGCAATATGAACTCTTTACCTTCACCACCGGCAGAATCCCTGCCACAGCAGTTACCGGAGAACTGGTCTTTACCTTCACCCCAAGACCCACCAACACCAGCCGAGTCCGCCTGGACAGCGCCGAATTCCGCTGCTTAACCCTTTAAAAAACAATCCCCGGAGCCAAAACTCCGGGGATTGCTAATGCTAGTGCTTACAGGCGCTGCAGTTGCTGGAGGTGCAGCCGCTGCAGCTGTCTCCGCGGCTGCCCCGGAGGCTGCCTGGGTTGTTAAGGGTGAAGCCGGACATCACCCTGGTAGGTCCGGGACTTTGGCAAGAGGGGCAGACTAAGTTGCTGCCATTTTCACCCATTTGGCAAAGCTTCTGAAATCTATGGTCACATTTGGCGCAGCGGAATTCGTAAATAGGCATATTAACACCCCCTGAAGATATTTTTTATAGTTAAACCTTTGATACTGCCTATTCTAATATACAAAATGTCGAATTAAATTGAAAGGTATGATATAGTATGACCAAATATAAGTTATAGCTAGAATAGGGGCTTGTCAAGGTATTTTCTACTTTATCTGGCAGAAAGAAATTAAAGGTTTTCCATCTATTTGCAAGAAATAATTAGTAACGATAACGGCGGGGGGTTATGCTATGTATATTCAGTTTCTAGGTGCTGCCCAGACGGTGACCGGCTCATGTTTCCTGGTGGATACAGGGATGACCAGAATACTGGTAGACTGTGGGCTATTTCAAGGTTCTAAGGAAATTAAGGAAAGAAACTACCAGAACTTTCCCTTTAATCCCGGGAGTATAGATTTTGTCCTATTAACTCATGCCCATATTGACCATAGCGGTCTTTTGCCAAAGCTTGTGAAACATGGCTTCAAGGGGCGTGTCATCGCCACCTCAGCCACCGTTGATCTATGTAATATCCTGCTTCCAGACTGTGGACATATACAAGAGATGGAAGTAGAGCGGAAAAACCGCAAGTATCGCAGGCAGGGCAGAAAACTCATTGAGCCTATCTATACAGCAGATGATGGTGCCTATGCCCTCAAGTTTTTTGAGCGGTCCAATTATGACGAGATAATTCCCATTAGTCCCGATGTTAAAATTCGCTTTAGGGACGCAGGACACATCTTGGGGTCGTCTAATATTGTTATGTGGGTAAATGAGGGAGGTAAAGAAACTAAGCTTAACTTCTCAGGAGATATAGGAAATACTAACCAGCCCTTTATTAGAGATCCTCACCAGTTTAGTGAGGCGGACTATGTCATTATGGAATCTACCTACGGCAACCGCATGCATGAGCATTCCGACGATAAGCTTGAGATGCTTAAGAAAGCAATAAATGATGCCTACAACCGGGGCGGGAAGCTTTTAATCCCTGCCTTTGCTGCTGGACGAACCCAGGATATTCTTTATTGTATCAATAAACTTTACTGTGCCAATGAAATTCCACACTTGCCCATATATATTGACAGTCCCATGGCCATTGCTGCCACAGAGATATTTAAGAAACACTATAATATCTGTGATACAGAAACAAAGGACTATATTGATAAGGGATGTAACCCCCTGGAAATGAAAAATTTGCGTGTATCTCAGACCATGGAGGAGTCCCAGCGGCTGAACTATCTAACCGGCAGTTCCGTGATCATATCTGCAAGCGGTATGTGTGATGCCGGACGGATTAAGCACCATCTAAGACATAACTTGTGGAGAGATGAGTGTATTGTACTCTTTGTGGGTTACCAGGCTGAAGGTACCCTGGGTAGAAGAATAGTTTCTGGTGAAAAGACCGTGAAGATTTTTGGCGAAGAGGTTGTTGTCAATGCGGAAATTCGCTATATTGATGGCTTCTCAGCCCATGCTGACCAAGCCGCTTTGCTGGACTGGGTCAAGAGCTTTAATCAGAGACTGAAGAAGGTCTTTGTGGTTCATGGTGAAGCAAAGGCTTCAGCCAATTTGTCCCGGATTATTAATGAAGAAGGTATAAAGGCATATGTTCCTGGGATGTTTGAAAAGGTTGAACTTACACCTGCCTCAGAACAGGCCCCTGAGGTTGTGGTTAACACCTGGAATAGTATCAGCAATAGAATGGATCGTATTGTTAAGGGGGGGTTGGTGCCCACAGGGTATTCGGCTTTAATGCGCCAGCTTGCAGAACTTGAGGCTCAATTAAACGAAATTGAAATAGACCAAGATGAACAAGAAAGCGCTCACGGATAACCTGGGCCATAAAATGTCGCATATTAATTTTCAAAACAAAGGGTCCTTTAAATATGTAGAGTTTAATTCCCTGGTTGAGGATGGGAATATAATACATGGCTTTACCACCCGTCAGGGTGGGGTTAGCCAGACACCCTATGAAAGTCTTAACCTGGCCTTGCATGTGGATGATCGTTCAGAAGACGTTGTTGCTAATAGGGCCATAGCCTGCTCGGGACTGGGTATCAATTGGAAGCATTTGGTGGCTGGAGTTCAAGTCCACGGCTGTCATGTGCAAAGGGTGGAAGGGGATGACAGGGGCAGGGGTGCCCAAGACTACAGCACAGCCTTTTCAGATACAGATGCCCTGATAACAAATATACCGGGGGTTCCCCTGTCAAGTTATTATGCAGATTGTGTTCCCATCCTCCTTTATGATCCTGTAACCCTATCAGTTGGGCTGGCCCACGCAGGTTGGCGCGGGACGGTACAGGGAATAGCCGGTCTAACGGTGGGAAAAATGGTGGAAGCCTACGGCAGCAAACCTGGTGATATTTTAGCGGGAATAGGTCCATCCATTGGCCCATGTTGTTATCTGGTGGATCTGCCTGTACAGCGGGCTTTAGCTGAAAAATTTAGTTACTGGGCTGACCTCCTAGAACCGGTGGCACCTGAAAGATGGAAGCTTAATCTGTGGGAAACCAACCGCAGAGCTTTAATAGAGGTAGGTCTAAATTCAAATAATATTACCACCGCTAATCTCTGTACAGCTTGCAATAGGGACCTTTTTTTCTCGTACCGGGCTGAACAGGGAAATACAGGCAGAATGGCATCCTTTATCATGATCAAAGATAGACTGTAACGAGGGAGTTGTTAATAAATGCCCAAGGTCCTGGTTGTTGATGATGAGCAGCCTATTTTGGAATTAGTAAAGTACAACCTGGAGAGGGAAGGGTATGAGGTTCTGGTGGCCAGCGATGGAAATGCCGGAATTACTCTGGCAAGAACAGAAAATCCTGATTTAATTGTGCTGGATGTAATGCTGCCAGGTCAGGATGGTCTTTCCGTATGCCGTACCCTGCATCAGGACAAAGAAACCCGGGCCATACCAATTATTATGTTAAGCGCCCGGGGGGAGGAACTGGATAAGGTTCTTGGTTTGGAAATGGGTGCTGACGACTATATTACCAAACCCTTCAGCCCCAGGGAGTTAATAGCCAGGATCAAAGCCAGACTGAGGCGGAATCCCAGTGATAGTAATACCATGGACCAATCCGGACGTATAAATATAGGTAAGCTAATTATTGATCAGGAACGTTTTCTAGTATCCTATAATGGTCAAAAGCAGGATCTTACACCTAAGGAGTTTGAGCTATTAAGGTATCTGGCCAAACATCCGGGCAAGGTCTTTACCAGGGACTTCTTGCTGGAGCAAATTTGGGGCTATGATTTTACCGGAGATTCCCGGACAGTAGATGTCCACATAAGACATATCAGACAAAAACTAGAACAAATTCCTAATTCACCTCAGTTTATAGAAACAGTTAGGGGTGTGGGCTACCGATTTAAGGAGGTTTAACTTGCTGAAGGGTATACGACAGCGTACCATTGGCAACTACGGGCTGCTGCTGGCCATATTTGTTGGCTTTTTTCTGTTGCATTATCAAGGCTATGTTAGTCTTTGGGTGGTATTGATAGGTAGTTCCTTGGCTACGGGAATTGCCGCTTGGCTCACAGCCCAGAGACTTATAGCCCCGGTGGAGCAGATAACCCAAATAGCACAAGATATGGCTGGCGGAATCCTAGACAATGAGATACGTGTGGAGGGCGAGGGAGAACTGGACGACCTGGCCTGGAGTATAAACTTCATGGCCCGGGAACTTAAGGAAAACCTGGCTAATATCACCGAGGAGCGAAACAGAGCCAGAGCAATATTAAATAGTATGGCTGACGGTGTAATAGCCCTTGATAAGTATGGCAGGGTAATACTATTAAACCCTGTGGTGGAGAACATTTTTAAGGTTAAAGAGAAGGAATGCATCGGCAATATTCTGATCAAGGTTATCAGAAATTACGAACTGGAACAGTTATTTAATCGTGCCCTGTACAGTCTCCAGCCGACATTGGTAAATGATCTGCAGGTCCTTACTCCCGAGCCTAGGTTGTTACGTATTCATATAACCCCGTTAAAGGGAGCCAATGGCAGGAAAATGGGGGTTGTATGCCTCATGCGAGATGTAACGGAGCAAAAAAGGCTGGAACAGATTAGGACTGAGTTTGTGGCCAATGTATCCCACGAGCTGCGAACCCCCTTAACGTCCATTAACGGCTTTTTAGAGACCCTTTTAGATGGTGCCATTGATAATCCTAAGGTGGCCCGTAATTTTTTAGAGATAATGAATGGAGAAAGTAAACGACTGTCCAGGCTTATTGATGATTTATTGAAATTATCCAGCCTGGAGGATAAGAAATCCAGCCTAAATAAACAGCCGGTTAATTTAAAGGAATTAATTTGCGAAACTGTTAAAATGCTTTCTGCTAGGGCCCAGGAAAAGGGGATAGCATTGACAATGGCCATACCGGATGACCTGCCGGAGGTACCGGGAGAAAGGGGTTTTTTAGAACAGGTACTTATAAACCTATTGGATAACGCCGTTAAATACACCCTCTCAGGAGGGATAATTGAGATCGGGGCCTTGGTAAACGGAAAGGAAATTAAGGTGTACGTTGCAGATACAGGGATTGGTATTCCAGAGGAAAGTTTGCCCAGGGTTTTTGAAAGGTTTTATAGGGTAGATAAGGCCAGAAGCCGTGATATGGGAGGAACAGGCCTGGGTCTGGCCATTTCCAAGCATATTGTTGAGGCCCATGGAGGTAAAATTGAAGTGGAGAGTGACCAGGAGGGCAGTACCTTTAGCTTTATTCTACCCCGATAATTAGCAAAATCATGACCTCTTTAACTTTATTTTAACATTCCTGCAATAACCGTATAACATGATCTTGTTACACTTAATAAGCTGGGAAGTGAATTAACACTTCTCATCTCTTACATTAGGAGGTAACATACCGTGTCTAACAAAATTACGGTTAGGGATCTGAACCTATTTTATCGAGATTTACAAGCCTTAATTAACATAAATCTAGATATAACGGAAAAGATGGTTTCAGCGTTAATTGGCCCCTCGGGTTGCGGTAAATCTACCTTTCTACGCACCCTAAATCGGATGAATGATTTAATTGAGGGGGTTAGGGTAGAAGGACAGATTCTAATGGACGGGGAGGACATCTATAAATCTGATGTAGATGTAGTTGCCCTAAGAAAGAAAGTGGGCATGGTTTTTCAAAGGCCAAATCCCTTTCCCATGACTGTCTATGAAAATATAGCCTATGGCCCAAGAATTCACGGTCAAAGGGATCGCCGCAGGCTGGAAGAAATTGTTGAAAGCAGTTTAAGGGCAGCTGCACTATGGGATGAAGTAAAGGATCGGCTTCACAAAAATGCCCTGGGCCTCTCTGGAGGACAGCAGCAGCGTCTTTGTATTGCCCGACTTTTGGCCGTAGAACCGGCGGTGGTTTTGATGGATGAGCCAACCTCGGCCTTGGATCCCATCTCCACCCTTAAAGTTGAGGAACTGATTAGAGAGTTAAAAAATAAATATACCATAGTAATAGTAACCCATAATATGCAGCAGGCAGCTAGGGTTTCTGATACCACAGCTTTCTTTTTAAATGGTGAGCTGGTTGAGTATGGTGACACTGAGTTGATTTTTACAGGGCCCAAGGATAAGAGAACAGAAGATTACATTACTGGACGCTTTGGTTAGGTAGTACCTGTAATATAATTAACTAAAGGGGGGTTAAGAGTGTCTACCCGCCAATCCTTTGATAAGGCTCTAATAGAATTACAGCAGGACGTTTTGCGTATGGCCAGTATAGTGGAGAAATCCATTTATAATGCAGTTAAATCCCTGGCTACCCAAGATCCCATTTTGGCTGGTGAAGTTATCGAAGGGGACGATATAGTCGATGAACAGCGTCACCAGATTGAGGACAAAATCCTAAAGATAATCGCTACCCAGCAGCCCATGGCTAAGGACTTAAGGATACTTATTACAGGCATTAAAATTATCATGAGCCTGGAGCGGATGGCAGACCATTCGGTGGATATTGCCAGAGTCACAATGTGTCTAGTAGAACAAAGGCTTATTAAGCCCCTGGTGGGTATTACTGCCATGGCAAAGTTAGCCCAGCAAATGGTCAAGGATGGTTTGGATGCCTATGTACACAGTGATCCAGAAAAAGCCAGGGAGATGTGTGAAGCCGATGATGAGGTAGATCATATATATCACCAAACCTTTAAACATTTGGTTAATCATATGAAAATGGATTCTGAGACAATTGGTCAGGCTACCTACCTATTATTTGTGGCCCGGTTCCTTGAGAGGATCGCCGATCATGCCACCAATATTGGTGAAGCGGTGATATTCCAGGCCACCGGAGAGTGGCAGGAATTAAATTAATGGCAAGAAATTGAAAAAACGCCCTAAAGGGCGTTTTTTTTACAAAGGAATTAGCGCCTTGATTGTCGAAACCCTTTAATTGGATATGATTAAAAGGTGAAGGTGATGGGTAAAAAAATCCGCAGGTTAAAAATTGGCAGATTATTGCTTGCCCTGCTGGTCTTAATCCTTTTGTCAGCTTTTCTAATATGGGTGACAGTTAATGGACTTAGGGGTATAGTTATAAAATATACGGCAGATGTTCAATCCTTTCGACCTACCACTATTTCAGAACAGGTTGCCATTAAAGGTGTATTAATAAAAAGGGAACATCTTATTACGGCACCTTACAATGGTTCGGTGAGTTTTGCAATTTCTGATGGTCAAAGGGTAAAGGCCGGCTCAGTTTTCGCTGTCCTTTCGGTTAATTCACTGGAGGCCTCTTCGGGAACAATTAAACACAACCTTATAGTTCCTGCAAGTGGAGTGCTTTCTACTCATACCGATGGACTAGAAACCGTACTAGTTCCCGAAGCATTGGATACCATTGCAATACCTTCCTTAGATCAAATACCAGAGGATGGGAAAGAGTCCTCCGGCCAGGTTGAGAAAGGGCGTCCAATAGCAAAAATTATTGATAATCTTTCCCCCATTTATATACATACAGTTTTACCCGTAGAAGAGGTAAAGAAGCTTGAAGAAAAGAAGGATTCTACCATAAGTATGGAATGGCAGGGACAAAGTATTGATCTTTTGTTACACAAGGTTAATACCGGCAGCCAGCCAGGTGTGATCTTTGTAGTTAAGAAATATCCTGACAACCTCATTCATAGACGTCAGGTAGACATTAATCTAACAACTGAGAGCCTCGATGGATTGTTGATTAATGAGAAGGCTGTGGTATTCCAAGGGGAGCAGGCCGGAATATTTATCGTATGGAAGGGCATTGTCCGGTGGGTTCCGGTGGAGATTTCCGGACGACTAAAAGATCAGGTTTCTGTCAAAGGTACAGATATAGAACCGGGCATAAGGTATGTGGGTAATCCTTACCTTGTCCGGGATGGAGACAGGCTTTAAGGACGGTGAAAAACCGTGGGTATAGCGGAAAATGTAATAGAGATACAGAGGGAGATGGATCAAACCTCCCTAAAGTGCAAAAGGAATCCCGAAATGGTTACCTTGATTGGGGTAACAAAAAATATAACTGCTGATAAGGCAAGTCAAGCCGTTAGGGCAGGAATTTTGGATCTAGGTGAAAATAGGGTCCAAGAGCTTCAAAACAAACACCCTCTGATTCAGGGAGTCCGTTGGCATTTTATTGGCCATTTACAGTCTAATAAGGTAAAATATATTATTGATAAAGTTCATCTAATCCACTCCCTGGACCGATGGAGCCTGGCCCTTGAGATTGACCGAAGGGCAAGGGAAATAAATAGGGTTGTACCTGTATTGATTCAAGTTAATGTTGCTAATGAGGCTACAAAATTTGGCCTGGAAGTACAGGAGACCTATGATTTTGTTACAGAGGTGTCAGGGCTAAAGGGTATTTCTGTGCAGGGACTGATGACAATTGCACCCTTTGTTGAAGACCCGGAGGAAGTAAGACCAGTTTTCAAGCAGCTCAAGGATTTATCTGGCCACTTAAAAAATATCCCGGGTGTTCAAATGGAACAACTTTCAATGGGAATGACCAACGACTATCGTGTAGCCATAGAAGAAGGTTCCACCATGGTAAGAATTGGGACAGCCATATTTGGCTATCGGGATTATTAAGGAGGTATTGTATGGGTACTAAGATGATGGATAAATTCTTAGGCATAATTGGTTTTGACGATACCGAAGAGCAGCAGGAGAAAGCAACTGCTGTGGAGCAGGCCGAATCCCAGCATAGTAAACGTAAAGGGGCCCAGGTAGTTAGTTTACATTCGGGACGACAACTGAGAGTTGTGGTATGTGACCCAGCCTCCTTTGAAGAAGCCCAGGGTATTGCCGACAACTTAAAAAACCGCAGAGCTGTCATTATTAATTTGGAAAAGGCCGAACAGGATCAGGCTCGCAGAATTGTTGACTTTATCAGCGGAACTACCTTTGCCCTTGGTGGTAATATGCAGAAGGTAGGACAGGGAATTTTCCTTTTTGTGCCCAGCAGTATTGACATAGCTAATGAAAGTGGGAGAGAAACTAAGGAAAAGAGTATTTTTCCCTGGGTTAAATCAGAATAGTTAAATAACAAAATGATGGGGTGAATCATGTATACTATTGTTTCGTTTATTAACGTAGCCTTTTGGGTATATCAAATCATGTTGTTTGGAAGAATAATTCTTTCCTGGTTCAGGCATAATCCATACAATCCAATTATTAGATTCCTGTATGAAACAACCGACCCATATCTTAACATCTTCAGAAGGATTATCCCGCCCATTGGTGCTATAGACATTTCCCCCTTAGCGGCCTTTTGGGTTTTAGATATTATTCGCCGTTTAATTATAGGTATGATGTTGTAGTGAATAAAATGAAGCTAAAACGAGATTTATTAATAGGGCATATCAGAGAACGGGAAGAACGGGCTTTGCTGGCTAAAGTATTGGACCGGGTTGAGATTGTCCTGACAAATCATCGACCTATGCTTACGAATTTTCATGACCCGTATCATACGGGTCTTATCATTTCAGTACTGGAACGCCTAACGGATATTGAGTTTGCCACAGAGGGTGGATTCCCCATTGCCGAAAGGGTTCGCACCGCAATATTTCCTGATTATATGACCTTAGAGGAAGTGGATTTCGAAATGGCCCTGTTATCCATTGCAGGGAATTTTAAAATGAACAAGGTAAGCCATCGAGATTTCCTGGGAGCTATACTGGGTTTGGGTATCAAAAGGGAAATGATCGGTGATTTGTTAGTAACCGGGGAAGGTTGCCAGGTGCTAGTCGCCAATGACGTGGCGTCCTATTTAAGGGCTAACTTAACCAAAGTACAACGGGTTGGCGTGGAAGTATCCCAACTGGAAATGGATAAGCTGGTTTTACCGGAAAAGACTGTTAAGGAGATTAGATCTACCGTTGCTTCCCTTCGTTTGGATGCAATTGCTGCCGCAGGCTTTAGCACTTCCCGGAGTCGAATAGCCAGGGAAATCCTTGCCGAAAAATTAAGCTTAAATTGGCAGACCTGCTCCAATGTTTCCGCCGGCATCAAGGAAGGAGACATGATTTCCATGAGGGGGCGGGGGCGGGTGGAGGTGGCAGAGGTTAAAGGAAATACCCGCAGCGGCCGAATAAGTATATTGTTAAGAAGATATTTATAGCTGTTAGTCTTATAAGGATCATAGAAGAATGCCTTTTAGTCTGTACTAAATAAACATGGCTATAACAAGAACTAGGAGGTGCCAGGATGTCCATTTTAACCCCTGGAGAAATTCAAACCAAGGAATTTACTAAGTCTATCAGAGGTTATGATGCTAAGCAGGTAGAAAACTGGGTGCAGAAGGTCAAGGAAAACTACGAACGGCTATTTGTAGAAAATCATGAATTAAAAGAACGTTTGGCCCAGGCTGAAGACAGTATAGTTCACTACCGTGATTTAGAGGATGCTTTGCAACGGACTCTGGTTATGGCCCAAAAGAGTTCTGAGGATATGAGGAACAATGCCGAAAGGGAATCTAAAATTATGCTGGAGCAGGCTGAAGTGGCTGCTCGGACCATTAAACAAAGGGCCGAAGAAGAGGCTGAACAGGTATTAAAAGAGGCCTCCGGCAAGGCGGAGGAAATGTTAAAGCTGGCGGATGAAAGGGTAGGGGCCATACTTGAGGAATATCGCAGGCTGGAAAAACAGTCCAACATCTTCAGGGTTAAATTTAAAGCCTTTCTAGAAGCTCAACTACAAATGGTTGATGATAAACTTGCAGTTGATGAGGAAAACACCGCCTAATGGATGGTGTTAGATGATAGATATTAAGCAAGACGATATGGGTGTTGTGATTAAGGTCCGGGTTCAGCCCCGGTCCTCAAAAAATTGCCTGGCCGGGGAATTTGAAGGGGCTATCAAGGTCAGGCTAACGGCTCCCCCTGTTGATGGTGCGGCCAATGCGGCCTGCTGCAAGTTTTTTGCCGAGCTATTTGGCATTGCTAAATCTAATGTAGAAGTTCTTTCAGGACATACGGGCAGGAATAAATTGCTTAGAATAAATGGCATATCAGCAAAAGGAGCTAGGGAGGTTCTCGGCTAATATGTTGACCCGCCCCGTATATTTGGATATAATAGTACTGTTTATTGTATATTGTTTAAAAACCAGAGAACGGGATAGTAGACTTTAAGGTTTCTGTTCAGAGAGTCCGGTATAGGTGCGAACCGGATCAGAACCAAGTTTAAGATCACCCGGGAGGTGCCTGCTGAAATCTTAAGTAAGCCAGGCCGGTTAACCGCCGTTATAGGTATTCGAGTGTTCAGGGCGAGGCTCTGTTCATTAGGGTGGTACCACGGGTAATAAACTCGTCCCTTGCGGACGGGTTTTTGTTTTTTCTATTTTATTAAAAGACTACATTCAGTCAGGAGGATTTTTCAGTGGATTACAGCAAAACCTTAAATTTGCCCCAAACGGAATTTCCCATGCGGGGGAACTTACCCCAGAGGGAACCGGACATGTTAAAATATTGGGCCGAAATTGACCTTTATAAGAAGGTCCAGGAGAAAAATAAAGGTAAGAATAAATATATTCTCCATGATGGCCCGCCCTATGCCAACGGTCATATTCACCTGGGTCACACCTTAAATAAGGTTTTAAAGGATATGGTGGTTAAGTACCGCTCCATGAGTGGTTATGACGCACCCTATATTCCCGGTTGGGACACCCATGGTTTACCCATTGAGCAGCAGGCCATTAAGGCCATGGGGATTAATCGACATCAGGTAAGCCCGGTAGAATTTAGAAACAAATGTAAGGATTATGCCCTGGAATATGCCAAAATTCAAAGTGAAGAATTCCAAAGGCTAGGGGTACGGGGGGATTGGGATCGCCCTTACTATACACTGCTACCCCAATATGAGGCCACTCAAATTCGAGTATTTGGCGAGATGGCTAAAAAGGGCTATATTTATAAAGGCTTGAAGCCGGTTTACTGGTGTGCCAGCTGTGAAACAGCTTTGGCTGAAGCAGAAGTAGAATATGCCGATAAGACATCCCCTTCAGTCTATGTTAAGTTTGCTGTTAAAGATGGTAAAGGGACCTTGCCCCAGGATGCTTCGGTGGTAATTTGGACCACCACACCCTGGACACTGCCAGCCAACGTTGCCATCAGTGTACACCCTGAATTTGAATATGTCTTAGCAGTGGTTGCAGAACAGAAAATTGTTGTGGCCAAGGAATTATTAGAGGCCTTCAAGCAGGTTGTGGGTGTGGAAGAGGCTCAGGTATTAGAAACATTTAAAGGTGAGCAGTTGGAAAATGTGGTCTGCCAGCACCCCTTTATGGAAAGGGAATCCCTTGTTATTTTAGGTGAACACGTGACTTTGGAAGCAGGTACCGGTTGTGTTCATACCGCCCCTGGCCATGGTGAAGAGGATTTTGCCGTGGGTAAGAAATATAATTTGCCTGTCATTTCTCCCCTTGATGATAGAGGTAAGTTTACCTCTGAGGGAGGGAAATTCCAGGGACAATTTATCCTTGATGCCAATAAAACAATCCTCGAGGAACTCAAGGAACGGGAAGTTTTAATGGGTCATAATAATATTAAGCACCAGTATCCCCACTGCTGGCGTTGTAAACAGCCCATCTTTTTCCGTGCCACCGAGCAGTGGTTTGCCTCGGTGGAGGGTTTCCGGCAGGAAGCCCTTAATGCCATTCGTAACGTAAAGTGGGTTCCCTCCTGGGGTGAGGACCGTATCTATAATATGGTTGAGGGACGGGGTGACTGGTGTGTATCACGTCAGCGCACCTGGGGCGTGCCTATTCCAATTTTTTATTGTAATGACTGTGGTAAAGAAATTATTACCGAAGAAACCATTGCCCATATCCAAAAGCTGTTTAAGGAGCATGGATCTGACATTTGGTTTGCCAAGGAGGCCAATGAACTTGTACCCCCTGGTTTAAGCTGCAATCACTGCGGCAAGGGCAGCAGCTACCGCAAGGAAACAGATATCATGGATGTCTGGTTTGATTCAGGTTCAAGTCACCTTTCTGTTTTAGACCAGCCTGAGCTTTGGCCTGAATTGCAGCGGCCTGCTGATTTATATCTTGAGGGTAGTGACCAGCACAGGGGTTGGTTTAACTCTTCCCTGTCCACCTCAGTGGCAGTTACCGGAAAGCCACCCTATAAGACTGTGTTGACCCATGGCTTTGTGGTGGATGAGAAGGGTCGTAAAATGTCCAAATCCCTGGGCAATGTGGTGGATCCCCTTAAGGTAATTAATCAAATGGGTGCGGATATTTTGAGGCTTTGGGTTTCCTCTGCAGATTACCGGGGCGATTTATCTGTTTCACAAAATATTCTTAAACAGATGACCGAGTCATATCGTAAAATCAGAAACACCGCTCGCTTCTTGCTGGGTAACATCAATGATTTTGATCCGGCTAAGGATAAGGTTGACTATAAGGAGCTTCCGGAATTAGACCGGGTGGCCCTGATGGAACTGCACAAGTTAATCAAGAAAGTACTGGCAGCCTATGGGAACTATGAGTTCCATGTGGTTTACCATGCAGTGCACAATTTCTGTGTTCTTGATTTAAGCGCCTTCTACCTGGATATCATTAAGGACCGCCTCTACACTGCACCCCCGGCCTCCCTGGAACGCCGGGCAGCCCAGACGGTGCTTTATGAAACTCTAGATGCCCTGATGCGTTTGCTGGTGCCGGTATTGGCCTTTACAACCGAGGAAATTTATAAGCATATGCCGGTGGTTGGGGAGAGGCTTCCCAGTGTGCAGCTGTTAGATATGCCCGAGGTTAATGTAGAATATATTGATCCGGAGTTGGAGAAAAAGTGGGATAAGGTTTACGACATCCGTAAGGAGGTTTTGAAGGCACTGGAAGTGGCCCGTCAAAATAAAGTTATTGGTAATGCTTTAGAGGCTAAGGTGGATCTTTATGCTGGCGGCGAAGTCGAAGAATTCCTTAAAGAAATGTCCTCTGAGCTGGCCACTATCTTCATTGTATCTGGAGTTGAGCTGCACCCCATATCGGAAGCTGCTGCAGGTGCCAGTAAGTCGGAGGAAATGGAATTGGCTGTCAGGGTTTCTCCGGCAGGTGGGGAAAAGTGTGAACGGTGTTGGATGTATCATTCTAAGGTTGGAGCGGATAGTGAGCATGGGACCCTTTGTCCGAGGTGTGCGGATGTGGTGAAGAAGCATCACTGTTAGGCTGGTATTGTACTGTTTTTTGAATCTAATTCTTAAGGGTCCTGTAGAGTTTGTCTGCAGGACCCTTGATGTGTTTGTAGAAGTCCGCGTCAGACGGCATTTCCAACGCTGCGCTCCCGCAAGTTTCCTTGTTGTGGTATATGATGGTTGTATTCAACGCACAGGGAGGCAGGAGAAGCATCTGGTACGCCCTCATAATGCATTTCTATGTGGATCTTCGGGCTAGGGAACGCAGCCCGTGCTCCGCTCCGCTTTTGGAAAAGCCATCTGCCTTTGGGTTATGTGTTTAGAAGAAGGGCTTCTATTTGTATTTGTAGAAGTCCGCGGCAGACGGCATTTCCAACGCTACGCTCTCGCAAGTTCCTTGTTGTGGTTTGTGTCTAAGATTCCCTCAGGGCGTTTAGGTCGATGAGGCCTTTTTTGGCCCGTTGGGTGATGATGCCGCCGATGCGGCCGGATTCGGCGGAGGTAAGGCCGCCCCAGCCGTCGGCTTTTATTTTTTCTGCTAGGCCCAGTTCCTCGGCAATTTCTAGCTTGAGAAGATCCATGGGGGTAGGCTTCTTTTCTTTCTTTTTGGCAGTTGAATTGGGCGATGCTGATTTAGTCCTTTTAGTTACTGATTTAGACATGGTAGCTAGCCTCCTGTGTGAACAAGGAACCCTCCCTAAAGGGAGGGTCCTTTTTTACAAAGTCACAATGATCTTTACCCAAGCCGAGAGATAGCAAACCTGTACTCCCAGACCCACTAGGGAAAAGGCCGATATCTTAGACCGGATAATAATCATTGAACCTTGATGGTAGTATTATCTCCCCGAAGGAAAAAGATATGCTTTGTTAAAAATTTTTTTTACTTAAGAGGAATTTTCCAGTTTGAAAAGAATATGGGTAATATAAAGTTAAATGTACGGATGATGGTTGTGGGAGAGGTCCATATTTGGGCGCCGAAGGAGCAAACCAATTTCTTGCTGAGGAGATTGGCAAAACTCTCAGGCAAAAGGACTGCGGCCGGACGAAACTCTGGAGAGTTCCTGCTAAACTGAGCAGTGCGGGACACCAAAGGGGAAGCTTCTGTAGATTGCGAAGTCATCTCTCAGGTTTAAGGGACAGAGAATACCAGCTAAATGGTATTTCTCTGTCTTTTTGTATTTATATCACCCGGCGTAATAATTCTTCACCTAGAACATAATAAAAACAAGGAGGTGGTTGAGTGTGTCTCAGTTTAAGAGAACACCTCTATATGACATCCATCTGTCGTCAGGAGCTAAGATGGTCGAATTTGGCAACTGGCAGATGCCCATTCAATATGAGGGAATTATCAAGGAACATCAGGCTGTAAGAAGTGCTGCCGGATTATTTGACGTTTCTCATATGGGAGAAATTGAAGTTGAGGGACAGGGGGCTAAGGAGCTATTACAAAGATTGATTACCAATGATATAAATCGGCTTAGCCCGGGCAAGGCTCTGTATTCCCCCATGTGCAATCAGCAGGGTGGTACTGTGGATGATTTGTTAATATATATGATTGGTCAAGAAAAATATCTTTTAGTAGTTAATGCTGCAAATATTGATAAGGATTATAACTGGGTGGTAAATCAAGCCGGCGAAAATACTTTGGTGCACAACGTTTCCGATAATACCTGTCAGCTTGCTTTGCAAGGACCAACTGCCCAAAGTATATTACAGAAATTAACCATGGTAGAGCTTAGGGAGATTAAATACTTTAATTTTGTGTACGGTGATGTTCTGGGCTGTAATTGCCTTATTTCCAGGACCGGCTACACAGGTGAGGATGGCTTTGAGCTATATTTCCCTTCAGAATTTGGGGAAAAAATCTGGCTAGGTTTGATGAGTGCCGGGGAGCCCGAGGGTATTAAGCCAATTGGGCTTGGAGCCAGGGATACTTTGCGTTTTGAAGCATGCTTGGCTTTATACGGACACGAGCTTACCGATGATATCTCACCCTTGATGGCCGGTTTGGGCTGGACGGTAAAGTTTAATAAAGGTGAATTTATCGGCAGGGATAGTCTGTGGAAAGAAAGTCAAGGAGGGACGGAGTATAGGTTGGTTAGCTTAGAGATGCTTGAGAGGGGTATACCCAGGCAGAATTATTCCGTTACCAAAGAAGGGAACAGGGTAGGTTGGGTAACTTCCGGCACCTTTGCCCCTACCCTGGGAAAAAACCTGGCCCTGGCCTATGTTAAGTCAAAGTGGGCAGAGAATGAAAATATTTTGGAAGTTTTAATTAGGGATAAGCCTGTGAAGGCAGTTGTTGTGCCAAAACCATTTTACAAGCGGGAGGGTTAATACATGAAAATACCGGCAGAGTTAAAGTACAGTAAAGATCACGAGTGGGTGAGGGTAGAAGGAAACAAGGCAGTTATTGGAATCACAGAATTTGCCCAGGATTCCCTGGGAGATATTGTCTTTGTTGAGCTTCCTGCCCTAGGGGATACTGTGGGGGCGGAGGATACCTTCGGCGTGGTGGAATCAGTAAAGACCGCCAGTGACCTGTATAGTCCCATTAGCGGTGAGGTGGTAGAAGTTAATGAGCAACCGACGGATTCACCGGAAATTGTCAACCAGGATCCCTATGGCAAGGGTTGGCTAATAGCGGTGGAAATGTCAGACCCATCCCAACTGGATGGACTTCTTAGTGCAGAAGAATATAAGAATTTGCTGGAAGAGGGTAATTAATTTGCATTTTATACCCCATACCGATCATGAACTTAACGAGATGCTTTCTTATCTCAAGATAGATAATATTGATAATCTTTTTAAGGATATCCCACAAAATGTCAGGTTTGAAGGGGAGCTTAAAGTCCCGGGGGGTCTATCGGAAATGGAAGTTTCCCGACACTTGGCATCACTGGCGGTCCAGAATAAGGGGATGGAAGATAATATTTGTTTTCTTGGTGCCGGGGCCTATGATCATTATATCCCCAGTGCCATTAAACACATTTTATCCCGGGCAGAATTTTATACAGCCTACACACCCTACCAGCCGGAAATCAGCCAGGGGGTATTACAGTCCATCTTTGAATATCAAACCATGATTTGTGCCCTGACAGGCATGGATGCCGCCAATGCCTCTATGTACGATGGTGCTAGTGCTCTGGCTGAGGCAGCCCTGATGGCCTGTGCAGCAACCAGGAGAGATAAGGTAGTGGTTGCCAGAACGGTACACCCGGAGTATCGGGAGGTCCTTAGTACCTATATGTATGGTCCAGGCATAGAAGTTAAGGAAATATCCTTCCAGGAGGGTATCACTAAAACCAGCGAATTAGAGATATTAGTCGATAAAGGAACTGCAGCGGTTTTAGTTCAGTACCCAAACTTTTTTGGTAACATTGAAGACTTAGCTACCATGGCGGAGGCTGCCCATAAGGTTGGGGCATTACTGGTGGTATGTGCTGATCCCATAGCCCTGGCCTTGCTAAAATCACCAGGGAGCTGCGGGGCAGATATTGTTGTGGGTGAAGGTCAAGCCCTGGGTCTTCCCTTATCCTTTGGGGGACCCTATTTAGGCTTTTTAGCCTGCCGGGAAAAGTACCTTAGAAGAATGCCGGGCCGTATAGTTGGTCAGACCAAGGATGTTGAAGGCAAGAGGGCCTATGTGCTAACCCTGCAAGCCAGGGAGCAGCACATCCGTCGGGATAAGGCCACGTCAAATATCTGTTCCAACCAGGCTCTTTGTGCCCTGGCTGCTACAATTTACTTATCCCTTTTAGGAAAACAGGGTTTTGCTAAGGTCGCTAAGCTGTGCCTGCAAAAGACAGCCTATCTTAGAAGTAAGCTGTCCCAGGTGCCCGGCTTTTCAGTACCCTGGCAAAAGCCCGTGTTTAAAGAATTTGTATTAAAAACCAAAGAGAAGCCAGCTGTTATCAATAGGCTGTTGCTGGAAAACAATATTATTGGTGGTTTGGACCTTGGGAATTACTATCCTGAACTGGCAGGACACATGTTACTGTGCGTGACCGAGAAGCGGACCAGGCAAGAAATGGATTTATTAGTTGAGAAACTGGGGGCGATATAATGACTGAAAAGCTGATTTTCGAACTTAGTTCCCCAGGACGTCAGGGTGTAAGCATACCAGACAGTGATGTGCCTCAAATCAATATAGATGAGCTTATTCCCACAGACTTACTTCGGGGAGGTGAAGTTCCCCTACCCGAAGTAAGTGAGCTGGATGCGGTCAGACATTTTACCCGCCTATCCCGGATGAATTTTGGTGTGGATGTGGGTTTTTATCCCCTGGGTTCATGTACCATGAAATATAATCCTAAATTTGCTGAAGATGCTGCAAGCCTTGGTGGCTTTGCCAATTTACACCCCTACCAAAACGAGGAATTATGCCAGGGTTCCCTGGCTCTAATGTATCAGACCCAGTGTGATTTAGCAGAGATAACCGGGATGGATGCCTTTACACTGCAGCCTGCAGCAGGGGCCCACGGTGAGATGACCGGCATGCTGATTATTAAGGCTTACCTGGAGAGTAAGGGTGAAACTGGAAGGAACAAGGTAGTCGTACCAGATTCAGCCCACGGAACAAATCCAGCCACCGCTACCCTCTGCGGGTTCAAGGTGGTGGAGGTTAAATCAGACAGCCGTGGCGGGGTTGACCTGGAAGCTTTAAAACAGGTTCTTGGCCCGGATGTGGCAGCCCTTATGCTTACAAACCCTAGCACCCTGGGATTATTTGAAGATAATATTACAGAAATTGCAAACCTGGTACATGATGCGGGGGGCTTGCTATACTATGACGGGGCGAATCTAAATGCCATTATGGGGTATGCCCGACCTGGAGATATGGGCTTTGATGTTGTGCACCTTAATTTACACAAAACCTTTGCCACTCCCCATGGAGGCGGGGGTCCTGGCTCCGGTCCCGTGGGAGTAAAAAAGGAATTGGCGGAATTTTTGCCTAAGCCATTGGTGGATGAGAAGGAAGGAACATATTATCTTGACTATAATCTTCCCAAATCCATCGGCAGGGTTAAGTCCTTCTATGGGAATTTGGGTGTGGTGGTTAAGGCCTATAGTTATCTTAGGGCCTTAGGCGGCCAGGGTCTAAAGCAAGTTTCCCGGTATGCCGTCCTTAACGCCAATTATTTAATGAAAAAATTGAGTGGGCCCATGAATATTCCCTTTGAAAGGACCTGTATGCATGAATTTGTTGCTACCCCTCCTAAGGAATTAAGGGAAAAGGGCATCAAAACTTTGGATCTTGCCAAGGGCCTGCTTGATTATGGCTATCATCCACCAACCATATATTTTCCCCTTATTGTGGAGGAGGCTATCATGGTGGAGCCCACAGAAACAGAGAGCAAGGAAACCCTTGATCTATTTGCTGAAAATATGATTCAAGTACTGGAGGAGGCAGGAAAAAATCCGGAGGCCATGAAGGAAGCGCCCTATTCTACTCCGGTTCGGAGGCTGGATGAAGTATCTGCAGCCCGTAAACCGATTCTTGGTTGGTTTCCTGAATAATTTTTAGACAGGCAGTTGGTTGCTAGCAAAACTCCTGTATGTTATACTGACACCGTCAGGCCATTTATTAAAAAGGCCAGGCCGATTAGGCAGCGGTAAAACCCGTGGGACTTCATCTGATCCTCAACAAGATGGGGTTTCATGGGTTTTTTATTTTTAGCTGAATACGGGGGGTTCCTTGAGGTGGAAAATGTACAAAAAAAGAAAATAAGGGTGGCACGGCTGTCGATTATATCTAATACTACCCTGACCCTGGGGAAGCTTTGGGTAGGCTTAGCAATGGGCTCTGCAGCTGTTATTTCTGAGGCCATTCACTCAGGGTTGGATTTAATTGCAGCTATCATTGCCTTTCTGGCTGTTCGTCAATCAGGTAAGCCAGCCGATGAAAAACACCCCTACGGACATGGCAAGTTTGAAAACCTGGCCAGTATCATAGAGGCCCTATTAATTATAGCTGCTGCCATTGGTATTTTTGTTCAAGCCGTACCCAGGCTGCTTCGGGGTGGTGGTGAAATTCACTCACTGGGTTTAGGTGCCGCTGTGATGGTCATTTCAGCCCTGGTGAATATAGTCATATCAAGAATTTTAATAAAAACCGGCAAAGAGACTGAGTCACCTGCCCTTATCGCCGATGGCTGGCATCTACGGACGGATGTTTATACATCCCTGGGTGTTTTGTTTGGTCTGGGGGCGATTTATTTGACCGGATATACCATATTGGACCCTATTATCGCCATTGGAGTTGGCCTGCTGATAGTTAAGGCTGCGGTGGATTTAATCAAAGATTCTCTGGGCAGCATGTTGGATACTAGTTTACCCCGGGAGGAAGAGGAAGTTATCAAGACTATTCTAGCTGGCTATTCGGGTCAGTTTATAGAGTATCATGGACTTAGAACCCGCAAGTCAGGTCAATACCGCCATGTGGATCTCCACCTGGTAGTGGCAAGGCATTTGCCTGTGGGGGAG
>NZ_JARPTC010000017.1:0-88134 GCF_030577015.1 Desulforamulus aquiferis | reverse complement strand
GCATTTTAGACACCTTGGTAGGGGTGTCTTTCTTTATGGCCTAAGATTACTTTGTACTGACAAGCCTATAAAAGGGCCGAGTTGTTGGAATATAAATCTTAGGTTTGTTTGATATGTATAAATATAAGAACTAACTCATTTTTTTCCAAATTACCGATGAAGGGTTAAACTGTATTTGAAGTACTTCACATGAATCAGGCCTGGAGAAAAGGAGGATGGTATAATGCCCATATCAAAGGAGCCCTATCTGTGTACCTTGAGGCTAAGGTATAACAACGGGGTAAACGGCAGCGGTCAGCCGGTATTCGTTAACAGGAGCTTCTCTAAGGTCAAGGTTACTGCCAGTGATAGTGATTTATACGATGCAGCCATGGCCTTAAACGGACTGCAGAGCAAAGTCCTGGTAGCGGTATTCCGGGTCGATGAAAGTGAACTGGTTGAGGAATAGAGAGGAGGTAAACTATGGCTCAAACCCTGGAACTTATATTTATAAATGAAGCCGGCAGCAAGGTTACCCTGAGGGTTTCCGATCCCAAGGAAAACCTTCAGGCCACTGAAGTGAAAGCAGCCATGGATCAGATCGTTAGCAGTAATGTATTCTACAGTACAGGCGGTAACCTGGTTAGTGCAGCAGGCGCCCGGGTTGTTAACCGTGATGTTGTGGAAATGGAATTAATCTAACCATCGGGGCGGGATATTCCCGCCCCTCTCATTTTTTATTGAAGGATTAGATTGTGACATAGAGAAGTACTAATAAAATCTATTGCTAGGAGGCACTCCATGGGCTCACTGCTAGATGCCCTGCTGAATTTAATATTTCCCGTTAAATCAGGCTGTCCCCTATGTGGTTACAGGGGAAAGCCGGAGGGCTTATGCAGCCGTTGCTTGGAGTGGTTGGAAGGCTGGAGGAAACTGCCAAAGTGTTGCCTGTGCGGAAAGCCCCTTGCCCCGGCTGAGATGGAAAAACACAGGTGTGTTTTCTGCGGCAGGGATGCACCTCCCTTTGCCATGGCCATGGCGGCAGGACCCTATCAAGGGTATTTAAAGGAGGCCATTCACCTGTTAAAATACCGGGGCAGGAAAGTCTTGGCCCCATTACTGGCTGAGCTAATGATTAAGGTAATCAGAAGTAATGGACATTTTTCCCAGGTGCTGGCTGTGGTTCCGGTGCCTGCTTCTGCTCAAAGGATCAGAGAGCGGGGTTTTAACCAGGCGGAGCTGTTGGCTAGGTATATCGCCAGGGAGTTAAAATTGCCCTTGCTTTCCCATGCAGTTGTGAAAAAGCTTGAAACACCCCATCAAACTGGTCTTAGCCGGGAGGAAAGACAGCAAAACCTCCGGGAGGCCTTTGCTATAGCTGACCCCTCGGAGGTTTATGGAAAATCCGTATTAATTATTGATGATGTATTTACAACAGGTTTTACGGCAGCGGCCCTGGCAGAAGCCCTTCTTGCCGCAGGCGCCGGTCCGGTATATGTGGCCACGGCTGCCCGAGGTTAGGGTCATCTCAATACCGCAAATGCCCCCAGGGCGATACCTACAACCAGCAAGCTTGGCATCAGCAGGGGTTTATAGGAGCGGGTAAAATCCGCTTTAAAATATTCGATGGATAAAACAAGGCAAAGGTGTACGGGCGAAATCATAACCCCAGCTACCCCGGAGATATAGGCAAGCATTACATAGGCCCCTGAGGGCTCAATGAAACTCATGACCAGTGGGAAGGATACCCCAATGCAGGCCTGCAGTAAGCCGGTCAGCATCCCAACGGCTAAAGGCAGGAGGATTAGGATAATGACCGGGGAAAAGCCAAAGGAGGAGATGGCACTGCTCAATTGGTTAACCGCCCCGGAGGCCTCAAGGACGTCCTTGAAGGCCAGGGTCCCCCAGGTTAAAAAAACGATACGGGCTGTAAGGGGCTCAAAGATTGTTTTTATTAAAGGCTGGAGGGGATAGCGTTTCTGAATGATTAGCAGCAATAGAACCCCGATGATGGAAATAACGATGGAAACATGGGCGAGGACCAGTAAAACGGTACACCAAAGGGGCCAGGTGGTCTTTATTAAGTCCATCAAGGAGTGACCCTCTTCTTGTTTAGGCAGGGCTTCTGTACCGGCCTCTGTTGCTGCTGCAGCCTCTTTATCTCCTCCGAAGGGACGGAAGATATACCAATATCCTAGGAGTGCCCAAATTACCGCAAAGGGCCACTGCCAGAGGATGAGGGTTCCCAGGGGAACTCCGGAAATATGTGCCGCCAGGAGTAGGCCCGGGTAAAGGGGGAGGCAGTATTCCCACATGTGTCTAAACCAGTAGTTGATGAACACCTTATCCTCCGGTTGAAAGGACATATTGGAGGTGGCTTGATCAACCAGGGGGGCGGAAAATCTTGCCCCTCCGGCAGAGGGCAAAAAGCCGATAATTGCCGGGATAGATGCTATCAGTACAAGGGGATTTAAGGGTAGTTTAAGTAAGGAGTCGGTCATGGCCTTTAGCATGCCGGTATTTCTCATTACCGATTCTAGAATCATGATCAAGACCAGGGCTGAAATAAGGGAAATAGTGGCCGGATGGATTAATGTAAGGAAAAATTGCTTTAATAGTGGGGCAGGGCCAAGGCCGAAAAGCAGGCCCAGCAAACCGCTGGATACCAGCATGGTGGTCCCTAAGCTGATTCTTTTCCGAAGTAGGATAATAATTAGTGAAAAAACCAGTAAAATTTTTAATATGGCAACCATTTTCTACACCTTCTGTATGTTATTATTTTGTTAACTAAATAATAACACGTAATGGTGACAATAGACGAATTGTGAGACTATTAAATCAATTTCGGTGGATGTAATTTGTTGCATTCACAGTGGTAAAATATATTTGCATTTAGGAAGAACTTATTTTTGCAGATAATACTTCGATTTGCCCCGATAAATGGTAATTGGTCGGTCCAAAGACCTTAAATTGTGACGTAATCACTGTTTTGGAATAAAACTGGAATAAATGGTAAATACTGGAAGTATAAAACTTCTACAAAAATTGTGCCAATAGCACTAAGGATGTGACAAAAAATACCATATGATTTTCCTCATGTCCACAGTAAGACCCTTGATTTAATGGGTTATTAACAGACTTATCCACATTGTCCACAGGAAAACCCTTTTCCCTAAGGAATTTTTCGACATGAGGGCGGCAAGAAAGGTAGGGAGCTTTTACTTGACAGATAATGTTATAAAGTGATAATATTACTCCACGTGAGTCCTACTGGGACTCTGGAAAGTATTTTGAAAGTGAGGAATGTAAATGCTCGGCAAGGTTAAATGGTTCAACGCGGAAAAAGGTTATGGTTTCATTGAAAGAGAAGAAGGTGGCGATGTTTTCGTTCACTTTTCCGCAATCCAAGAAGATGGCTTTAAAAGTCTGGCAGAAGGACAAGAAGTTGAATTCGACATCGTTGAAGGCGCTCGTGGTCCCCAGGCTGCTAACGTAACTAAGCGTTAATTTAAGCAAATGAAACTAACACCCCGGCCAATGGCCGGGGTTTAAAAATTTTATAAATAAATGCAGGAATTTTGGTGGATTTCGGGAATACTATCTCAGGAAGTATTTTCTAGCTGCGAAAGGAGTGGAAGTTTAATGAAGGTACAAGTTCGCGGTAAGAACATTCAGGTTACCCCAGCCCTGAGGGACTATGTGGAAAAGCGTCTTGGGAAACTTGACAGGTTCCTGGATAATTTGGGGGAAGCCCAGGCCACTCTTGTTGTTGAGGGAGACGCACAGAAGATTGAGGTTACCATTCCCGTTAACGGTATGCTGCTTAGGGGTGAAGAGGCTACCGGAGATATGTATTCTTCCATTGATTTGGTGGTTGAAAAGATTGAGAGACAAATCAGCCGTTACAAGGGCAAGCTTAACCGCCGGGCAGGAAAGGTCCTTGCGGATAATGGAGCTGCCGACAAGTTTGAGGACGAAACCCCAAAGGTAATCAAGACAAAGCGTTTTGCCATTAAGCCCATGCCAATGGATGAGGCCATCATGCAGATGAACATGCTGGGCCACGACTTCTTCGTATTTTCAAATGCAGAATCCGAGCAGGTCAACGTAATCTACAAGCGCAAAGACGGTAATTACGGCTTAATCGAGCCGGAGTTTTAATAGGACCAAGAAAAGGCACGCCCCAGGCGTGCCTTTAGATTTATACCAGCCCCAGTCCCCCCGCTTGATTTGAAAAACCGCAAATGTTAGAATTAGGTGTTATTGTAAGCTTAATTCGGGTGCCAGGCACCTAACTTATTAACTTAATAGCTTGTGTTGTTTAATTTCGGAAAGGTGGGAAACCGGTGTTAAATTTTATCAAGGGCTTGTTTGATGATAACGCCCGGGTAATTAAAAAATTGCAGCGGGTTGTGGAAGATATTAATGGGCTGGAGCCCCAGATGGCGGCCTTGACCGACCAGGAGTTGCAGGGTAAGACTGTGGAATTTAAGCAGCTTTTAGAAAACGGACAAACCCTGGATGACATCCTGCCCCAGGCCTTTGCGGTGGTAAGGGAGGCATCCAAGCGGGTGCTGGGTATGCGTCACTTTGATGTTCAGCTTATTGGCGGCATGGTGCTGCACCAGGGACGTATTTCTGAAATGAAAACCGGTGAAGGTAAAACCTTGGTGGCAACCCTGCCGGTTTATCTTAATGCCTTAAAGGGTGAGGGAGTTCACGTGATTACCGTGAACGATTATCTGGCTACCCGTGACAGTGACTGGATGGGACAGCTGTACAGATTTTTAGGTCTGTCGGTGGGTCTAATTGTCCATGGGCTGGATTCTGATGAGAGGCGCCGGGCTTATAATTCCGATATTACCTACGGGACAAACAATGAGTTTGGTTTTGATTACCTGCGGGATAATATGGCTGTTAACCCTGCCCAGGTAGTTCAAAGAAATCTTAACTTCGCCATTGTGGACGAAGTGGACAGTATTTTAATAGATGAGGCCAGAACTCCCCTGATTATCTCGGGTGCGGCTGATAAGCCCACGGATCTCTATTACACCATGGCAAAAATAGTGCCTAAGCTGATTAAGGATATTGATTTTACTGTGGATGAAAAGGCCCACACCGTGCTGCTTACCGAAGAGGGTGTGGCCAAGGTGGAGAAAATGCTTAATGTAGGCAACCTCTATGACGATACCCACATGGAGTTAAGCCACCACCTGAACCAGGCCCTGAAGGCTCACGGTTTAATGAAACGGGACAAGGATTATGTGGTCAAAGACGGAGAGGTAGTTATTGTCGATGAATTTACCGGCCGTCTGATGTTTGGCCGTAGGTACAGCGATGGCCTGCACCAGGCCATTGAGGCCAAGGAAGGAGTTAAGATTGAGCGGGAATCTCAGACCTTAGCCACCATTACCTTCCAAAACTACTTCCGTATGTATAAGAAGCTGGCAGGCATGACCGGTACGGCCTTAACTGAAGAAGATGAATTTCGCAGTATTTATGGTCTTGATGTGGTGGTAATCCCCACCAACAGGGCCATGGTTCGTGACGATATGTCCGATGTGGTGTACAAAACCGAGGGCGCTAAATACCGGGCGGTGGTAGAGGATGTGGCCAAGCGGCATGCCGTGGGCCAGCCGGTGCTGGTGGGTACCATCTCCATCGAGAAATCTGAAATGATCAGCAGTCTGCTGAAGAAAAAGGGTGTGCCTCATCAGGTATTGAACGCCAAGTTTCACGATAAGGAAGCTGAAATTATTGCCCAGGCAGGCCGCATAAATTCCGTAACCATTGCCACCAACATGGCCGGCCGTGGTACCGATATTTTGCTTGGTGGTAACCCGGAGATTTTAGCCCAGAATGAGCTACGCAAGAGGGGACTGGCAGAGGAAGAGGCCGAGGCCGAATATAATAAACTGGTTGAGCATTTCCGTGGACAATGTGTGGCGGAACGCAACCGGGTGGTTGAATTGGGTGGTCTGCATATAATAGGTACAGAACGGCATGAAAGCCGCCGTATTGATAACCAGTTGAGGGGTCGTGCAGGACGCCAGGGAGATCCCGGCTCCAGCCAGTTTTATATTTCCCTGGAAGACGATTTGATGAGACTCTTTGGCTCCGACAATATTGCCGGGCTGATGAATCGCCTGGGGATGGAAGAGGATATGCCCATCGAGGCCGGAATAGTTTCCAAATCCATTGAAACCGCCCAGAAACGTGTGGAAAACCGCAACTTTGATATTCGTAAGCATGTATTGAAATATGATGATGTAATGAACAAGCAGCGGGAGCTGATTTATGAGCAGCGCCGCAAGGTATTGACCAGCGAGAATATGGCAGAAAACATCCAGGAGACAATTGCCACAGTGGTGGGTCGCTCGGTGGAAGTCTATGCCCCCGAAGGTGTTCACCAGGAAGAGTGGGATTTGGCCGGCCTGCTGGAGTATGCCTCCCAGCTATATCTGCCCAATCATGATTTGAAGCCGGAGGATCTGGAGGATATGGGCAGGGATGCTCTGAAGGAGGAGCTTCTGGAGAAATCCCTGGAGATTTATCGGCTTCGTGAAGAGGAACTTGGAGCCGAAACCATGCGGGAAATTGAGCGGGTGGTTCTGCTCAGGCTGGTGGATGAAAAGTGGATGGATCATCTGGATGCCATGGACCAACTTCGCGAAGGCATTGGTCTTAGGGCCTACGGACAAAAGGATCCGGTCATCGAGTATAAATTTGAAGCCTTTGAAATGTTTAATAATATGATTGCCACTATCCAGGATGATACTGTGAGGTATATCTTCCGGGTAAACTTAGTGCCCGCCCAGCCTAAGGAACAGAGGGTAACGGTGGAGAACCGCTCTGGGGATGAAGGGCAAAAACAGCCTGTGCGCAAGGAGCAGCAGGCTGGCAGGAATGATCCCTGCCCATGTGGCAGTGGCAAGAAATATAAGAAATGTTGTGCGACTAAAGGGTAGGACTTGGCTTAGGGTAGTTCTTTGGGGTCCTTTGTTTACGGGACTGTTTATATTAGTTTTGAGAGGGTGAAGGTCTTGGTTTATGCGGAGGTAAGGCGTGAGTTGGAGCGGTTGGAGAAGCTAGTTAGAGATTTGAGGGTTTCTCTTTGACATTGATGAACAGGAAGTTGAGATAGGTAAATTAGAGCATGAGATGATGGGTCAGGGGTTCTGGGATGATGTGGAGCGGAGCCAAAAGGTTAACCAGAGGTTGGCTGGCCTGAAGGAACGGGTAGGGACCTTTACCGGCCTTGAGAGTGCTTATCAGGATCTTGCGGTGATGCTGGAGCTTTGTGAGGGGGAGAAGGACCCGCTGCTGGAGGATGAATTAACCTCGGGTTTGGCAGAACTGGCAAAAAGAGTGGATGAGATGGAGTTGGAGGTTTTGCTGGCGGGGCCCTATGACCGGGCAGATGCTATCCTGGCCATTCATCCTGGAGCGGGTGGAACTGAGTCCCAGGATTGGGCCCAGATGCTGCTGCGCATGTATACACGTTATTGTGAGAACCAAAACTATAAGGTTGAGCTGCTGGACCTGCTGCCCGGGGATGAGGCCGGTATAAAAAGTGCCACTTTCCAGGTTTCGGGGCCAAATGCCTATGGCTACCTGCGCTCGGAGAAGGGCGTGCACCGTCTGGTGCGCATCTCCCCCTTTGATACAGCGGGCAGGAGGCACACCTCCTTTGCCTCGGTGGATGTACTGCCGGTGGTAGATGAGGAAGTAGCTGTAGATATAAAAACCGAAGATTTAAAAATTGATACCTATCGCTCCGGGGGGGCTGGAGGGCAGCACGTTAATAAGACTGACTCAGCCGTGCGTATTACTCACCTGCCCACCGGCATAGTGGTGGCCTGTCAGAATGAACGCTCCCAGATTTACAACCGGGCAGCGGCCATGAAGCTGCTAAAGGCCAAGCTGATTGATCTGGAGCTGCGCAAGAAAGAAGAAGAGTTATCGGCCATACGTGGTGAACAGAAGGAGATCGCCTGGGGCAGCCAAATTAGATCCTACGTCTTTCACCCCTATAACCTGGTCAAGGACCACCGTACAGGGGTTGAAAAGGGCAACGTCCACGCCGTCATGGATGGCGACATCGGCGAATTCATCGCCGCCTATTTGAAAGACAAAGCCGGCACCACCCAAAGGGAATAACGGAAAAATGAGTAAAAGAATCGTCCCCTGATTGGAAAGTGAGGCAGGGGACGATTTTTTGACTCATTTCCGGGGCGAAGGTTGATATTCGACAAAATTTCTGGGTTTTGGGAGGATTTGCTAGATGGGAGTAGAAGACTTATAAGGTTTGTTTATGGTCACCAATTGTGAAAATAGGCTGACACTTTTTGGGGTATGATAAACCCGACCTTATGTGCAATATGACGGTGTCTAAAAATTAGAAAGGTTTTGTTAGCGTATGTATTATCGCTGGTTTAAATCTTATTTAGGGGTAACCTTTGGGGTGTTTTTAACGGCTTTGGGGTTGGATGCTTTCCTGGTTCCCGCTAAAATAGCGGCGGGAGGGGTAAGCGGCATTGCCACCATTTTGTACTATATGGTTAACCTGCCGGTTGGTGCCGTGATGTTGGCCCTTAATATACCCCTGTTTATTTGGTCAAGCCTGCGGTTGGGCTGGCGTTCTACGGTAAATTCCCTTTATGGGATGATTACCCTTTCGTTATTTATCGATTTACTTGCGCCCCATATGCCCCTCATCACTGAGGATTTGCTGCTGGCCAGCCTCTACGGGGGAGTTCTCATGGGTATTGGCCTGGGTCTTGTGTTCAGGTTTAATGGAACCACTGGGGGTACTGTGCTGGCTGCGGCCATTGTGAGAAGCTATGTGGGTATTAATGTCGGTCAGCTATTGTTCTTAATAGATGCCATAGTTGTAGTTTGGGCAGGTGTTGTTTTCCAATCAGTGGAATTGGCCATGTACGCCCTAATTACTATCTTCCTCACTTCCTGGATTATCGACCGGGTACTGGAGGGCTTTTCCTCGGCCAAGGCCTTTATCATCATCACCAGTAAAGCCGAGGCTGTTGGTGACGCCATTAACAAGGAATTGGATCGGGGTGCCACTGCCTGGAAGGGCAAGGGGATGTATACCGGAATGGAACGGGAGGTTATCCTGACCATTGTGGGAGTAACCCAGGTAACCAAGCTAAAGGCAATTGTTCAAGAGCAGGACCCTGGGGCCTTTGTGATTTTGGCCCATGTCAGTGAGGTTCTTGGTGAGGGCTTTCAAGGTCTTGAGGGTAAAAAATAAGGGTACATATTTTGGTATTAAATAAAAGTGGGGGTTAGACAATGGAGCAAAAGATTGCTGAGTTGCAGGAGAGGGCAAAAACAATTCGAAGGCATATTATTAGCATGTTATGTGAAGCCGGTTCAGGGCATCCTGGTGGCTCCCTATCGGCGGCTGACATGGTTGCGGCACTGTTTTTTGATACCATGAGGCTGGACCCGGAAAACCCGGAATGGCAGGGTCGGGATAGGTTTGTGTTGTCTAAGGGTCATGCTGCCCCGGTGTTGTATGCTGCCCTGGCTGAAAAGGGCTTTTTCCCCGTTGAGGAGCTTCAGACCCTGAGAAAGTTGGGGAGCCGTCTGCAGGGGCACCCTGATATGAAAAAATTACCGGGGGTAGAGATGTCCACCGGTTCCCTGGGACAGGGACTTTCTGCGGCCAATGGCATGGCCATGGGGTTGCGCCTGGATGGTGGGGATCAGAGGGTATATGTAATGCTGGGTGATGGTGAGATTCAGGAAGGACAAGTATGGGAGGCCGCCATGGCTGCAGCCCACTATAAATTGGATAATCTGACTGCCTTCCTTGATTATAATAATCTACAGATTGACGGCCCTGTGGAGGAAGTCATGGGTGTAGCACCCCTGGCTGACAAATGGCGCGCCTTTGGCTGGCAGGTAATTGAGATTGATGGACATGATTTGGCTCAAATACTGACGGCCATAGAGGAAGCTAAGGCCACTAAGGGTAAGCCCACCATGGTAATTGCCAAAACCGTAAAGGGTAAAGGGGTCTGCTTTATGGAGAACCAGGCCGGCTGGCATGGTAATGCACCAAAACCGGAGCAGAGGGATCAAGCCCTCGTAGAACTGGCCTAAACAAGGAGGAGATTTACCATGACTAAAAAAATCGCCACCCGGGATGCCTATGGCCAGGAATTGGTCCGCCTGGGAGCAGAAAATAAAGATGTAGTAGTTTTAGATGCTGACCTATCCAAGTCTACCAAGACCTATGATTTCTTTAAAAACTACCCTGAGCGATTCTTTAATATGGGTATAGCTGAGGCTAATATGATGGTAACAGCGGCCGGTCTGGCCACGGTGGGCAAGATACCCTTTGCCAGCACCTTTGCCATGTTTGCCACGGGACGGGCCTTTGAGCAAATTCGTAATAGCATTGCCTATCCCAGACTTAATGTAAAAATTGCCGCCACCCATGCGGGAATTACAGTGGGTGAGGATGGTGGCTCCCACCAGTCCATTGAAGATATAGCTATCATGAGGTCTCTGCCGGGGATGACCGTTTTTGTGCCGGCTGACGCGGTGGAGACAGCGGCTGCCATCAAGGCTGCTGCTGAAATTAAAGGACCTGTCTATATTCGCCTGGGACGCTCCGGGGTTCCGGTTCTGCACGGGGACGACTTTAAGTTTACCCCTGGTGAGGCGGTAACCCTGCGTGAAGGTGAGGATGTGGCCCTTATTGCTACCGGAATCATGGTTTCCATGGCTCTGGAGGCTGCGGATATTTTAGCAGACGAGGGAATCAAGGCCATGGTAATAGATGTACATACCATCAAGCCCCTGGATATCTTTGCCATTGTGGAGGCCGCCAGAAAGTGCGGGGCCGTGGTAACTGCTGAGGAGCACAGCATTATCGGGGGCTTGGGAAGTGCTGTGGCGGAAACTCTGTCCGAGCACCAGCCAGTACCACTTCAGCGGGTTGGTATGAGGGATACCTTTGGGGAATCCGGAAAGCCTGATGAATTACTGAAGCATTTTGGGCTAACGGCGGAGGCCCTGGTTGAGGCTGCTAAAAAAGCAGTGGCCAAGAAAAGCCGTTAAGGTTATAATTTCAACATTGGAGAGGTGATGGCTTTTGGCTCCCACCTCTCCAATTAGTTTAACGGAGGTGGACAGGGTTGAGGGGTCATACTAACGGGGTCAGGGATAAGGTGGCGGAACTGGATTTGTTGCGGGCCATAGCAGCTATCTCGGTTATTATCATTCATATTACGGCCACACCCCTGATGCTGGGAATCCAGGGTTCCCCATACCATCTTGCGGTTACCCTGGCTAACCAGTTTGCCAGGTTTTCAATTCCGGCCTTTGTGTTTGTAACTGGTTTTGTGCTTTTTTATAATTATAGGGATTATCATTCAGTCAACTGGTCAGCTTATTTCAGAAAGAGGATTACTTATGTACTAGTTCCTTATTTCCTCTGGAGTTTACTATATTTCCTTTTTAAGCAGTATATTAGCTTCCGGGAAATTAATTTGACCGAAGCCTGGATGCCTTTTCTCAAGGCCCTCTTAATGGGGGAGAGCTTTTATCACTTGTATTTTGTTGTGCTGATATTTCAGTTTTACCTTTTATTTCCCCTGGTTTTACCCCTCTGGCAAAGGGTGGAGAAGCATGCCGGCTTAGTGACGCTGGTTATTTTCGGCCTTTACTTGGCTTGGGTGGCCATGCTTTTCTATAACATTAGACCCTGGTCATCACCTTTAATAAGCTTTCTCTTTAAGTATCAAGGCAAGCTATTTCTGACCTGGCTGGGCTTTTTTGTATTAGGTGCCTACTGTGCCGGCAGGTTGTCTACGGTTAGAGCTTTTTTACTTCGGTGGACAAACTGGTTTGTCCTGGGAGCTTGTGCTTTGCTGGTGGCAATGGTGGCGGAGTTTTATGGGCGGATTGCCCAACCGGGGGTTATTATTTCCTATGCTGCCACATCCATCAGACCCCTAGGTATCCTATTTACGGTGGTCACCATTATGGCCATTATTGCGGTGGCCTTAAAGTATTTGCCTGGAAGTAGCCCCTTAACAAGATTTACCGGAAAAGTTTCCGGCCAGTCCTACGGGATTTATTTAATTCACCCCCTGGTTTTGACCTTTCTTGAGGTGTTTGAAGGCAGATTGGGGCTGGGCTACCACTGGTGGGTGGTGCTGTTTAACCTCCTTCTATGCTGTATGATAAGTTATCTTGGTGCTTATCTGCTAAGTAGAAATTCCTGGACAAGGCACCTCATTGGCAGGTAGCCAAAAGGTCTGGCCATGGGCCAGGCTTTTCTATTATTTGTAAAAAATGGACAAAAAGGAATGAATTTTTGCCGAATATTAAAGGAATTTGCCTTTATTACGTCGAAATCGAAATGTAGCTTACTATGTGTCTTTGTATGTTTTCTTACTTTAAAGGATAAGGTGGACAGCGTAAATCTATGATACAGTTCTACAATGTCTCCAAGGTTTATGATAACGGTGTGAAAGCTGTTTCGGATTTAACCTTAACGATAAAAAAAGGTGAATTTGTTTTTTTGGTGGGACCAAGTGGTGCGGGTAAATCAAGTTTAATCAAGCTGATTTTTCGTGAAGAGTTACCCACCAGGGGTCAGATTATGTTTAATGGCAGAAATGTAGCGCGGATGAAGTCCAGGGAGATACCCCATATGCGCCGGAAGATAGGCATGGTTTTTCAGGATTTTCGGCTGCTGCCCCAAAAAACCGCAGCAGAGAATATTGCCTTCGCCTTGGAAATCACCGGTGCATCAACAAGGGATATTAAAAGGTTGGTACCAGAGGCGTTGGAGCAGGTGGGACTTAAGGGTAAGGATAACTTGCTGCCTGCCCAAATGTCCGGTGGGGAGCAGCAGAGGGTGTGTATAGCTAGGGCTATTGTCAATAATCCCCTCATGATTATTGCCGATGAACCCACTGGTAATCTGGACCCCATTACCTCAAAGGAAATAGCACAGCTCTTTCAGGAAATTAACCGTCGTGGCACCACCATTTTAATGGTCACCCACGACAGTGGCTTAGTAAATAACTTAAAGAAACGGGTTATTGAGGTGGCCGGTGGAGTTGTGGTCCGTGACGAAGAGAGCGGGGTGTACAGCAGTGAACTTTAACACTCTGAAGTACTTTTTTCGAGAGACCTTTACCTCGCTGGTTAGAAACAGCTGGCTTTCCATTTCTTCCATTGGCATTGTTACCGTTTCCCTTATTATTTTAGGTTGTTCCTTACTGTTGGTGGTTAATGCCGATAAGTTGGCCCAGTCGGTGGAGAGCAGTGTTGAGATAACTGCATTTCTGGATGAAAACGTTGGAAAAGTAGACCGGGATGAAATTGAAGCTAAGGTAAAGAAATTGCCTGACATTGAGATTGTCCAGTTTGTTTCCAAGGAGGAAGCTCTGGAAGATATGAAGGATAATCTTGGAGACAGGGCAGATATCTTGGAAACCCTGGAGAAGAGTAATCCCCTGCCGGATGCCTTCAGGATTAAGACCACCAGGGCAGAGGTTGTGCCCCAAATCGCCAAGCAGCTTGAGGAGATGAAGGGTATAGAGCAGGTGCGTTATGGTCAGGGAGTAGTGGAGAAGCTACTTTCTGTAACTGAATGGATTCGCATTGCCAGTGCTGCGTCACTTCTTTTGCTTACTCTGGCAGCTGTCTTTCTTATTGCCACCACCATCCGCATGTCGGTTTTTGCCCGCAGGAGGGAGATTGGCATCATGAAAATCCTCGGGGCAACCAACTGGTTTGTGCGCTTTCCCTTTATGTTGGAGGGTATAGTTTTAGGCCTGACCGGGGGTCTGCTGGCAGTGCTGGTGGTGGATATCGGTTACATTTCCCTGGTTAAGAAACTACAACTATCCCTGCCCTTTATTCAGCCAGTGGTAGAACCCCGAATGGTTCTGGGTATACTGGGCGTCATGGTTGGACTTGGGGTGCTAATTGGTGCCATGGGCAGTTGGTTTTCTTTAAGGAAGTTTTTAAAAGTATAGCAAGGGTTATATATATTGAAGTTTTTTGGGGGGATTTGGGTGCAAAGATGGACTATTAAATTAGTATCGGTGGGTGTTGGACTGGTCTTGCTGGCGGGAACTTTGTCCCCAGTAGCGGCGAATACCTTAGAAGACCAGCTTCAAAAGGTACGTAATGAGCTGAACCAAAAGAAGGTTGAGGAGCAGAAGGCCAAGGGTGTTGTAAAGGATTACACCAGTCAAATTACATCAATCAACTCGTCAATTGAGCAGAAAAATAGGGAAATTAGCGAACTTCAGAATTCCCTGGCCAGTGCTATGAAAAATGTGGAAGATACCAAAAGGGATCTTAATGAGGCAGAGCAGCGCTTGGAGGAAAGTACCGAGGTATTAAAGAAAAGGGTTAAGGGCATGTATCAAAATGGTACAGTAACCTACCTTGAGGTATTACTGAATTCCGGCAGCTTTTCTGACTTCACCAACCGATTGGAGCTTTTACAGCGCATGGTAGAGAGTGATTCTGCCATGGTGGCAAGGATTGACAAGGAAAAGGCACAAATTGAGGAATTAAAGGTAGCCCTGGAAGCCAGGGCCCAAAGGATTGCCAGCCTAAAGAATGAACAAGAAGCGGCTAAGCAGGTCTTAGCCCAGGCCCAGAAAGAGAAGGAGTCCCTCCTTAACGATGCCAGAAAGGATCTGAAGCAAACCGAGTCTGAGGTTGACAAGCTTGAGGCCCAGGAGGATGCAATTTTAAGACAAATAGCCTTGGAGAATGCCCAGAAGGGCGGCAGTTATGACGGGGGTAAATTCTCCTGGCCGGTTCCTGGCTACACCAATATATCTTCACCCTTTGGCAACAGGATTCACCCTATATTAAAGCAAAACCGTTTTCACTCGGGTATTGATATACCGGCTCCCACCGGGGTGCAGGTCATTGCACCGGCTGCCGGTGTGGTGATATTTGCAGGATCTATGACTGGTTATGGTAATGTGGTAATGATTGATCATGGCGGCGGCGTGGTAAGTCTCTACGGTCATCTCTCCAGCTACCAGGTAAGCAAGGGACAAGGGGTAGCCAAGGGATCAAATATTGCCAAGGTAGGAAGCACAGGTATGTCCACAGGGCCTCACCTGCACTTTGAAGTAAGGAAAGACGGAACAGCCGTTAGCCCACATGGTTATTTATAAACAGGTCGGGATAATTCCCGACCTTCACTCATATTTTATAACTATTAAAAACAACCACACTCCAATAATTGGAAAAAACTTTGTAATTTATATTTCGTTGATGTAGTATAATACTTGTGGAGAGAACCAAATTAGAGCGGGCGGGTGTTAGAGTGAGAAGAAGTTCATTGGCGTTATGGGGACGCCTAACTGTTGTGTTGGCTGCCGTGGTATTTGCCATCGTAATGCTTATTGGCGGAACACTGGCCAGTAATTACAAGGGTTTGGGCAACCTAATCAAAGTGGTTACCCTTGTAAAGGGTCAATATTTATTTGAGGTTGCACCAGAATTGCTGGTGGAGGGAGCCGTTAAGGGATTGGTAGAGGCTTTGGACGATCCCTACTCATCCTATCTGGATTCCAAGACATACTCCCAGCTCCAGGATCAAATCCGGGGTTCCTTTGGCGGGGTAGGGATATTGGTTGGAATTAAGGATGAAAATTTGACGGTAATTAAACCCTTTCCCAACACCCCGGCGGCTGAAGCCGGCATAATGGCCGGGGATGTTATTGCCGCCATCAACAATCAGACAACCAGGGATATGGATACTGAAACGGCGGTGGGCTTGATGAGAGGTCCAATTGGATCTCCTGTGGACCTTACCATTGTCCGGGAAGGAGTCCTAGAGCCTTTAGAGACGACCCTAGAAAGGCGGGAAATAAGTGTACCCACAGTTGAGGGGCATATGATTCCCGAGGAGAATGATATTGGCTATGTTGTCATAAGTCAGTTTACCGAGAATACCGGGGATGAGTTGGTGAAAGTATTAGAGGAGCTTCGCCAGGAGGGTATGAAGGGGCTGGTATTGGATGTTCGGGATAACCTGGGTGGTGAGCTTGGTTCAGCCATCAAGGTATCTGATCAGTTTTTAGGTGAGGGTCCCATAGTACACATTGATTATCGCATTGGCCGGGATCATACCTTTAATGCGGATCCTCCTAAGCTTGATATGCCCTTGGTGCTGTTGGTTAATGGCGGCAGTGCCAGTGCTGCGGAGATTTTAGCCGGGGCAATCAAGGATGCGGGCGCGGGAACTTTGGTTGGTACCAAGACCTTTGGTAAGGGTGTTGTTCAGACAGTTTTTCCTTTGGATAATGGTGCAGGTTTAAAGCTGACCACAGCCAGATATCTGACTCCCCATAGGCATGATATTCATAAAAAGGGAATTGCTCCCGATGTTGAGATTGACCAGAAGCCTGGTGCTGAGGATGATATTCAATTGGCAGCGGCAGTTAAGCTGGTGCGGGAAAAAATACAGAAGTAGATTCTCCCGATTGGCAGGTGTAAATAAATGTTTCCTTTCCTTGAGGTTACCCCTCTTTTATTTCAAACTCTGGTGGCGGTTATCCTGGATCCACTTTTTCTGCTGGTTGTGGGTATTGTTGCCCTGCAATACAGCAGGATTGGCAAGGTTCGGGAGAGGTTTTTTGGGTTAAGGCCCAGGGGACTGTGGCTGGATGTGTTGAAGGCCACTGCCTTTGGCCTGCTGGGGGGGGTTATAGCCAGCTATCTGATGCTGGTGATAGGTCTGACCCTTTCCGGCTCGGGCCTGTTATATCTATGGCCCCTGGCTATTTTGCTAATGTTGATTGATGCCAGATTTCTATGTTTTGCTTATGCGGGTGGGATATTGGCTTTTAGCTCCCTTGTTTTTGGCTGGCCTAATGTAAGTGTGCCCCAGGTCCTTGGCCTGGTGGCCATTTTACATATGGTTGAGGCCTTTCTTATTTATGTCAGCGGACACCAGGGAGCGGTACCTACCTTTATTAAGAATACCGAGGGTAAGGTAGTTGGCGGCTTTGCCCTGCAGAAGTTTTGGCCCATCCCCCTGACAGCCCTGGTGGTGGTTGGGGAGACTACCATGCCTAACGGCGGTGTGGGTATGCCCGAGTGGTGGCCCCTTATCAAGGGAGGCCTTGGTGATAATGCAAATCATTTAATCTACTCACTAATGCCGGTGGTGGCGGGTCTAGGCTATGGCGATTTGGCAGCTTCTCGAACGCCGGAGCAAAAGGGCAGGATTTCTGCAGTTATATTGGGCTTTTACAGCTTGATTTTGCTGGGGCTGGCAGTGTTGGCCGACAGATCCTGGCTTATGGCCTTGGTGGCAGCTATGTTTTCACCCCTGGGACATGAAATGGTCATCTATATAGGTAAGAAATTGGAATTTGGTAGATCCATCTATCAACCTCCTAATAAGGGAGTGAAGGTTTTAGATGTGGTTCCTGGTTATCCGGCCTGGGAAGCCGGGATTCGCTCCGGGGATATAATTATTGATGTAAATGAAATGGAAGTTAACAGCAGGCAGGGGCTGGAGTTTGCACTGGGTGTCTACCAGCAGCCCCAGATAACCTACTGGTCTGCCAAGGATGATAGGGTTTTTAGAGAAGGAATTCATTTCGGTGATAAGGAAATGCTGGGTATCCTGCCGGTACCCGAGGGTAATGAAGAGAGCTTTATGGAGCTTTCCACCGGCGGCCCCGTTAGAAGATGGTTTAACAATTTGCTAGGGAAGAAGGGCCCCCAATAGCCGAACGGAAAGACCACGCCGTGATGGACGTGGTCTTTCATGAAATCATAGAGTTATTATCGGGAGCGGCTGGCTAGCTTAGTCATCAGTCGAGCGATAACTTCTTGCTCTTGTTTGTCGGCTACATCCCAGAGCTCCTTCAGGGCCTTTTGCTCGGGATTGGCAGGCTGCACGTTGTCAGCCAGAATTGCCCCGGCAGTCATGGCGTAGTTGTCAATCTTATCCCGGGAGATTCCCAGTTCTTCCGCAAACTCCATGGCTTGGCCCAGGTATTTTTTCCAATTGTCCCAACTGGTGTTGGCTTTGCTTAAATCCAGCATAATTTTTCCTCCTTAAGATCATGGTTTTGTTTCATTCAATAGTTTGGCAATAAGGAGTTAATTTATACATTGATGGAAATTATTATATTTAAACTAATTGGAGGCAAGTGATGAGTTTAGAGCAATTGGCTTCAGATATGCAAAACTGCAATAGGTGCACTCTGTCAGAGGGTAGAAATAAACTGGTCTTTGGCAATGGTAATCCCCAGGCTAAGCTAATGCTTATCGGTGAGGGACCCGGTAAGGATGAGGATGAGCAGGGAATGCCCTTTGTTGGTCGTGCCGGACAGCTTTTGGACAAGATATTGGCTGCCATTGATCTATCTAGGGAGCAGGTCTTTATAGGTAATGTGGTTAAATGCCGCCCACCCAATAATCGGGTGCCAACCAAGCTGGAGGTGGCAGCCTGTCTGCCCTACTTATATAGGCAAATTGAGCTGATTCAGCCTAAAATTATTGTTCTTCTGGGCAGTACTGCCTTACAAAATCTCATCGGGCCAGAGGCAAGAATAACTAAAATGAGGGGTCAATGGCTGGAGACCCAGAGTGGTATCCTGATTATGCCCACCTTTCACCCGGCGGCGGTTTTAAGGGACCCCAATAAGCGAAGGCCGGTGTGGGAAGATTTTCAAAAGGTTCAGGAAGAGTATCTTAGATTAGGTTGAGGTTTATGATAAAGAACAGCCCGGGTTCCCGGGCTGTTATATTTTATAGGCGTATAAGGATATTAGACTTGCAAGAAGAATGGTAGCTATTATACCTAAAGTCACAACTAAAATGGGCAGCCACTTTATTTGACGGAGCCATTTTTCAGTTTTGACCGTAAGGAATATCTTGATCATAAATTTTCACCTTTTTCCATTATTTATATTTATATGTAGTGTTACCAATTTTTAGAATGAGGAAACTTGAACCTCTTTTTAGGGGTGATTTCCCCGGAGATTCTATATATTGCTAAAGCCAAGAAACTAATAGAATTTCTAAACAATAGAAAGCAAGGGCTTCACCTTTGCCCCTGGTCTCCTGTAGGACGGGTTTTTTTAATTGACCAGAATGTTATAATATTAGGTAGAGTTAAAAAGCAGGTGATTACTATGGAATTTAAACTTAAATCCCCCTTTAGCCCCCGGGGTGATCAGCCGGCAGCCATCAAAGGATTGGTTCAGGGGCTTCAGCAGGGTATCAAGCACCAAACCCTATTAGGGGCCACTGGAACGGGTAAGACCTTTACCATGGCGAATATTATTCAGCAGGTGCAGCGTCCTACCTTGATATTGGCGCCAAATAAGACGCTGGCAGCTCAACTTTGCAGTGAATTTAAGGAGTTTTTTCCCGAGAACTCTGTGGAATATTTCGTTAGCTACTTTGATTATTACCAGCCCGAGGCCTATATTCCCCATACTGATACCTACATTGAGAAGGATTCCTCCCTTAATGATGAGATAGACAAGCTGAGGCACTCGGCCACCACCGCCCTGCTGGAGCGCAGGGATGTAATTATTGTGGCCAGTGTTTCCTGCATTTACGGCCTGGGTAATCCCGAGGCCTATCGGGATTTAGTTCTTTCTCTGCGGGTAGGCGGCACCTATGAAAGGGATGCCATCCTGCGTAAGCTGGTAGACATACAATATGAGCGCAACGACATCAACTTTAGCCGGGGGAAATTCCGGGTCAGGGGTGATGTTATTGAGATATTCCCGGCCAACGCCAGTGAGCGGGCCCTTAGGGTTGAGATGTTCGGGGATGAAGTGGAGCGGCTGTTAGAGGTGGATGTGCTTACAGGGGAAATCATTGGCCAGCGGCAGCATATAGCCGTTTTCCCGGCCAGTCACTTTGTAACCGATGAAGATAACATTAAGAAGGCCATTGCCGCCATTGAAATTGAATTGGAGCAGCGGCTAAAGGAGCTCAGGGCTGCAGAAAAACTTCTGGAGGCCCAGCGCTTGGAGCAGAGAACACGCTATGACCTGGAAATGATGGCAGAGGTGGGTTTCTGCTCGGGTATTGAGAACTACTCCCGCCACCTAACCGGACGGGCTCCGGGGGAAGCACCCTATACACTGCTGGACTTTTTTCCCGAGGATTGGCTGATAATTATTGATGAGTCCCATGTGGCGGTACCCCAGATTGGGGGTATGTACGAGGGTGACAGATCCCGAAAGACAGTCCTGGTGGAGCATGGCTTTCGCCTGCCCTCGGCCCTGGATAACCGTCCCCTTAAGTTCCCTGAGTTTGAGCATAAGGTAACCCAGGCGGTTTACGTATCGGCTACCCCCGGCAAATATGAGTTTGAGCATAGTACCCAGGTGGTGGAACAAATTATTAGGCCCACAGGGCTGGTGGACCCGGTTATTTCCGTAAGACCCACCAAGGGTCAGATTGATGACCTGTTGGGCGAAATAAGACTTAGGGTGGAGCGGGACGAGCGGGTGCTGGTTACAACTCTGACTAAGAAGATGGCGGAGGATTTAACGGATTATTTCAAGGAGCATGGCGTAAAGGTACGCTATCTCCACTCGGATATTGGCACCATTGAGCGTATGGAGATTTTACGGGATCTGCGGCTGGGTGAGTTTGACGTGCTGGTGGGCATTAACCTGCTGCGTGAGGGGCTTGATTTACCTGAGGTCAGTTTGGTGGCCATACTGGATGCCGATAAGGAAGGCTATCTCAGGTCAGAGCGCTCCCTGATTCAGACCATCGGCAGGGCAGCCCGAAATTCCGAGGGCACTGTGATTATGTATGCTGATAAAATGACTGACTCCATGAAAAAGGCCATGGGGGAAACAGAAAGACGCCGTAAAATACAAACCGAGTATAATATCAAGCATGGAATTACCCCGGAAACTGTTCGTAAGGCGGTAAGGGATATTATTGAGGCCACCAGGGCTGCGGAGGAGCAGGCACCCTATGTGGCCAAGCCTAAGACGGGTAAGCTTACAAAAACTGAGCTAAAGAAGCTCATTGCCAAGCTGGAGAAGGAAATGAAGGAATCTGCCCGCCATCTGGAATTTGAGAGGGCTGCCCAGCTTCGGGATGCCTTAATAGAACTGAGGCTGCAGTTAAGGGGAGATAAGGATATCAAACCAGCCATACCAGAGGTAGTAGAGTAACAGGACACGAGCACCCAGCAGGGTGCTTTGCTAATTATAGGTAGCTAAATCTTACAAAAACCGTACAAATGTTTGGTTTTCGTTGTATTTTAATCCCAGATAAAGTATATTAGGATCATTGATTTTAAGTAAATTAATAAACCAAAAAGGAGTAAGACCATGCAGGATAAGATTATGGTGCGGGGTGCCCGTGCCCATAACTTAAAAAACATAGATGTGGAAATTCCAAGGGACAAGCTGGTGGTTATCACCGGATTGTCCGGCTCAGGAAAATCCTCTCTGGCCTTTGACACCATATATGCCGAAGGGCAGCGCCGTTATGTGGAGTCCCTGTCTGCCTATGCCCGTCAGTTCCTGGGGCAGATGAATAAGCCCGATGTGGACTACATAGAGGGCTTGTCACCGGCCATTTCTATTGATCAAAAAACCACCAGCCATAACCCCCGCTCCACCGTAGGAACGGTCACTGAGATTTATGATTACCTTAGACTGCTTTTTGCCCGGGCAGGACGGGCCCATTGCCCCAATTGCGGCAAACCCATTGCCCAGCAAACAGTCCAGCAAATGGTGGACCAGCTTATGGAGATGCCCGAGGGCACAAAGCTTCAATTGCTGGCCCCTGTGGTCCGGGGTAAGAAGGGTGAGCATGTTAAGATCTTTGAAGATATTCGCAAGAATGGTTTTGTGAGGGTCAGGGTGGATGGGGAAATCTACGAGGTCACTGAGCCCCCTGAGCTGGATAAAAAGAAGAAGCACACCATTGAAATTGTGGTGGACAGAATTATCATTCGTCCTGGCAGTGAGAAGAGACTAGCCGATTCTATGGAGACAGCCCTCAAGCAGAGCGAGGGGGTTGTGGTGGCGGCAGTTGTGGATGGTGATGAGTTTACCTTTTCGGAAAATTTTGCTTGCATTGAATGCGGCATTAACATAAGTGAAATCAGCCCCAGGCTTTTTTCCTTTAACAGCCCCCATGGTGCTTGTCCCCAGTGTACTGGCCTAGGGATTTATCAAGAATTTGATCCCGATCTGATTATTCCTGACCGCACCAAGAGTGTTATGCAGGGGGCCATAGAGGGATGGCACAAGGGTCAAACTGCTGCCGGTTATTTAGCGGGAGTTGCAGAGAAATATGGCTTTAGCTTGGATACACCAGTTGAGGCTCTAGATCCAAAGCAGCTCAAATATATACTTTACGGCACCGGGAGTGAGAAGATTAATTTTAACTTCCGGGATGGCTATGGCAACATGCACAGGTATGTTGTGCCCTTTGAAGGGGTTATAGGCAACCTGTCCAGGCGTTATCGGGAGACCCAATCGGAAATGATGCGGGAAGAATTTGAGAAATACATGAGTGTTAAGCCCTGCCCGGGCTGCAAGGGGGCCCGCCTGAAGCCTGAGGCCCTGGCAGTGAGGGTGGGGGGTAAGAATATTTCTGAGGTTACCGCCCTTTCGGTGGTGGAAGCGGTGAAATTCTTTGTCTCTTTAGACCTGACCCAGAGGGAGCAGCTTATTGCCAAGCAGATATTGAAGGAGATTAACGAACGTCTGGGCTTCCTGGTGAATGTTGGACTTGATTATTTGACCCTGGGCAGATCTGCCGGTACCCTTTCCGGGGGAGAGGCCCAGCGCATCCGGCTGGCCACCCAGATTGGCTCAGGCCTGATGGGCGTCCTCTATATACTGGACGAGCCAAGTATTGGCCTGCACCAGAGGGATAACCAAAGGCTAATTGCTACCCTTGAGCGACTTCGCAACCTTGGCAACACCTTGATTGTGGTGGAGCACGACGAGGATACCATCAGGGTGGCGGACCATGTCATTGATATTGGCCCCAGGGCCGGGCGCCATGGCGGCCAGGTGGTGGCCTGCGGCACCATGGAGGAAATAATGCAGGTGCCCGAGTCTTTAACCGGACAGTACTTGAGCGGCAGTAAATACATTCCGGTACCCTTGTCCAGGCGTCAGGGCAAGGATAAGAGTCTGGTGGTGGAGGGTGCTGCAGCTAACAACTTAAAGAATATTAATGTTGAGTTTCCCCTGGGTGTATTTACCTGTGTTACCGGAGTTTCCGGTTCCGGTAAAAGCACCCTGGTGAATGAGATACTTTATAAAGCGCTGGCCCACCGTTTACACCGGGCTAAGGATAAGCCGGGGGAGCACAGGGCTATTAACGGTATCGGTCAGTTGGAAAAGGTTATTGATGTAAACCAGTCTCCCATTGGGAGGACCCCCAGGTCAAATCCAGCCACCTATACAGGTGTGTTTAACGACATCCGGGAATTATTTACCCAGATGCCCGAGGCCAAGGTTCGGGGTTATAAGCCGGGCCGGTTTAGCTTTAATGTTAAGGGTGGCAGATGTGAGGCCTGCCAGGGGGATGGCATCATCAAGATTGAGATGCACTTTTTACCCGACGTCTATGTGCCCTGTGAGGTGTGCAAGGGGCTGCGCTATAACAGGGAGACCCTGGAGGTAAAGTACAAGGGCAAGAGTATTGCCGATGTCCTTAGTATGGAGGTAGACCAGGCTGTTGACTTCTTCGCCAATATGCCTAAGATTCACCGCAGGCTAAAAACCCTCCAGGATGTGGGCTTAGGCTATGTTCGCCTGGGCCAGCCGGCACCAGAGTTATCCGGAGGGGAGGCCCAGCGGGTAAAGCTGGCCACCGAGCTTAGCCGCAGGACCAACGGAGGCACCATATATATCCTGGACGAGCCCACCACCGGGCTGCACACCGCCGACATCGCCCGGCTTCTGGAGGTGCTGCACAGGTTGGTGGATAACGGCAGCACGGTAATAGTCATTGAGCACAATCTTGATGTGATCAAAACAGCAGATCATTTGATAGACCTTGGACCCGAGGGAGGGGATAAGGGCGGCACCGTGGTGGCCACCGGAACCCCAGAGGAGGTTTGTGCTATCCCGACATCCTACACCGGGCAGTTCCTCAAACCTGTGTTGGAGCGGGACCGCCAGCGCACCGTGTCCGGCTTGGAAGCAGAAGTTAACGACAGGTGCCAGGCACCTTGTCGTTAACTTAAACAGATTAGCATACACTTTCCAGGAGGTATATATATGGCCTGGTTTGAGCCAATAAATGAAAAATCCAGACAGAGGATTTATTTAGAACTAAGGGATAATTCTCACCCGGATGTCTTTTTCTATGTAATGGTGGTTCTTTCAGCCACCATAGCCACCTTTGGGTTGCTCATGAATAGTGTGGCTGTCATCATCGGAGCAATGTTAATAGCCCCTCTGATGACTCCAATTGTTGCCGGTTCCTTAGCCATTACCTTGGCTAACACACGTTTATTGAGAAGTTCAGCTAAGGCAGAGGTAACTGGGATTATGCTGGCGGTAACCATCGCCGTATTTCTGACACTACTTTCACCAACTAAGGAATTAAATGCGGAAATCCTTGCTCGAACCCAGCCCACCTTGATTGACCTGGTAATAGCCCTGGCATCCGGTGCTGCCGGTGCCTATGCCATGTGCTTTCGGCCGGGCAGTGCTGCCCTGCCGGGAGTTGCCATTGCCACAGCCCTGATGCCCCCCCTTTGCGTGGTGGGCATAGGACTTGCCCTTGGCAATAGCAGTGTGGCCGGAGGGGCCTTTCTCCTATTTTTGGCTAACCTTATTGCCATAAGTATAGCTAGCTCCGGGGTTTTTAGACTGGCTGGCTTTACTTCTCGTTTTATCCATCATTCTGAAAGTGATCACATCCCCTTCTTCAAAAATAGACTGGTACTTTCCCTTACACTTCTGGTGTTGATATCTATCCCCCTGGTAGGGATTATGAAGGAAGCGGTTAACCATACCAACACAGAAAAGCTGATTAAACATACTTTGACTGAGAGTATGGCAATATTACCTGGTACCGATTTAACGGATGTTAGCTTTCAGGACAAGAAAGATGACTTTGTAGTGCGGGCAGTTCTGAGATCAAGTAATATAATTAAGCCGGAACACGTTCGCCAGTTGGAAAATGTTTTGGAATATAAACTGGCAAGGCCGGTAACCCTTAATACGCAGGTGGTACTGATTCAAGATGTCAATACTGAAACTTCTACCAGTGCCTACGCAGAGCTATTACCACAGGAAAAGGATACCACGACTCCAGTGCTGGCAGTGGGAGGTACAGTTCCCGAGGAAATAATTGAGACAGTTGTTCAGGAGAAAGTGGCCCTGTTGCCCGAGTATATACTTACGGACTTTACCCTAAGCTATCAACGGAGCAACGGAACCTACATAGTTAACCTATATTTACAAGGACCGGAGGAACTGGATGATAAGTTTAGGCTTACCATTGGCCGGATTCTTGAAGAAAGACTTAAAAGGCGTGTAATCGTGGGAATTACCTTTCACCAAATGTCCTTTGAGACTTCCCTCAACACCAATGAAATCAAATAAGTTAACGGTACGGTGCCTGTCACCGTACCGTTAACTTATTGTTTGGTGTATTGTCGGTTAAAGCAGCAGATGGCCAGGGGTAGTAGAAATGTGGTAAGGCTGGCCAGGATCAGGATGTTGGGGAGAACCTGGGGTAGATCTATGCCCATGAGGGCGATGTCGCGCACGTCCGTAACTAAATAGGTAAGGGGTAGGGCGGCGGATATTAGTTTGGCTGCCAGGGGCATTGCTTCCACCGGCCAGGTAAAGCCGGAGAAAAGGAAGGAGGGTATGGCAACCAGCATGGCAATCTGGGTTGCTTCCAACTCATTCTTGCAAATGAGGGAGAGAAAGATCCCAATGGTCAGGATTGAAAGCATGAATACCACTAGCAGCAGTTCCAGGACTAAGAAGCTTCCACGGAAGGGTACTTGGAACAGGTTGAAGCAAAGTAACAGTACTAGATTAGCACTAATCAGGTTGATCAAAAAATAGGGTATCATTTTACCAAGCACTACCTGGTAGCTGCGGTAGCCGCTAGCCACCAGTTCTTTAAGGGTGCCCAGTTCCTTCTCCCTGGCAATGGCTACGGCCATGTAAAGCAAGACTATCTGTTGTATGGCGGTGCAGGCTAAGCCTACCAGCAAAAAGTTTGTATAGTTAAAGGTTGGATTATACCACACCCTGAGGCGATAGCTTAGGGGAAGGGCTGTAGAACTGGCCTTTTCCGGCAGCAGTCCTTGACCTTCCAGGGATTTAATGCTGATGCCGGCAGAAAGGGTGGATATAATTTCGTTAGCAGCTGACATGACTGAATTGCTATATAACATGTTAGAACCATTTACCACCACCAGCACCTGGGAGCCTTTGCCCTTTTTTATTTGTGAATCCAGGTCCGGGGGAAGTACCACAGCGGCCATAACTTCCCTGTGATCCAGCATTTTCTGCAGTTGCTCCTCACTCTGCACCAGGCCTAGAACGTCAAATTTTTCCGAGTCTCTAAAGGCCTGAATTACCATCCTGCTGGTGGCAGTTTGATTATAGTCCAATACTACAGTGCTGATATTTTTAATGACATGATTACTGTACATAATCCCGAACATTAACAGATACAGGGTGGGAATAAAACACATAATCAATAGTAACCTTCTATTGCCCTTCATGTACTGCCATTCTCTGGCAGCCACTGCAAGAAGTTTGCTCACTTCATTCACCTCCCGGCTTAATCAAAATTTACACTGACATTCATACCGGGACGAAGCTCGGCGGAGTTTACCCTGATTTTAACGTTATATGTAACAATGTCCTTTTCACCCCGGTCGTTGGTGGCCCTGGTGGTGGCAAATTCGGGCTTTCTGCTGATATCTACAATCTTTCCTGTAAAGGTTTTGTCGGGGAGATTTAGGGCCGTAAGGGTAGCCTCATTGCCTTCGCTAACCTTATCTAAAATTGACTGTTCTACCTTGACATTAACCCAGTTTTCCTCATAATCAGTTACTGTCATCAGGGGCAGCCCGGTGGAAACCAGCTCTCCCTGCTCCACATTAATTGAAGTAATTACCCCTGAGCAGGGGGCCTTGATCAGGGTTTCTTCCAGATTAATGTGGACCTGTTCTAGATCCGCCTCTGCCTTGATTAAGGCAGCCTCAGCCCGCTGAATTTCTGCCTGGTAGACATCCACCTGCAGCAGGGCGGCCTTTGCCTTGGCGAGGTTTCCTTCGGCCTTGGTAACCGCTGCCTGGGCAGTTTTATAGTCCTTTTCTGCCTTATCCAGCTCCAGGTCAGATATAGCCTGGGCCTTGTGCAATTCGGCTATCCGCTGGTAAGTTTTGCTGGCTAAAGCCTCTGCTGCCAGGGCCTCGGACAGAAGACCTTCGGCGGACTGAATGTCGGCGGCGGTACTTCCCTGGTACAGGTTAGTGGTGGCAGTGGCCTTAGCTATATCCCCCTTGGCGGCGGCAATGCCGGCCAGGGCCTGGGATTCCCGGCTTTTTAACTCTTGATCGTCGATCTTTGCCAACACATCTCCTGCCTGTACCCTTTGGCCGTCTTGAACCAGCAATTCTATGACCCGTCCGGGAATCTTGGTATTTACATCCACTTCCCGGGCCTCCACAATGCCGGTAATGCTGCTTACTGTTGTCCCTTGATTGGAACAGCCGCTGATTAAAAGAATTATGGATAGGATTAGCAGCCCGGATAGGTGCTTTTTAATTGGAATCATTTACACAGTCCTCCCTATGGGTAAGAATTCCATTGAAGACAAAATCAATGACATGCTGCAAGCGAGACTCCAGCATATCTTCAGACATCATATCCCGGGACCACATATGCTGAACCAGCTCCCTGCGGGTGAAATAAACCAGGCATAGGGAGTGGATGCTTAGTAGCACCTGGCGAATATCCAAATCGGCCCTAAAGACTCCCTTTTCAATGCCCTCATGGATTATTTCCCCCAGGTTGGCCTGGGTCAGCTCTAAAAATTGGGGCAGCACTTTACTGCCAAAGCGTCCCCTGTTCAGGGCTTCCCAGCTCACTAGCCGAACAAACTGCTCATCGCTGGCTAAGAAATAGAAGTAACTGCGCAGGGCCCTTACTGCGTTTTCCATGGGGTCGTCCCCTGGGATGTAGGTTTCTTGACCTAGGTCATTGATTTTATTGTAATTGTGGCGCAGCACCTCCACGTAAAGGTTCTCCTTGCTGCCAAAGTAGTGGTAGATCATCCTCTTATTTATCTCAGCAGACCTGGCAATATCATCAACCCTGGCCCCATCCAAGCCCTTATGGGAGAAAATTTCTGCTGCTGCAAGGAGAATGCGGTTCTTACTGTCCTCTGAGCGGCTGAATTCTTTATTACTCATTTAAGACCTCCTATGTCCTAAAAAGTAACTAACTAGTTACTTACCTTTATTTATTAATATTATCCTTCTGCTGCCAATTGTCAAGGTATTTGTTTCTGTCTCCTTTGGCAAATAATAATATTACGTAATATTAGTTTAAGGAAGGGTTTATTCTTTCTTAATGTAACAATGAAAAAATAAAAATAGGGTTCTCGGTTGGCAATAAAAGTAAAATTAAGATACAATAACCTTGGGGGTGACAGATTTGTCCCTAGGTGATAAGACGAAAAATATTCCTTCCCGCCCCGGGGTTTATCTATACAAGGATCATGATGGACAGATAATCTATGTGGGTAAGGCTATATCTTTAAAGAATCGGGTGCGCTCCTATTTTCAGTCCGGGACCAAGTCGGCTAAGGTTCAGGCTATGCTGCGCCGGGCGACTGATTTGGAATATATTGTGACCGACTCAGAGGTGGAGGCATTAATCCTTGAGAATAACCTGATTAAGGAGCACAGGCCAAAGTATAATGTGCTGCTCAAGGATGATAAAACTTATCCTTATTTGAAGGTAACCCTAAACGAGGCTTATCCACGGCTTTTGATTACCCGACGGGTATTGAAGGATGGAGCCAGGTATTTTGGCCCCTTTACCAATGTGGGGGCTGTTAATGAGACCTTAAAGCTGCTGAAAAAGATATTTCCCCTGAGAACCTGCAAGCAAAGGGAAATTGCTGAGAGAAACCGCCCCTGCCTGAACTACCATATCAAGAGATGCCTGGGACCCTGCTGTAAATTAGTTGAGGGGCCGCCTTACCGGGATATGGTCAATGAGGTGGTTCTGTTTTTGGAGGGTAGACAGGAGGAACTGCTCAAAAGGCTGCGGGAGCGCATGGAAGAGGCTGCAGAAAATCTGGAGTTTGAGCGGGCTGCGGAGCTCAGGGATCAACTTCTGGCTGTACAGAAGGTGGTAGAAAGGCAGAAAATTGTGTCCACCGAGCTGGTGGATCAAGATGTGATAGCCCTGGCTAGGGGCTTTGATGAAGCCTGCCTGACGGTCTTTTTTGTTCGGGGGGGCAAGCTCATTGGCCGGGAGCATTATTTTCTGGAGGGGACCGACACTCTGGAGAGGGGTGCAATTATGGCGGCCTTTGTCCAGCAGTTTTATGCTCAAACAGAGTATGTACCGGCAGAAATATTAGTTTCTGAGGAAATTGAAGATATATTGCTTCTCGCCACCTGGCTAACGGGGCTTAGGGGAAGTAAGGTGAATATAAGGACTCCCCGGCGGGGAGATAAGCATAAATTAGTTGAGATGGCTGCCCAAAATGCTTTGCTATCCCTGGAGCAGGCAAGGCTGGAGAGGGAGGCCGGCAGGGATTCCACCGAGGGACCCCTGAAGGAGCTGGCCGCAGCATTAGGCTTGCCCGGACCACCAGGTAGAATGGAGTGCTATGATATTTCCAATACCCAGGGTACGGAATCAGTAGCCTCCATGGTGGTGTTTGTGGATGGCAAGCCCTGTAAGGAGCAGTATCGCCGTTTTAAAATTCAAACTGTTAAGGGGCCCGATGATTTTGCCTCCATGAGGGAGACCCTAGGGCGCAGGTTTAGAAGGGCCAGGGAAGAGGAGAACTTACTAAAGACCGGAGAAATGCCCCAGGTGAAGGCAAAATTTTCTCAGCTGCCTGATTTAATAATTATTGACGGAGGAAAGGGGCAGCTTTCTGCAGCCAGGGAGGCCATGCTGGAGCAGGGCTTCGAGCATATCCCAACCTTCGGCCTGGCCAAGGAGGAGGAACTCCTTTTTAGGCCGGGCAGCCCAGAGCCTATTCGTTTGGACCGGGACTCCCGGGGCTTAAAATTACTGCAGAGGCTTAGGGATGAAGCCCACCGCTTTGCCCTGACCTATCACCGTAAGCTGCGGAGTCAGAGAAATCTTAAGTCCCTATTGGATGAAATAGAGGGAATCGGTTCGGTGCGCCGACGGGAATTATATAAGGCCTATAAAAACCTGGAGGCCATTAAACAGGCCTCGGTAGAGGAACTGGCTAAGGTTCCCGGCATGAATACCCCGGCTGCCGAAGCAGTTTATAAATATTTTCGAGGCACAAATTAAACTGAGTATAGATTAATAAATGGTTGATAATATAAGGAGGACTAGACCTTGAGTAAGTACCGCATGCTGGCCATAGATTTGGATGACACACTGCTTAATAGTAAGCTGCAAATATCTCCCTTGAGTAGAGAGTATATAGACAGGGCCAGGGAAGCCGGGGTCCATGTAACCCTGGCCACGGGCAGGATGTTCCGCTCAGCCCAGCCCTATGCCAGGGAATTGGGATTGGACCTGCCCTTGATTACCTATCAGGGCGCCCTGGTAAAGGAAACAATATCCGAGGAGGTCCTTTTGCACCGTCCGGTACCATTAGATTTAGCCAGGGAGGCTATCAAGTGGATTAAGGAACTGAAACTGCATATAAACGTTTATGTGGAGGATAATCTCTATGTGGAAAGGGTAACACCTGAGGCAGAGAGATATTATCAAATTTCTGGAGTACCTATCCACCCGGTGGGAGATCTACTAAAATTTTTGAATCAAGATCCGACCAAGGTATTGGTGGTGGGGGATGAAGCCTTGCTGGATAATTTGTGGAGAGAGATGGCCCAGCATTTCGGTGAATCCCTGCATATAACGAAATCAAAACCCCACTTTTTAGAATTGTCACACCCCCAGGCCACTAAGGGGCACGCTCTGGATATGCTGGCAAAGGGCTGGGGCTTAAACCGGGAGCAGGTCATCGCCATAGGGGACAGTTATAATGACTTGGAAATGATCGAATATGCGGGTCTTGGAGTAATTATGGGTAACGCCAGGCAGGATGTTAAGGACAAGGCAGACTATGTAACCAACTCCAACGAAGAGGATGGGGTGGCGGAAGTAATCAAAAAGTTTATTCTATAATATTCACAACTACCAGTAGAACTGTAACTGTTTGGGGAGAAATTAAAGAATAGGGGTTGACAGGTATGTTAAAAAAGGACCTGAAAAATGTCATCAATTTAGATCCCCAACCGGCAGCTAAGTTTGTTAAAGCCGCCAGTCAGTTTCATGCAGCTATATGTTTGGAGAAGGGTGGGCACAGGGTTAATGGCAAAAGCATGATGGGTTTAATGGAATTGGCTAATCATAGTGGTGAGGTAATTACCCTTTCCGTTGAGGGAGAGGATGCCTTGAAAGCAATGGAAACGCTAAGCCATCTTTTAGAGGATGAGTGATGGGGGGGTGTCCGGTGAACCAGGACTTGATAGCAGGCATTGACCTGGGAGGTACTAAAATACTTACGGCTGTGGCTGATAGACAGGGGAATATTCTATCTGAGATTTACCTGCCAACTGAGGCAGAGCGAGGAACCTCTGTGATATTAAACAATTTGTGCCGTTCAGTAAGCTTGGCTATGTCCAAGGCAGGCTTCCAGGGGGAGCCTGGGGCCCTGGGGATAGGCGTACCTGGAGCAGTAGATAAAGGAATCGTTCATTTGGCCCCAAATTTGGGCTGGAAAGAATTTGACCTGGGCCGGGAACTGCCCAGGATTTTTAATTGTAAGGTGGAAACGGCCAACGATGCCAACCTGGCGGCCCTGGGAGAGTATGTCTTTGGTGCGGGACAGGGGAGTAGTAATATGCTATATGTTACTGTGAGTACAGGGATTGGGGCGGGAATAGTTTACCGGGGGGAATTGTTCACAGGTGAGTCTGGTACTGCCGGAGAACTGGGTCATACTACCATCCTTCCTGAAGGACCCCTTTGCACCTGCGGCAATTATGGCTGCCTTGAAGCCCTGGCCTCTGGCACCAGTATCGCCCGTCAAGCTAGGGAACTGGTGAAGGCAGGATATGGTCAGGGTATTCTGCCTTACGTGGATAAGCATTTATCTGCCAAGGCAGTGGGACAAGCAGCCAGAAATGGTGATGCTGACGCCATTAGAATTATTGAAGGGGCCGGCAGGTATTTAGGACTAGGTCTTTCCATTGCGGTAAATTTATTGAATCCCTCAAGAATAATATTGGGGGGTGGAGTTATGGATATGAGTGATCTACTTTGGCCCAGCCTGGAAAAGGAATTTAACACCAGGGCACACCGGGGTGCGAAAAAGGTGGTAAAGCTGGTCCCCGCTGCCCTAGGCAGCAGGTCCGGCCTAATGGGGGCAGTTGCCCTGGCCCGGAGGCTCCGGTAAAAATGAAATTTTTATTACCTGTATCAGGTTTAGGCACTTATGGGAAGGCGGAAAAATATTATATGCTATCAAATATTCGTTTCATAAAAATATTTCTGGAAATGCCTGCCCTTAAAGGATAAGTGTTTTATTTGCTTTATTGTGGATGTCCCATTACAATTAAGATCGATTAGAGGCTTATCTATTTTTAGGGGGCGATGATTATGGCAGGCCCAAGGTTGTTAATCGTAACTGGTATGTCCGGGGCAGGAAAAACCCAGGCAGTACAAAGTCTGGAGGATTTGGGCTACTTTTGTGTAGATAATTTGCCCCCGGCCCTCATACCAAAATTTGCGGAGCTATTATCCCAGGCCAACGGCAAGGTTGACAGGGTGGCGTTGGTGGTTGATATCCGTGGCGGGGCCTTCTTTAATCAGGTTATCGAGGTCCTTAATGATCTTACCCAGCAGGGCTACAAGTATGAAATTTTGTTTTTGGAAGCATCCAATGAGACCCTGGTTAGAAGGTATAAAGAATCCCGGCGGCGGCACCCCCTAGATAACCATGGGGAAGTATTGCAGGTGATTCAGGAAGAAAGGGAATTGCTGAGGGAAATTAGAGGCAGAGCCAATAATATTATTGAAACCTCTAGTCTAACTAACAGCCAGTTGAAGGGTCAGATTGTGGCCCAGTATGGTGGGGACCGGAATGATACTAACAGCTTGTTGATTACTGTTATTTCCTTTGGCTATAAATATGGCATTCCTTTGGATTCTGATCTGGTTATTGATGTGAGGTTTCTCCCCAATCCCCATTATATTCCTGAGCTCCGCTGTCTGACGGGTAACGATGAACCTGTTCAGAAGCATGTTTTGTCCCAGGATGTTACTAAGGAATTTATGGAGAAGCTCCTTGACTTCGTTAATTTCCTGATTCCCCATTATCAAAATGAGGGCAAAGCTACTTTGATGATTGCCATTGGCTGTACAGGCGGGATGCACAGGTCGGTGACTCTTGCAAATAAGTTGGGCGATATTTTAACTGAGAGGAACTACCGTGTTAACGTTCGTCACCGGGATATCATGCGAGTTTAGGCGGTGGAATAATTGGCCTCTTTATTAAAATGGCTTTCTCCTGGAATGAGAATAAAAAGATGGCTGACCCTGGCGGTGGCAGGCATTGCCCTCCTTGGGCTGGGTCTTGCCCTTCTGGACCGTCATTTAATTGGCCTGATGGATGACGCTATGGAATTGTTGGCTAATCAATTGGGAGGATTTCCCCTGTGGGTTTTTGGAGTTGTTTGTACGGTGCTGGGCTTATTTATGACTGTGCAGGGTATTAGGATGGGGGTAAATTCCATTATGACAGTGCTGAGACCGGAGCGTTCCCAGCATCTGGTGGAAGAGATTTACCAACGCAGATCCCTCCAGAGGGGGCCGCGCATAGTGGTTATCGGTGGTGGCACTGGACTTTCCAGCTTGCTTAAGGGGCTGAAGGAATACACCAGTAATATTACGGCCATCGTGGCGGTAACCGACGATGGAGGTAGCTCGGGCCGTTTGAGGGATAACCTGGGTATTTTGCCCCCGGGAGATATTAGAAACTGCGTAGTGGCCCTGGCCGACAGGGAAACCTTGATGGAGGAGGTTTTACAGTACCGCTTTACCACCGGTGAGCTGGCGGGACACAATCTAGGCAATTTGCTGCTGGCGGGCCTTAATAACGTATCCGGCGGGTTCGATGGGGCTGTTCAGGCCCTATCAAAGGTTTTGGCTATAAGGGGCCAGGTCCTTCCTTCTACCTTGGAAAATGTAGTCCTGGGTGCTGAGCTGGCTGATAATAGCGTGACCTATGGTGAGTGCAATATATCCTCCAGCGGCTGTAAAATAAAGAGGGTTTTTTTAAAGCCGGCAGTATGTAGTCCCATGCCCGAGGCATTGGCTGCCATTCAGGAGGCTGACGCCATCATTTTAGGGCCGGGCAGCCTTTACACCAGTGTAATACCAAACCTATTGGTACAGGGTGTGGCTGATGCGATAAAGGAGTCCTCAGCCCATAAAATATATATTTGCAATATTATGACACAGCCTGGGGAGACCAGGGGTTACTCGGCCTATAATCATCTAATGTCAATTTTTGAACATGTCGGTCCGGTAGTTGAGCATATACTGGTTAATAGTGAACCCATTCCGGGGCGGCTCCTTAAAAAGTACCGGGAACAGGGGGCTGAACCTGTCAGGATATTGCCCGAGGAGATCACAGCGCTGGGTGTTAAAATTTGGGCTAAGTACCTGGTGCAGCAAACTAATGTTGTGCGGCATCAGCCAGAAAAACTGGCCCGGGCCATCATGGATATAGTGGATAGTAATAAGCTAGCTGCCCTGGAAAGGGCGCCAATGAAAATATATCAGCCTTCCAGAAAAAACAAAGGGATCTGAGCATATTCGTTACTTTATACATTAACTGGTTAGTAAAGTCGGGGAGGTGGGATTCCTGTCCAAGAATAAGTTTTTGTTAGTTATTTTATTATTTACATTGATGGCAGCAGGGGCAGGTTTCTGGTACCAATATCAAAATAGGGCCATTCCTTCAGATGCTCACTATCCAAAACTACAGGGCATACCAATTTTGATGTATCATAAGGTTAATCCAGACCCCCGGACCGGTGGCTTGGGACTGAGGGTGCCACCAGATAAATTTGACTGGCAGATGAGGTATTTAAAGGAGAACGGTTATGAGGCCATTTCTTTGGCCGATGTTATGGATCATTTTGAAAAGGGTAAGCATCTGCCAGATAAGCCTGTTGTTATTACCTTTGATGACGGTTACAAGGATAATTATGACTTTGCCTACCCCATTATGAAAAAGTATGGATTTACCGGGACTATCTTCGTAGTGTCTAGATCCATTGGCAACACAAATTTCTATGATGTGGAGAAAAAGCTGCAGCCGGAGAATAAAATCATGGGCTGGAAGGAGATCCGGGAATTAGACCAGGCCGGTTTTGTCATCGGGGCCCACACCGTAGATCATCCTCACCTGGCTAAGGTTTCCATGGAAGCGGCCCGCTATCAAATTGAAGAATCAAAAAGAGCCCTGGAGCATGGCCTCCAAAAACCAGTGGATTTCTTCTGCTATCCCTACGGCAGCCATAACGATACAGTGGCAAACCTGGTCAAAGAAGCCGGCTACCGGGCAGCAGTCACCACCCAGCTTGGCCTGGCAAAGCTTGATGCAGACCCCTTCAAAACCCCCCGCATCCGGGTGACGGGACATTATAGTAAGGAAAAGTTTATTGAGGAGCTGCATAAGTATTAGGGGTTGTGGGGAATTGCTTTGAGGTCTTGCCTGGGTCATAGAAGCATTCTTTGAAGGTCCAGTAGGAACGAATGGTCCCTACGGACCTTTTGTTTTTATTTTGGACCCAAAAGAAATATACCTGTGGCCCAGGCAAGACCCATAAAGCCCCCCAAATCACCTCACTCCACCCAATTCTCCATCCTAAACTTCTCGATGGCTGGTATGGTTTTGCCTTCCTTTAATAATTGACTGATGGTGACAAATCTGTAGCCTTGACTTTGCAGTTCCTTCAATATAATGGGCAGGGCATCTATGGTTTGGGTGCGGTCTCCGCCATAGTCATGGAGGATGATTATCGAGCCGTTTCTGACATTGTCCACCACCCGGGAGACTATTTTTTCTACCCCTGGATTCGACCAATCTTTGGGGTCTTCGCTGGCTGTCCATAGTATTACTTGGTAGCCATTACTTAAAGCAGGCTCGATGGTGGCTTTGGTGCACTTTCCACCGGGGGGGCGGAAGTAATTGGTGTTTTGGCCGGTAAGATCAAATATTATCCTTTTTGTCATTGCCAGTTCCTTGACAAGGATATCCGGCTTTACCTGGGTTAAAGGATGATTATAGGTGTGGTTGGCTAGTTCGTGGCCTGCCTTGGCCATTCTTTTAATTATTTCCGGGTGGGTTTCGGCCCTTTTGCCCACCACAAAGAAGGTAGCCTTGACCCCTTGTTTTTCTAAAATATCTAATATTTGCGGGGTATAAGTACTGCTGGGACCGTCATCAAAGGTTAGAGACAGTACTTTATTATTTGTAGCTATTTGCTTGACAATATGGCCATTACGCAGCCAATCTTCCACCGGCGAGGCTTTTGCCGCCCTGGAGACTGAATAATATGTAGCTCCTATTACCAATCCTAAGATTAGTAATGTCAGCATTAATAGCCTGATTGTTCTTTTTCCTATTAGTACTACCAAAAGGACCCTCCTTTGAGGAAATGCTTTATTTAGTTTATACTGACTGAAAGTAATAATTTTGATATTAAGATATCAAAGAGGCGCTTGTAGATACCTCTTTTCCTTTTGTACTATATAAGACAATATATTATTTAGGTCTTGGTATTATGTGGTATAATATCAACGGAGTGGAGGGGTGACCATGTCCTTCTCGGCGATTACTAAGGATGAATTGGCTCGGGTGGTAGGCTCTAAGAATTGCTGCCGTCTGTCAGAATTGGCTGCCTTAATTAAGATGGACGGCAGTGTGCAAATAAGCGGATTAAAACAGACTTCCCTTAACATTGTTACTGAAAATGCCGCTGTGGCCAGGAAGATATTTAAACTTCTTAAGAATTTGTTTGGTCTTTCCACCGAGATATTGGTGAGACGTAAAATACGTTTGAGAAAAAATAATGTTTATTTGGTAAGGATACCGCCCCAGCCTGCGGTGGGGGACATACTAAATAAGATGGGTGTGGCTGAAGGCGGGTTTTCTGCTGCAGAATCGGGAATAAAACCTGAGTTGGTGCAAAGGGATTGCTGTGGCAGGGCATACCTAAGGGGAGCCTTTTTAGGTGGCGGTTCGGTGAATAATCCGGAGGGAACTTACCATCTGGAAATTATCACAGATAACCTTCCCCACGCCCAGGATATTGCAGGATTAATGCAAAGATTTGGTCTGCCTGCCAAGGTGAGCCCACGAAAAAATTGGCATGTGGTATATTTAAAGGGCAGTGAGCAGATTGTAGAATGTCTTAACCATATGGGGGCCCACTCTGCCCTACTGGATTTTGAAAATGTAAGAATATATAAAGATATGAGAAATCAGGTCAACCGCCTGGTCAACTGCGAAACGGCCAATTTAAATAAAACGGTCAATGCCGCAGTCAGACAATTGGATAATATTAAGTATCTGGCAGAAACCATAGGGCTCAGCAAGCTACCAAAATCCTTGAGGGAAGCAGCTGAGTTAAGGCTTCAGTATCCAGATGTCAGCCTGAAGGAATTGGGGGAGCTCTGGGACCCACCTGTCGGAAAATCTGGGGTAAACCATCGCATGAGAAAACTGGAACGTCTGGCGGAACAGGTTCGGTCAAGGAAGGGGAACAATGGATCTTAATAAAATAGATGCCGAACTAAGGGAGAAAACCAGCCGGGCTGCAGCAGATTCTTTTAGCAAGTGGCGGCATAGGGAGGAACCGGGTGAACCTGCACCTGGGGCAAAGATTACTTTTTTAGGTACGGGTGGCAATCCCGAGGCTATCTTTAGCCAGGTGCCGCGAACGGCGGGCTTTATCCTGGTCGTGGGTGGTATACGCCTATATGTGGATCCAGGTCCGGGAGCGGTGGTTCGGGCTGAAGAAGCCGGTATTGATCTGGGGGTCATTGATGGAATATTTATATCCCATGGGCATTTAGATCACTACTCCGGGGCAGAATCGGTCATTGAAGGCATGTGCTGGGGGATGTTCACAAGGAGGGGTCACCTAATGGCCCCGGAACAGGTGTTGGGGCAGGACAGACTGTTAAGTAGTTATCACCAGGGGCAGAATATGACCCCTGCCGGATATAAGGGCGGACCTAAAGTTATCCCACTGCAGGCCCACAGGGAAATAAAAATCAAAAATGCAGTACTTACACCAATTCCAGTGCACCATGCTGCTGAAAATTATGGATTTATATTACGGGCAGGAAATTTGCTAATTGGGTACACCAGCGATACCAATTACATAAGAAGTTATCGAACACCGGAGGGTGTTCAGGAGATGACTCCCCGGGGGCCTATCATGGATATGCTGGAAGTGGTTGACTATCGTCAGGATATTAAGGATATATTTAGCCAGGTGGACGTGCTTATAGCTAATGTAACAAGCCATAATGTTTATGCCCACAGGCATATTACCACCCTGGGATTACCTCATCTGTTAAAGGGGGGTAGGGTTAAGCTGTGCTTTATCACCCATTTTAACCATTGCTGTTTAAGACCTGAAGATTTGAGGCCCGCCATGGCCGGCTATGTTGAGGGTAAGAGTGCTGTACGTACCCTCTTTGCAGAAGATGGAGCAACCTATGATATTGAGGTTTTACTTTCGGAGGCAGGGCATAATTTTTAACAGAAGGAAGCGCAATTTTAAGTTAAAGCTTTCAACTAAGGGGAGTGAATGATCCTTGCGAATAGATTTTGGCCTTAATCTTGAACAGACTCAAAAGTTGATCATGACCCCTGAACTTCGTCAAGCCATCACAGTTTTACAGATGTCTTCCATTGAGCTTACTGAATATGTGGAGCAGCAGGTTTTAGAAAATCCTTTGCTGGAAACCAAGGAGTATGATGGAGAAAGGGCAGAGGAGAGTAACCAGGAGGAAATTCCCGAGCCCCAGGCTGAAAAAAAAGAATTTGATCTCGATTGGGTGGAATATTTTCAGGACAGTAGCGATCTGGGCATTTATCCAAACCGGGGTCAGCGGGAAGTTAGTGAGTATTCGGGTTTTGAGCATTTTGTCACCCATGCACCTTCCCTGGCAGAGCACCTTAGCTTCCAGTTAAGCCTTAGCCGAGCTGGGGAAAGGCTTAGAACTGAGATTCAATACCTGATTGGCAATATCGACGCCAGGGGCTACCTGAGCATTAGTTTAGAAGAGGTAGCTGAACAGCTGGGTGTTGAACTGGGTAGATTAGACGAAGCCTTAAAAATACTCCAGGGCTTTGACCCTCCGGGAGTTGGAGCAAGGGATTTACAGGAATGTCTAAATATTCAACTGGATTTGATGAAGGAAGATAATCCCATTATCAGAAGGCTAATTTTAGATTTTTTACAGGATTTGGCCGGAGGCAGGATTTCCAAGATAGCTGCGAAGTTAAATGTTACCCCCCATGATGTACAGGAAGCAGCCGACATTTTAAAAAAACTTGAACCAAAGCCGGGACGCAATTTTAGCCATGATGATGAGACAAGATATATTGTCCCGGATGTTGTGCTGGAGAAGGTAGAGGATCAATACATAATTTTGGTAAATGACGTGGCAATCCCGCGTTTGACTATAAATAATACTTACCGGGAAGTATTAACAAAAAACAGTTCTGCAGATCAGAATACTAGGCGCTTTGTGGAGGAAAAACTAAATTCAGCCGCCTGGCTAATACGCAGCATCGAGCAGCGTAGGCTTACCCTATATAAGGTAGCCAACTGTTTGGTGGAGCTGCAGAGGGATTTCCTTGATTTTGGGGTTAAACAGCTTAAGCCCCTAAACCTAAAGAAGGTAGCGGATATTGTGGGTGTCCATGAATCAACGGTCAGCAGGGCCACTTCAAATAAGTACATACAGACACCCCAGGGCGTTTTTGAGATGAAGTATTTCTTTTCCACAGGGTTGAGTGGAACCGGCGGGGATCAGGTTTCAGCCGAGAGCCTTAAGAAGCTGCTTCAGGAGATCATTCAGGATGAGGATCAGGCGAACCCCTTGAGTGATCAAAAAATAGCGGAGATATTTGGCCAAAGGGGGGTAAAGATATCTCGCCGTACTGTGACGAAGTATCGGGATGAATTAGGTATTCCTTCTACCAATAGAAGAAAAAGATATTAAAAAAGATCCTCTACAGGCAGGGATATGACTTACTATGTTGAAACTTTTTATTAAATGAGACATACAATTTAATAAAGACATCAAATTGTGACATACTAAAATTCCGCAAAGGAGTGGGTTATAAAATGACAGTAAAAGTTGGTATTAACGGTTTCGGGCGAATTGGAAGAAATGTTCTGCGCTGCGCCATCGAGAGGGGCGAATTTGAGGTGGCGTTGGTTAACCACAAATCCCGCAGACTTGATTTTAAGGCCATCAACGATCTAACCTATGCCCAAACCCTGGCTCACCTATTAAAGTATGACTCAGTGCATGGTATTTTAAATGCCGATATTTCCGCCACAGAGGATACCATTATTATTAATGGCAAGGAAATTAGGGTCTATGCTGAGGGAGATCCTACCAAGCTCCCCTGGAAGGAGCTGGGAGTTGACATTGTCATCGAATCTACCGGCAGATTTACCAAAGGTCCAGATGCAGCTAAGCATATAGAAGCAGGGGCAAAAAAGGTTATTATTTCCGCACCGGGTAAAGATGTGGACGCCACCATCGTCATGGGTGTTAATGATGATATTTACGACCCTGCTAACCACAATATCATTTCCAATGCCTCCTGCACCACCAACTGCTTAGCTCCCGTAGCTAAGGTAATTAACGATAAATTTGGCATTGTTAAAGGGCTTATGACCACCGTTCATTCCTATACCAATGACCAGCAAATATTAGATCTGCCCCATAAGGATTTGCGCCGGGCAAGGGCTGCCGGAATGTCCATTATTCCTACCACCACCGGTGCTGCTAAGGCCGTGGCCCTGGTGCTGCCTGAGTTAAACGGCAAACTTAATGGTTTTGCCATGCGGGTGCCTACTCCTAACGTGTCTGTTGTGGATCTGGTGGTTGAACTGGCTAAGCCCTCCAGTGCTGAGGAAATTAATGCTGCCCTCAAGGAGGCTGCAGACGGTCCCATGAAGAATATACTAGAATTTAATCCACTTCCGCTGGTCTCCAAAGACTTCAACGGAAATCCACATTCCTCCATCGTTGATGGACTGTCCACCATGGTAATTGATGGAAACATGGCCAAGGTTGTGGCCTGGTATGACAATGAGTGGGGTTACTCCAACCGTGTACTGGATCTGGCTTTGATGGCTGCTGAAAAGGGGCTGTAAATAATGCAAAAGAAATCCGTTAAGGACATTGATGTCAAAGGGAAACGGGTATTTGTCCGGGTTGACTTTAATGTTCCCTTGGATGGAGATAAAATTTCCGATGATACGAGGATTCAAAAGGCTCTACCAACTATAAAGTATTTAATGGAACAGGATGCCAGGGTAATCCTGGCATCCCACCTAGGTCGTCCCAAGGGGGAAGTGGTGGAAAAATACCGACTCACCCCGGTGGCTAAAAGGCTTTCTGAGCTTCTGGGCAAAGATGTCGTAATGGCCAGGGATTCCATAGGACCGGATACCAAGCAGCTTGTTGAGGCCATGGGGGCGGGGGATGTTTTGCTCCTGGAGAATGTTCGTTTCCACTCCGAGGAAACTAAGAACGATGAGAAATATGCCAGACAGCTGGCTGAATTGGCTGATGTATTTGTCAACGATGCCTTTGGGGCAGCCCACAGGGCCCATGCTTCCACAACTGGGGTGGCAGAGGTTTTACCCGGAGTTGCCGGATTCTTAATGGAGAAGGAACTGGAGATGCTGGGCAAGGTAGTTACCAGCCCGGATCATCCCTTTGTAGCCATAATTGGTGGAGCAAAGGTTTCGGATAAAATAGGTGTTATAGAAAACCTGCTGAGCAAGGTAGATGTTTTGATCATTGGCGGCGGTATGGCCAATACCTTTATTAGGGCCCAGGGCTTTAGTGTTGGCAAGTCTCTCCTGGAGCAGGACAAGGTGGAGCTGGCCAAGGATATTATTGACCGGGCCAGGGAACAAAAGGTTGAACTGCTGCTGCCCACTGATGCGGTGGTGGCCTTGGCCATGGAGCCAACGGCCAAGCAGAAGGTTGTTCCCGTTAATGAAATACCCGAGGATTGGATGGTTCTGGATATTGGGCCGGAATCAGCAGAGCAATTTGCGGCTGCTGTCCGCAAGGCTGCAACGGTTGTTTGGAACGGTCCCATGGGCGTCTTTGAAATGGAGCCCTATGCCAAGGGAACTGAGGCTGTGGCAAAGGCCCTTTCTGAATCTAATGCAGCCACCATTGTTGGTGGGGGAGATTCGGTAGCTGCTGTCAATAAAATTGGGGTTGCTGATAAAATCACGCATATTTCAACAGGGGGAGGGGCGTCCCTGGAATTCCTGGAGGGTAAAGAGCTCCCCGGTGTTGCTGCTCTACAGGATAAATAGTCTAAGGCCCGCATACTAGGTCGTAAAGTTGAGAGCTTACGGGCAGAGGTTAGAGTATATCTAACCTCTAACTTAATGATAGGGGGTAGTACCTTGAGGCAGTTGATTATAGCCGGAAACTGGAAAATGCATAAAACCATTACTGAAGCGGTAAGCTTTGCTCAGGAATTAAAAAGTAGTTTGGACAATGTCGGTACTGGTGTTGAGGTTGTGGTTTGTCCCCCATTCACTGCCCTTGCCCCCGTGGCAGAGGTGTTGAAGGGAAGCAGCATAGCCCTTGCTGCCCAAAATATGCACTGGGAAAAGCAGGGGGCCTATACCGGAGAAATTGCACCGGCCATGCTAAAAGAAATTGGTTGTAAGTATGTGGTTTTAGGCCATTCTGAGCGGCGCCAGTACTTTGGGGAGACCGATGAAAATGTTAACAAGAAGGTCATGTCTGCCCTAGAAAACCAGCTAATACCCATCCTTTGTGTGGGTGAAACCCTGGAACAGAGGGAGGCTGGGATTACTGAAAAAACAGTAGAAGCCCAGACTGTGGGTGCCCTGGCAGGATTAAGTCCCGAGCAGGTGTCCAACCTGGTTATTGCCTATGAGCCTGTGTGGGCCATTGGAACCGGAAGAACAGCCTCGGATGACGATGCCCAGCAAGTAAACAATTTTATCCGCCGAGTCATCGCCTCAAAATTTGGGTCTAATGCAGCAGAGGCTGTAAGGATACAGTACGGTGGCAGTGTAAAGCCCGGAAACGCCAAGGGGTTGATGTCTCAGCAGGACATAGACGGTGCCCTGGTTGGGGGAGCAAGCCTGAAGGTGGAGGACTTTGCAGGGATTATTAAAAATTCCCTTTAAGTTGATGGGAGGTTTGGTGAGTTGACCACTGAGCGAGGGCCCCTGGCCCTGATAGTATTGGATGGATGGGGTCTGAGTACAAATGAGGACGGAAATGCCATTGCCCAGGCAGATACACCCAATATCAAAAGGATAATGGCTGAGTACCCCTATACTTCCCTTAGATGTTCCGGTGAGGCAGTGGGCTTGCCCGAGGGACAAATGGGTAACTCGGAGGTGGGTCACCTAAACATCGGTGCCGGTAGAGTAGTCTATCAGGAATTGACCCGGATAACCAAGTCCATCAGGGACGGAGAATTCTACCAAAACAACGAATTGATTAAAGCCGTTCAACAGGCAAAGAAGAATAACACTTCCTTACATATAATGGGGCTCCTGTCCGACGGTGGAGTGCACAGCCACATAAGGCATTTGTTTGCGGTGCTGGAATTGGCAAAATTGCAGGGGCTTTCCAAGGTTTACTACCATGCCTTTCTTGATGGGAGGGATGTGCCACCATCCAGTGCAAAGCTCTATATGAATGCCCTACTGGCTAAAATGAAGGAGCTGGGTGTGGGGCAGGTGGCCACCGTTTCGGGACGTTATTATGCCATGGATCGGGATCGTCGCTGGGAAAGAACTGAGCTTGCCTACCGGGCCATGGTATACGCAGAGGGACTTAGGGCTAATTCCCCGGTGGAGGCAGTTGATGTGGGCTATGAGCGGGGAGAGACAGATGAATTTATCAAGCCAACCATTATAACCGATGAATGTAAGCAGCCCCTGGCAAAGGTTGGTCAGGGTGACAGCGTGATTTTTATTAATTTTAGGCCGGATAGGGCCAGGCAGATTACTAGGGCCTTTGTTGACGATGATTTTCCCTCCTTTGATCGGGGATCCGGTAGGCCTAAGGTGCATTTTGTGTGTATGACAATTTACGATAAAACCATTGAAGCTCCCGTTGCCTTTCCGCCAACCAAGCTGGTTAATACCCTTGGAGAATGGCTAAGCAAGCAGGGAATTAGGCAGCTTAGACTAGCAGAAACTGAGAAATATGCCCATGTTACCTTCTTCTTTAATGGCGGGGTGGAGGCCCCAAATCCAGGGGAAGAACGGCTGCTGATACCATCCCCCAATGTGGCCACCTATGATTTAAAACCGGAAATGTCCGCCTACGAGGTAACTGAGGCTTTCCTAGAACAGTTAATGGCAGACAGTTTTGATGTTTGTATAACAAACTTTGCCAATCCGGACATGGTTGGCCACACCGGAGACATGGAAGCCACTAAGATAGCCGTTGAAACAGTGGACAAGTGTATCGGTAAAATAGTTTCAGCCATGCAGAAGAAAAAGGGCATAGTACTAGTTACCGCCGACCACGGCAATGCTGAAAAAATGAGGGATGAGGACGGAGGCATCTTCACAGCCCACACCACAGACCCGGTCCCCTTCGTCCTAGTGGATGAGCGCTTCAGGCTGGCAAGTCTAAGGGAAGATGGTAGTCTGCAAGACATCTCCCCAACTATCCTAGAACTTCTAGGCCTACCCAAAGCCCCTGAAATGACGGGGAAGAGCTTGGTTGTGGGGTAGAGCCTGGAGCTTTGCAAAATGAATCACCTAATTAAATCAACTACAGGAGGAATGAAACAAGTGTCTACACTAATCAGCGATGTTTTCGCCAGGGAGATTCTTGATTCCCGGGGGAATCCCACCCTGGAAGTGGAAGTTTGGTTGGAAAGTGGTGATATGGGCCGGGCTGCAGTGCCTTCCGGGGCTTCCACCGGGGCCTATGAGGCTGTGGAACTGCGGGATGGTGATAAGGATCGTTATCTTGGCAAAGGTGTCTTAAAGGCTGTTGACAATGTAAATGAAATCATCGGGCCTGAATTAAACGGTTTGGATGTGACAGATCAAATTGGCATCGATGAACTGATGATTCAAATGGATGGAACCCCCAACAAGGGTAAACTGGGTGCTAATGCCATCCTGGGTGTCTCTCTGGCCGCAGCCAGGGCGGCGGCAAATTATTTTGGAATGCCACTTTATCAGTATATTGGTGGAGTTAACGCAAAGGAATTACCGGTGCCTATGATGAATATATTAAACGGTGGTGCCCATGCGGATAACAACGTGGATATACAGGAGTTTATGGTTCTACCTGTAGGAGCGGCAAACTTCACTGAGGGACTGCGTATGGGTGCCGAAATCTTCCATAATTTAAAATCTGTACTGAAGTCAAAGGGGCTTAACACCGCTGTAGGTGATGAGGGCGGCTTTGCCCCCAGCCTAAAGAGTAATGAAGAAGCCCTGTCAGTGATCATGGAAGCCATTGAAAAAGCAGGGTACAAGCCTGGCCAGGATGTATTCTTAGGCTTAGATGTGGCAGCTACAGAAATGTTTAAAGATGGAAAGTATGTATTGGAAGGAGAGGGTGTCACCTATACATCAGATGAAATGATAGCCTTCTATACCAGACTGGCGGATAAGTATCCCATTATATCTATCGAAGACGGGCTGTCCGAGGATGATTGGGAGGGCTGGGCCAAGCTAACCCAGGCCCTGGGCAGCAGAGTACAGCTGGTGGGTGATGATCTCTTTGTTACCAACACAGAGAGACTCTCCAGGGGAATTAAGGAAAGGGTGGCCAATTCAATTTTAATTAAGGTTAACCAGATTGGTACACTGACGGAAACCCTGGACGCCATTGAAATGGCCAAAAGGGCCGGCTATACAGCGGTAGTGTCACACCGCTCCGGTGAAACCGATGACACCACCATTGCAGACTTGGCTGTGGCTACCAATTCAGGTCAAATTAAAACCGGCGCACCTTCCAGGACAGACCGGGTAGCAAAATACAATCAACTACTGCGCATCGAAGAGGAATTGGCAGACCTCGCTCGCTATCGTGGTAAGGGAGTATTTTACAACTTACAGGGCTAGAAAAAGATTGTTAACTTTATCACAAATAACGCGAAATACGGAGCCGGGGCTTGTGCGAGCAAGCCCTGGGAAGCTATTTTTAGGTTTATACAGATTGTCACATATTTCACGTTATGCTATAATTACTTAGTATACAAGTCCTTATTTTTTACATATATTTTCTAAAGGAGGTGGAGCTGTGTTAAAAGGTTTAGTGACTGCCATCCATGTAATAATTGCACTAGGATTAATCGCTACGGTCTTGCTGCAGTCTGGCAAAAGTGCCGGTTTGTCCGGAGCAATTGCTGGTGGCGCCGAGACATTCTTTGGCAAAAAGAAAGGCTTAGATGAAAAACTTGGCAGACTCACGGCCTTTATCGCTATTGCCTTTGGTATTACTTCATTGGTATTAGTGGTATGGTAATTGGTCCTAATTAATTTTATGAGGGGACAAGGAGGTTAACTTTCAAGTGGAAAATATTATGCTTGCTTATTACGCTGCGGGTGCTGGTATTATAGCATTGGCCTTTGCGCTGTTTACCCTGGCCAGTGTACTTAAAGAAGATATGGGTACACCCAAAATGCGTGAAATCTCTGAAGCCGTACACGAAGGTGCTATGGCATTCTTAAACCGTCAGTACAAAACTCTTATTCCTTTTGCTCTAATTATTTTTGTTCTTCTCTGGGGCGCCCAGTTCTTTGTAGAAGTTAAAGAGGGAGACCACCTACCCGTAGGTATGCCTTCTGCTATCTCCTTTGCTGTTGGTGCTATTTTATCCGCAGTGGCCGGTTACATCGGCATGACCTCCACCACCAAGGCTAACGCCCGTACCACTGAAGCTGCTCGCAGCCATGGTCTGGCTAAAGCTCTTAACGTATCCTTCCGTGCTGGTGCTGTTATGGGTCTGTCCGTTGCTGGTCTTGGTCTGTTAGGCGTTTCTGGTCTTTATATTATCTTTGAAAGCCCACTTATCATTAACTCCTTCGCATTCGGTGCTTCTGCTATCGCGTTCTTCGCCCGTATCGGCGGCGGTATCTTCACCAAAGCTGCTGACGTAGGTGCTGACCTGGTAGGTAAAGTTGAAGCTGGTATTCCTGAAGATGACCCACGTAACCCCGCCGTTATTGCTGACAACGTTGGTGACAACGTTGGTGATACCGCTGGTATGGGTGCTGACTTATTCGAATCCTATGCTGCTACCACCATTGCTGCTATGCTGATTGGTAACACTCTGTTTGGTTTCACCGGTGTTATCTTCCCACTGCTGGTAGGTGCTGTTGGTATTATCGCTTCCATTCTCGGTACATTCTTTGTACGTACCACTGAAGATGGTAACCCCCAGGCTGCCCTGAACGTAGGTCTGTGGACCACCAACTTCTTAACTGCCGTTGGCGTTTACTTCATAGCTAACTCCATATTCGGCGAGTTAGGTATTGGCTTTGGCGTATTCATGGCTGTATTAGCTGGTCTGCTGGTTAACGTTGCAATCGGTTATTTGACCGAGGTTTATACCGGTACTGGCAAAGCTGCAGTTAACCGTATTGCTGACGCTTCCAAGTCCGGTCCTGCTACTAACGTAATTCATGGTCTGGCTGTTGGTATGGAGTCCACTCTGCTCCCCATGCTGACCTTTGCTGGCGCTATCTGGTTCTCCTTCTGGGCAGTAGGCAGCGCAGCTCCTCCGGAGCATGCCGGTCTGTGGGCCATCTACGGTATCGCTATGGCTGCTATGGGTATGTTATCCACCGCTGGTATGGTTGTTGCTATGGACTCCTTCGGTCCTGTTGCTGACAACGCTGGTGGTATCGCTGAAATGGCTGAACTTCCTCCCGAAGTTCGTGAGAAAACCGATAAGCTTGATGCAGTTGGTAACACCACCGCTGCTATCGCTAAGGGCTTTGCTATCGGCTCCGCTGCTCTAACCGCTCTGGCTCTGTTCAGCGCTTATGTAGACGGCGTTAAGCACAAGTTCCATGATGTTCTTCCTAACGGTGAATTTATCGTTAACCTGACCGAGCCTATGGTTCTGGTTGGCGTATTCATCGGTGGTGCAATTCCCTTCCTGGTTGGTGCACAAACCATGCGTGCCGTTGGTGAAGCTGCCTTCGGTATGGTTGAAGAAGTTCGTCGTCAGTTCCGTGAAATCCCTGGCCTGCTGGAAGGCAAGCCTGGTGTTAAGGCTGACTACGCTCGTTGTGTAGACATCGCTACCCGCTCTGCTATCGCTAAGATGATTGCACCTGGTATCGTTGCTGTTACCTCTCCAGTTCTGGTTGGTTTCCTTCTCGGTGCTAAGGCTCTGGCTGGTTTCTTAACCGGCTTAACTGTAACAGGTGTTCTTCTAGCTCTGTTCCTGTCCAACGCAGGCGGTGCTTGGGATAACGCTAAGAAGTGGATTGAAAAAGGCAACATCGGTGGTAAAGGTTCCGACGCTCACAAAGCGGCTGTTGTTGGTGACACTGTAGGTGACCCCTGCAAAGACACCTCCGGTCCTGCTATGAACCCACTGATCAAGGTTGCTGGTACCATCTCCCTGATCCTTGGTCCCCTTCTTACCAAACTGTAAGATTAATCATCCAAGTAAGCCGGGCCTAACCCCCCGGCTTACTTTTTTTCTCCCAAGGGGACGGTTCCGATGACAGTCTCGGTATGTCAAGGGGACGGTTCCGATGACAGTCTCAGAGTCACCTTCCTTGCAAGGACTCCAAAAGTTTAGTAAAATATTACAATAAATACTTCTGGGGGTGTATTGATTGCAAAATTATAAAGACTTGTATGGTGAGCAGTGGCAAGAGGTTAACAAGTGTTTTGCTTGCGGTCGGAATAACCCCATTGGGTTAAAGCTTAGTATCAAGCATAAGGATGATATCTGCTACACCACTTTTACCCCAAGGGTTGATCATTCCGGCTGGCTAAATGTAATGCATGGAGGACTCCTTTCTACAATCATGGACGAAGTAATGGCCCACTGGCTATGGGGCAGGGGCACTCCGGCTATGACAGTTGAAATGACAGCCCGATATTTGAAGCCTGTGCCAATTGGTGAGCCCATAGTAGTCACCGCCCGGCAGCAGTTGGATAGGGGTAGGATGGCAACCATGGAAGCTGAGGTTACATTGGCTGATGGAACTCAGGTGGCCAAAGCAGTAGCAAAATTTATTAAGACTGAGAGGGGTTTGCAAATTGAACCGGGAAGTAGCGCTACAGACACTAAAGAGCCACCTGAAGAATAAAAATTTAGTAAATCACTGTGTGGCCGCAGAAGTGGTAATGAGACGTTTAGCTAAACACTTTGGCGAGGATGAGGAAAAATGGGGTCTGGCAGGCTTATTACATGATATTGATTATGATCAGACCAAGGACGATCCCGATCGGCACAGCATAATGGGTGCAAAAATGCTGGAGGAAATTGGTCTGCCGGAGGATGTTGTATATGCCGTTAAGGTCCATAATGAGCGTCACGGATTAAGCCGGGATAGTCTTATGGATAAGGCTCTCTATGCCACTGACCCCACCACGGGTTTAATTGTAGCCGGTGCCCTCATAAAACCAGAGAAGAAACTGGCAGCAATAGATGTTCCATTCCTAGTCAACAGGATGAACGAGAAGTCCTTTGCCAGGGGGGCAAATCGGGAACAAATTCGCAGCTGCTCCGATTTGGGTCTTACCTTGGAAGAGTTTTTAGGATTAAGCCTTGAAGCAATGCAGGACGCATCTGGAGAACTTGGACTGTAAAATATTGCCTTGACATAAATATTAGGAATGTTATAATAGACCTACTTATTAAGAAAGATAATATGTTTTTAAAAAGCCCAATCTCCTAAGAGAGGGCTTTATCTGTCCAGAGGTGTATATAATGACTGCAAAACCTACCCCTTCTACGAAGGTATATAAAACAATATCGGAAAACCGACGTGCCAGACACGAGTATCATATCCTGGAAACCTATGAGGCTGGTATCTCCTTGAGTGGTACCGAGGTAAAGTCTCTGCGAGCCGGTAAATCCAACCTGCAGGATAGTTATGCCCGGGTTGATAACGGGGAAATGATGCTGCATAATATGCACATTAGCCCCTATGAGCAGGGTAACAGATTTAACCACGAGCCTAAGCGAACAAGAAGGCTATTAATGCATAAGCAAGAGATTATGAGGCTCTATGGTAAGGTCAGGGAAAAGGGACTTGCTTTAATTCCGCTAAAGGTTTACTTTAACCCCAGGGGTAAGGTAAAGGTAGAGATTGCCCTTGCCCAGGGTAAGAAATCCTTTGACAAACGTCAAGACATAGCCGCAAGAGATGCCAAACGGGATATGGATCGTGCCATGAGGGAGAGGCAGAAGGTATAAACTATTAAATCTGTGCTTCTGCGTATTTCTTCAAATATTCAATTTTTATCTATGCCAGAGGCTTTTCTTTGGTTACATACCCTTTATTTATTGCCTCCCATAAATAAAGGGAAGCAGTACTTCGATAAGGCCGCCACCTATCACCAAAGGTTTTCATGGCAGCTTTGCCGGGTGACTGCTCAAGGTCGTAAAGCCACTTAATGGCCCTTTGTAAGCCAAGATCATCCACTGCAAATACATCTGGTCTTCCCAGTGAGAATATAAGGAACATCTGGGCAGTCCACCTGCCAATGCCCTTAACACTAGTTAAGACCTCAATAATTTGCTGATCATCAAGGGACTGAATTTCCATGAAGTCTATTTCCTTACTTAAAACCTTACCGGATAAATCCTTGATATAGATAATTTTTGATTTTGAAAGGCCCACACTTCTCAGAACGTCATCATCCATTGAAATTAATACTTCAGGTTTTATTTCTTCACAAACTTTGTAAAGTCTGTCCCAGATAGTCTCGGCCACCTTAACTGAAAGCTGTTGACCTATAATTGCCCGCACTAACGAAGCAAAGAAGTCTGTTCGTAAAGGAAGATTAAAGCTTCCTATTAGTTTAATTAAAGAACCGAGCCCTTGATCAGACGTTGACAGTGCTAATATTGCAGGATTAGAGTTATTAAAATTCAATGTGTCTTTCATAGTTCACCATTCCTTCTGAAATAAAGATCCTTAAGGTGTGTATCTTTTGCATTATTACCAAAAAACCTTTTAATAGATTCATTATTTAGATATAAAAACTGTTAAGATTATTAGTTGGGTAAAAAATAGTATAATTAAGAATGAAAAAATGATTGTCTCACTTGATATTAAAACTAAAGCTGGGTTATACTAACATTGATTTAAGAGATCACTTGTAGTATAATTGCTTTACTTGTTTGAAAGTGATTGTTCAAATGAACAAACACAATAATCGTTGGTACCTTGATATTTTAATATGGGGGCGAAATGGCTTCGACGGGGGAAGCGGTGGCAAGAGGAGCGAGCCGGGATCTCACTTACCCGTTAAACAGTGAACGCAATTTAATTGCCAACGAAGAATACGCTTTAGCAGCTTAGTTGCTGTCTAACCTTCTACTCTCTGCGCCCGCGGTGAGGGATAGGGGGTCAATTTAGCGGGACGCTCTATAGTCTGATTCGCGGAGGACTATAGCTAAGACTACCGGGATAGCGACATTGGAGGTTGACTACGGCCGCCAATGAAGTGAAATCTAAATCATAGTCTACGCTCGTAGAGCCTGTTGTGGTCGTTCTTTCGGACGGTGGGTTCAACTCCCCCCGCCTCCACCACCATAACCACAGTACTGAAAATGTATTTTAATAGTAATATCATCTTTATCCACAATTACTTTTTCAACGTAATTGTGGATAAACTTTTTACAGGCATCAATATCCTTTTCCTCAACTGCCTGGCGATGTTCATTTAAGTAGTTACTAATCATTTCCTCAGTAATTAATTCCCTGCGGGATAATAATTCCACCTTTAGTATCTTAGATTCAAGGTGGACTTTTTTATTTTGCAGGTCTTTAATCTTCTCATCAAAGAGCTCATAGGGGGCACCATTGGCAACGGCCATTACAAGGTTGTCTAATTGATTAATTGAATCAGATAGTTCCTTCTTATAATGGTTCAATTCTTCATTAACTTCCTTTGCTTGTGATTGGTTAAAATCATTTATCTTTTGACAGATAACTGCAATTCTTTCGGGTCGAAAAATCTCCTTGTGCAACTTATCCAGAACCATATTTTCCACTAAATCTTTTCTGGTTTTCGGGTTGTCACAAGCCTGCTGCCGGTCCTTTCTATTGCAATCATAATAGTAGTTTTTAACAATACCTTCTTTTGTTTTATAGGAACTTGAGTCACCCACTAACGCTGAGCCGCACTGGGCACAGTAGATTAAGCCTGTAAGTAAATAACTAACTTTAGCTTTGTACCTCGCCGCTAGCTTTTTATTTCCATCCATCTTAGCCTGCACTTTCCAAAACAACTCCTTACTAATTATTGCTGGGAAAGCATCCTCAAACCTAATAATATCCTTATCGGATTTTCTTTTATGATTATTCCTTTTACCATTTAAGTCTTTACGGCACTGCGATTGTATGTATAAGTGCCGATATACTTTTCATTCCTTAATATTTCGTGAAGTCCATTCTTAGCAAATGGCTTTCCTGTCTTAGTTAAATATCCCCGCAGGTTGCACTCAAAAATAATTTCGCCATAGCCTTTACCCTTGTCAAACATATCAAATATCAGTCTAACGGCATCGATTTCCTTTTGGTTGCTGCTTGGTTTATACTGCTTTGTTATCGGATCCACGTCAAGGCCCAGGGGGGGACGACCGCCGTTATGTTTGCAGTTCCTGGCATTCTCCCTTAAGCCTTTCATGGCCTCCCTAGCTAAGTTTTTTGAGTAGTACTCTGCCATACCTTCGATGACACTTTCCAAAATAATGCTTTCAGGGCTGCCGTCTAACTTTTCAGTAACGGAAATTAATCTAACACCGGCCAGTTTTAATTCCCGCTTATAAAAGGCACTGTCATACCTATTCCGGGCAAACCTGTCCAACTTATGCACCAAAAGGACCTCAAACATACCTTTTTTAGCATCATCAATCATATCAATGAAGCCAGGTCGGTTATCAGTAGTAGCTGACCTGGCTTCATCTGTGTATATGTTTACTATAGCAATGTCATTGGCCTTAGCATATTCCCTTATTTCGTGAATCTGGGCGGTTATACTTTCCTCCCGTTGGTTGTCCGAACTGTAACGTGCATAGATTACACCCTTTAGCATTAAATCACCCCTTATTAATGGGATAAAACCCAGCTAGTAGTACTTACACATATCAGTAGGAATACCTAGTCGCCGAAAAAATTCCTCAACTGATTCCCCGGATCTGGTATATTTTTGAAAGGTGAGTAACTTTATAGCAAAGTGGTCCGCCCGTCTTTCAAGTTTTCCGGGTAGTGAAAGAGTGTTTCGCTGGATCATGAAATAGGATGTTCCACGGTCAAAAATATAATGGCCTAACTCATGGGCGCATGTAAAACGCTGCCGCAGGTAAGTCTCATCACAATGCAGTACTATGTAATTTCGTCTTAATCTCCTATGAAAGAAGCCTTTTGTTATTTTTCCTAAGTCCTCAAATTTAACAATGATGTTTAAGTGTTCAGCCAATTCAAAAGGACAGTTGGTCTTATATTTCTTCACTAACTTTTTTATAAGAATGTCCATCCGGTCACCCCTGGCTAATCATCAATGGGCTTTCTTTTATTTCTTTTCTTGGCATCCCAAAACAGAGCTTCCATAACTCGTTTAATCTTTTCCCTATCTTCTTCATCCAATGGAACGCCGTCAAACATTACTTCTGGATCTTCTTCTAACATTTTTCTGAAGTCGCGCTTATCCTTGTATGTAGCCCAGGAGGGGATGCTTTCTGTTGTGCCTATCGGGTTGTCCGTGCGGCCTAAAAGGAAATCAGTGGTTGTATCGAAAACTTCAGCCAGCTTTATTTTTATTTCATCGCTAGGCACACGTTGTCCATTTTCATATTGGGACAAGGTTGTGTTGCTAATATTAAGCAATTTAGCAAGCTCAATTTGATTAAGTCCTTTTTCTTCACGTAGATGCTTAATTCTCTTGCCTAGCACACTCATAATGAAACACCCACTTTCTCTAACTGAGAATATAATATAATAAAATTTGCAAAATGAAAATATCTATTCACAAATAGAAAAACATTATATTGACATTTTGCTACTAGCAAATTTATACTAAAGAAAAGCAGTTTCACACATAGCAAAAAACACTATAAGAGAGGTGACTAAGCTTGATGAGTTTATCCAAACTTAGGATAAGTAAGGGAATAACCCAAGAACAAATGGCTAAAATGCTTGGAATTGGTGTTTCAACCTATAATCAGCATGAAAATTCCCAGAGGACCATTCCCTATGAAATAGCAGAAAAAATAGCTGAAATATTGGATGTGGGAATAGAGGATATTTTTTTGCCAGTTAGATTCACAGTTAGCAAACTTGGTAACCAAGCCGAAACCTAGGATGTAGTTAAGTATCACTTGATTTAAGGGAAAGTAGGTTAAAAGTGAAAAATAGCTATTTGACCTTTAACAACTGTGGAACTTGTGCAAGGGATTATTGCAATTATAGGGTTATTGAAGAAACCTTGGTCATTGTAATAGATAGAAAAACCGGAGAGGAAAAGAAAAGGTACCTAATTAACGAGCGGACAGCCAGAAAAAGTCTGGATGAATACATAGCCCCCGCTGTTGAATACCTGGCAAGCGTAATCAAGCCATTCAGATAAGGAACCTTTTGAAGTAAAGAGAGGAACCAAGCTCTTGGGAATAGGAGGTGAAAGGGAGTGAAAAAAGCGGTATTCATGGGTAGTGTAAGGGACTTTAGGACATTTCTAAATACCATGCGCAGCTGGGTCAACCTTAGCTTGATAACAATCCACCACTGGACAAACTTTAGTTTATCCAAAGGTTCTGCCCGGGTAGATACTACAGACCTAAATAAGGAGGCGGTATAGTTGCAAAAACTTAACCAGGCACTGGCAAGTTTGAATGAAGCTTTACTGGAGAGCGGGGAACGCACTGATGTAGCTATCAACTACCATCGGTTAGCACCTCTACAGTGCTTATTATTAGCCAGGGAAATTATAATGAGCGGGTTTGGCACTAAAGTAATTGAGGACAACAAGCTGAGGCGTTATAGCCATAAGCCCGGTGCTTTTTCCTGGATAACCATTCAACAGGATAACATTAAGATTTGCCTTTTCTATGATTTTAAATATCTTATTTAACTAACCAAGGAGGTTGAAGTTAATGTCAGTACAATTCAAGCGGGCTGAAAGAAAAAGGGCGAAACTCCGCCTGGCCCTGGCTGGTCCTGCAGGAGCCGGTAAAACCTATTCAGCCCTTTTGATTGCCTTTGGTCTTGGTGGTCCGGTGGCCATGATTGATACCGAGCGGGGATCCGGTGAATTGTATGCCCACCTGGGGCCCTATGATGTTTGCACCCTCACCGCACCCTTTACCCCGGAGAAATATATAGAAGCCATTAAGGCAGCTGAACAGGCAGGTTATCAAACCATTATTATCGACAGCCTAACCCATGCCTGGGCCGGCAGCGGAGGTGTTTTGGATATCCAGGGCCATGCAGCTGATAAGAGTGGCAATTCCTGGTCCGCCTGGCGACAGGTAACCCCCAGGCATAACGATTTGGTGGACACCATGCTGCAGAGCAAATGTCACATTATAGTCACCATGAGGTCAAAGATGGAGCACATTCAAACCACTGAAAACGGTAAAACAGTCATCAAAAAGGTAGGTATGAACCCCATTCAGCGGGATGGTATGGACTATGAATTCACTTTATTCCTGGACTTAGACATAACCCACCTGGCCAGTGCCAGTAAGGACCGTACATCCCTATTTGACGGACAAGTATTTAAGCCCAACCAGGAAATAGGCCAAAAGCTGTTGACCTGGCTGGATACCGAGGCAAGAGAATCAGTAACAAGCCAAAGAACAACCGCCGAAATTATTGACTTCCCTCCCGGTCAACTCCCAATCCCAGACAACAATAACCACCCCGGGGAAACCTCAGCTGCCCAGGCAAGAACTAACAACACCAAAGCTATAGCCCAACAAAATAAACCGGATAGACCAAAACCGACAGCTAAAACCGGCGAAAAAAAGAGCCAGGCTAAAGCTAACCAGGCCGAGGAGGATCCCTTTTGGAACTCGATTAACGACATCGAGCCACCACCGGCCAAGGCCGCAGTCCAGGGAAATGGAAGAAGGAGGCTGTTCTAATTGTACCGTGAAAACAGCCTATTCCCCCGCTGCAATGTAGTAGTGGCTGCCGAATCTTACCGGAAAGTACTGCAAGCCCTGGAAAAGGAACGAGCCATGAGGGGTCAGATATTTAAACACGATTTGACCAAGCGGGACAGTAAAGTTAGCGAAATAGAACTGGCCATAGGTGAACTAAAAATCCTCTACCGATTGGCGGTAGAAAACCAGATAAAATAAAAAAGAACCACCTGGCAAGGAGCCCTTGCCGGGTGGTACAAATAAACATCCTAGATTAAATTATGGAGGTTTAGCCAATGAAAATCAATACCTTAAGCCTGACAAACTTTCGTAACCATAGGCAAAGCACTCTAACCTTAGATAAACTTAACTTCTTTGTGGGCCATAACAATGCCGGTAAAACCTCTATCCTGGCCGCCATTGAATGGGGACTGACAGGCAAATGTATGTGGACAGACAAGGCTGGCCGGGGTGCTACCGACCTGGTACAACAGGGAGCAAAGCAAGCCGCGGTAGCCCTGGAAGTTGAGGGTATCGGTGGCCTTGTGCGTACCATGCCACCCCACTCCTTACAGTTGGGTAAACTGACAGGGGTTATTGAAGGTCAGGCAGCTATCCTAAATAACCTAAGAACCGATGAGGAAAGCCTGCGTATCTCCCTTAACGCCGGAACCTTTTTATCCCTAAGTCAAGGTGAGCAGCGGGCCTTACTCTTTGCAACCTACGGCTTAAACTTTACAGCTGATTCGGTGGTAGAGCAACTAACAAGCTGGTTGGCAGAAAAGAGATACCCGGAGGATTTAGCTAAAAAGCTCGTTGACCAGGCCAGGGCCTGGTACCCCCAGAAAATGACCGGTGGCCCCGAAGTGTTGGATGTGATGGAAAAAAGGGCTAAGGAACTGCGTCGGGATTTAAAAAAGGATAAACAGCGTTTAGAGGCAGCCATAGAAGAACTTGGTCCGACCCTCCCTATGCCAGGGCCGTTACCAGCCCTGACAGAAATACAGGATAAACTGAAGGAATTACAGCAAAGGCGGGATGAGCTACTTAAAGCCAGTGGCGGCCAGGATGGTGTAATTAGACGTGAAAAACTTCAGGCCATGCTGCTGACTCTGGGGGAAAAAATATCTTCCGTAAAAGCCAAGGGTGCTGAATTGGCTGCAAAAATTAAGGCCCTTGACCAGGGCGAAGATAAGGAAAAATTAGCTGAGCAAATCAGAATACTTAAAGCAAGACTTAATTCCCACCAAAACCAGGCCGCCACCGTAGAAAACCGGCTAAAGACACTAAATGAAGCAGCCTTAGCCCTGGCTGCTTCAGACCGGCGATGTCCCCTGGCCCCTACGGTAATTCAATGCAGCCTATCCAGTAAGCAAGTGGAAAAAATTCTGGCCAGCATTAATCAAGAACAAAATAACGCCAGGGAAGAACTGGACCGTATTGCATCCTGGGCTAAGGATACAACCAGTGAACTGGCAGCACTGGAGAAAAGACAGCAGGAAAATGAGGCATTAACCAAGCAGCAGACTCTTTGGCAGGGAGAAATCAAAACCCAAAGGGTACTTTATGATCAGTTAACTGCCGATAAAGAAGCAGTGGAACAGGAGGTAACTGCTTTACCTGTAAGCAGTCATGAAGAAGCAAATCAATATAACCTGCAAATTGCAGAGGTCAACCAGAGCATCCGAAGGGCAGAGGAACAACTGGCCAGGGCCAAGGAAGCCGCAAACCTGGCCAAACGACTAGAAGAAATGAAAAGTGACCAAAGACTATTGGCAGATGAGGTTGAACAGATGGAAATACTGGTCAAAGCCCTGGGCCCTGAGGGCTTACGAAAGAATATATTAGGAGGCATATTGGACAACTTCCTGGGCAGGGTAAATGAACGTCTGGCCCGGTTAACGGAAGGTGCATACCAAATATCCCTGGCTGAAGATATGACCATCCTCTGCCGGGCCAATGGTGGTCCCCTCTTACCCCTTAAACTGCTGTCCAAATCCGAGCAGTTAAGGGTAGGTATTGCCATAAGTGATGCACTGAGTGCCAAGGCAGGACTTAACTTCCTGGCTATAGATGAAGCAGATATGCTGGACCAGGAAAACAGGGATTTACTAACGGGACTGTTGCTGGATCTGGCGGAAGAATATGACCAGGTGCTGGTATGCACCACCGTTGGAGATGTACAGCCCCAAAACCCCGGCTTTCCCGGTGTGAAGATGTTCTGGGTGGGGGATGGCCGGGTGCAGGAAATGTGACAACTGAATAATCCCGCTGCCAGGGTCTTTGCTACCGGTGTGGCAGCGGGGTGTTCTGTTTATATTTTTACTAAAGCCAAAAGGAGGACCATCCTTTGGCCAATCCACAACCAAGTCAATTTACCAGAATATCCAATGAGCTATACAATGCCATAATGCAAACCGATTTTAGCAAAAGGCAGCGGAATATCATCGACCTTGTAATCCGGATGAGCTATGGCTGCGGAAAAAAAACAGCCATCCTGCGTCCGGTTGATTTTGAACTGGTGGGGATTTACAAAACACACATAGGCAGGGAACTGGACTATCTGGTCCAAGCCAAGGTCCTTGTCATGCAAGGAGAACAGGTAGCACTGAACAAGAATTATGAGGAATGGCGGGTAAGCCTGGTTAAAAATGCCAACCAGGAGCGGTTTAAGGCATTAATCAAAAGGAACCTGGGTAGTTACCAAAACAGTAACCTAAAAGAAAACTTCGGTGAAATGGAGGTTACTGAAACAGTAACAAAAAGTTACCAAAACAGTAACTTGGAGGTTACCAAAACAGTAACCGGACAACTCCCGCATCCCAGTGATGATAAGGACTCAGGGACTGCCGAAAGAAAAGTTAAAGATATTAAAGAAAATATTTATACCCCCCCTTCCCCCCCAATAGCAATTGAAGATATCCTGGCGCGGTTTCCCAGATATAACAACAGGCAGACGGATACCCTCCGGAATTACTGGCAAATGATTGGCCAGGCCCATAAAAACCGGACTATTCCACCTTCCATTGTCGCAAAAGAAATGGACTATTGGGAACGGTTTCCTGCCGGGATTGTCATGGAAGCCATAGAGATTCATATGCGCAAATATCAAAGTAAACAGGAGGATTACACTGCCGGTATCATGCGGCGTCTAGTTAAAGAAAAAGGAGGTTCGACCAATGGAACCATTAGCCAAGGCCATCAAACTCCCACCCTCGACAGGAGCAAATTCCTCTGGAAGGGAAGCTGAGAATTTTAAGTGTGCCAACTGCCAGGACCGGGGTATTGTACCGGTGAGCAACAACCTGGCAGAAATTTGTCCCTGCCAGCAGCAAAGAAAAATGGAGCGGCTGATGGAAAGCTCCCAAATTACTCCGGCCTTCCGGTCCAAAACCTTTGAAAACTTCAGCATCAACCAAAGGCCACCGGTTATTCAAGATATGTTTGAATGTGCCAGGGACTACGCCAACAGGTTTGAAGAGATTCAACTAACGGAAAACAACTGGTTAGTTTATCTGGGGGAGGTGGGCTGTGGTAAAACCCACTTAAGTATGGCCGTGGCCAACAGCCTATTGGCCAAGACTATACCCGTTTTATATTTCCCCCATGTGGAGGGCATCAAAGAGCTGCTGAAATACTTCCAGCAAAAAAGTGAAACCGGTATTCACACCAGGGTTGAGAAAATGAAAAAGGCCCAGGTTTTAATTTGGGATGACCTTTTTAAAGGACGGGATAAACCCACTGATTGGGTGATGGAGCTGGTCTTTGAGGTGATTAACTACCGTTATCTAAATCTGCTTCCCACCGTCATCAACAGTGAGCGTTTAGATTATATGCTGCTGGAGCTGGATAAAGCCACAGGGTCCCGCATTCTGGAGCGGGGCAAAGGGTACACGGTTATTGTTGAGGGTCAGGCATGCAATTACAGACTGCAGTAAAGAAGGTGCTGCCCGTGAAAGTGTCTTTTACCGTCCCAGGGCGACCGGTACCCAAGCAAAGACCCAGAATGGGCAAGGGCGGCATTGTCTACACCCCCAAAAACTGCCGGGAGTATGAGGGAAAAGTGGCCAAAACTGCCCATACAATTTTCCGCAGACCCTATGCCGGCCCTGTGGCCCTGGAGGTTAATCTCTTCCTGGCATCCCGCCCGGGGGATTTAGATAATTACGTCAAATCCATCAGCGACGGCTTAAACGGCATTGCTTATCTGGATGACCGCCAAGTGGTGGAGCTAAAGGCAAAATTAACGGTACAAAGGGGCCTGCCTGAACGAGCGGAAGTTACCGTTACTGCCATCCCCTTATGCTTTACTTAAACCTTGAATTTTGTGTTAAAATAAAGGAGGTATAATTTTCCATGAGAAAGGCTGATTTCAAAGCCCGTGTTAAGAAAATAGAAATTGCTAACCGCACTCTGACTGACGGCTGGGCCCAGGCCATTAGACTTATTCTGGATGACATCGAACTAACCGATGAAAACCTGCTGGAATTAAAACAATTTAAGCCCAATGAACCAGTGATGGTGCTTATTACACCGGTTCAGGTCACCTTGGCTGAGTGTATCCAAGCGGAAACAATTGATGATACTCAAAATAAAGCCGATGACGGCGGCCTTTTTCAATTGATTGAAAGTGAACCGGAATATGTGCCTCCGGAAATGATTGCAAAGGAGTGGGATTTTTAGTGAACATTAAATTGACCGATGAGGAATTCATAAATATCGTCAACGCAGTAAATGTAGCCCGTAAATTTTATGAAGAAAATAATATGATGAACCTGGCCAAAAAGTACGAACAGTTAGATGAATTCCTGCTGGTAACATCCTCCATTACCTTTGAGGTTGGCCCGGGGCTTACCGAATCCGGCAGAAAATCACTTGAAGAAATAATAAAACGCAGAAAACAGGCTGAAATTGATGAGTCAAAGGTTATTGAGTTTCCATCTTTACAGGAGTAGTTGCCCAAGGACTGAGTGTACTTTATCCATTCACAGGTACATGTAGTTTAACCGAACCCCTCCATCCAGGAGGGGTATTATCATATCACCCATCCTACTCAGAAAGATACCAGGCGTAAGCCACAGCCAAACCGGTAACCTGTTGGGACCCGGTGCAGGATAAGCAAGGGGGTAGTCCAATGTGTGATAGGTTTATAGATAAATATTTGTTTTTTGAAGATATTCAGAAAGGTTACCCGGCCCTATACAAAGCTATTATGGAATATGAAGGTTGGCAAAATGCTGAGAGGTTTGTAAATGCTTTCTGCCGAGTAAGACTAGACACTAGACTAAAAAGATGGTTCTTAGAAGTAGATGATACCTACATAAATTATGATGTCAAAACAGTCTGGAATTCAATTCATAATACCAAGGAAGAAATCGTCAAAGAGCTATATTCTATGTTGGTAAATGCCATTAATAAGATGCCTTAAAAAACTCCCTTAAAAATCCCCTTAAAAATCCCGTTACCGTCACTATTACCTAGACACGGTGCGGGGTTTAATAATTTCTGTCCGTAAGTTTCCGAGCTTATCAAAGGACTGAGGTAGCAAACTTATGTTGACACTTAATTATAAGGTAAACTCAGGCAGTGTTCGCCATTCCTGGCCGATGCAGTGGCCGCAACTGCGGCCATTCTGGTAAGTACTTCATGGCAGCTGCCAGCCAAAGCACCTGCAAAGGACCAACAAAGCCAGACCCAGAAAGACCCCCGAAGGCAAGGGAGCACTTTGCCTGGCGGGGGAGTGCCCAAAAAATTAGCCCGTAATCCGCCTGGCAATGTGCGGCCTAACCAACAGAGGCAAACCCCGGAAGTTCGGAGCTGTCCGGATTTTTCGTTGTATATATGCATCATAAAAGACAATACAAAGATACGAAAAATCTGGTCAGCGGAGGACCAAGACCCCGAAGGCTGGCAGTCACCAGGGCGGCTGAACTAAAAGGATGGCCCGCTGTGGCTGACCTGGTGTCTGCCGACCTAGTCTAAATAAAATCAGGGCATTGATAGCAGCCCTGGACCCTGAATTTGTCTAGGGAGCAGGGCTGTTATCAATGCTACCGCTACCTAATAACTTGGAGTACCCCGAAGCAATGCTAAAGGCGGCATCGGCCGCCATGATCAGGCAGCTGCAATTGGTGGACGACGTTAACCAGAACAACCGCTCGCCACGGCAGTCGCCGGTATTTTATTGCAGTGCTTACAGTGACCACAGCAGCTGCTTTCATGTCCGGTTGACGCTACAGAAAATAATAGTCCGTGTCACTGCAGGTGCTTTAAAGCGGCCGCTGCCGCTCCCAGTGCTGCCGGTGGCAATGTTAGCCAGCCCAGTATTTGAGGCTGGCTAACAAAAAAGGTAAAACCCACCTAAGTGGGCAGTACCTCCTGAACCTGCCTGTGTGCGCTGCGCTCTGCTGCGTAAAGGGCCAGCTCAGCCATGGCCACAAAAGCTACATGCTTGCAAAGCACCTGCCGGCGCATGAAATCTTCGCAATTGCAGAATGCCTTGCCCGGCCTAATGTGAACACTGTACTTTTTGCCACTGTACTTAACAAAGCCGTCAATTTCAACACCCGTCTTAGCAAACTTACGGCTCCTAACCTCAAACTCCCAACCGGCCTGCAAACCAGCCATCGCCCTGCAAAACCTGCCGTCCTCGACCTTACCCAATAGCTTTCTCAGCATAACCTTCAACCTCCCGTTTTTTAGGCACGCTACGGAGCCGGTGCCAGGGCTGTCAAGGGTGGAGGCGGCAGCCGGAAAGCGGAGAAAATTTTTCAACCGCTGCCCTCAATATTAGTTCCCGGGGTGAAAAATTTTCGGAGCGGCCCTTGATGGACCGGGCATTGACGCTGCCCATCAAGGGCAACTAACACAAGATTTCCCGCTGCCGAGAGAGAATGGCCCATAACAGGGGCTGCGGGAAATCACTTCGGAGCGACAACTGCCGCACTGACCACCGGTGCTTGAATCGGGAAGTAGCGGCAAAGGCGCAGTATAATGGGAAGAAGTGGGAGGTCACACCTGCTTAGAAGCAGAAAATATAAAGCCCTCCGGCCCCATGATTGGGGCGGGGGGTTGGGGGGCTGGAGTTGAAGGACCTGGGGGTTAAGCTCCGATAGGCCGGTGCAGTGGTGCTTGACTGCGCCGGCCAAGACCACATAGGCTTGGCTATCAAGGACCCGTAAGCTAGGTGGGTAGTTGGCCCGCTTTATTGTATAGCCTGGAAGATGGGCCAATTGGCCACCGGCATGCATAGACCCATAAGGTGGACACAACTGGTCGACGGTTACGGTGTGATTAAAGATGCAGGGTATCGTTGATAGGATTGGTGAGATTGGTGTATAGACCTTGGACGACCAGCGGGGATAAGACCCGTAAGCTGGCAGTCACCAGGGCAGCCATGACCCCAAAGATTGGCTAGATAGGGCTGAACTGGTGTCTGTTGACCTGTGAGTACCTCATTAAAACTATTGTCATATACCGTGAGTGCTTAGCAAATAGGTACTACTAATAGAGGGCAAGATTAAAGAATTGTTCTCGGGTTTTATTTGAGGTTTAATAATTAAGGTAGAAAATCTGGGCCCTTCATTTTATAACAAGAACCTAATAAATGTAAACAATACTGATTAAGAATTTAATTAGCACTACTAAACCTTTTAGTCATTAGTTCCTAACGCTTTCTTAATACGGGTCTCCATTTCATCCTTGTAAGATTTATTGACAATGGACCAATCTATTGACCAATACTGGTAGTGTTTCGCTGCCTCTTCAGAAACAAGGAATAGGATTTCATGAGAGGCAAGTATACTTGGAAAATATTCGTAAGAATCATAATCTTCGTCATAGTCTATGGCAAAAAGCCCCCAACATTCATGAATGAAGGGATCTATAACATCGAAGACAAAGCGTAAAGTAGTCTCTCCTAAATTAACCTCCCCAGGCGCTGGTGCAAAGTGTTGAATACCGTTTCTTAGTTTACCAAATTCTTTAAATTTATCTCTGTTAGTAATTAAAATGCCCGTGGCAGCCCAGAGGCGTTCTGGTAAATCTACCCATTGAATTGTTCGACCTTGCTCAAATAAACTTTTTACATCAAGATGAGTACCCGCAACTTTTGTGGAGCGAGGAAGTTGCTCAAAAATTAACAAAGGATGTTCCTGAGCGATTCTTGCCTTGATGAGCAACTCTGTAGCATGGGCCGCCTGTAATACGGAGAGCGCTGGCCACTTAGAGTTCTCTATTGCAGCGTACGCAGCATGTCGATTAGCATGAGCAAGGGCTCCTAAGCCTAGGTCCCTCATGTGTTGCCATATTCCTTCTAGAGTAAAATTCATTTATTTTAATATCCTCCCGTATGCGGTATCAGCCAAGATACTTACAGCTCAGCTAAATAATATATTTTTATTTCGTGACCAATTCTTCAGGAAGCCATCGATCAAGTAGATATTTTACATAATAAGCCATGTTAGTAGAGTCTTCTATAAAAGGGCCAAGATAATCCAAGAGTTCTAGAAAATGTTGTTCTGTAATATTTACAACCTCTTTTGTTGATATGTTAAAAAAAGGTCTAACTTCTAACACAATTTCATTTAAATCCTCGTATTTTAAGTAATCTAACTTAACTTCAACAAACTTACTTTCTAAGTTTTTCTCTATTGTTACAGATATTTTCTGAAATTCGACTTCAAAGTTTTGTTTTGTTGCTTTAATATAACATATAAATCGAATTATTCTTGCATCATGACGCAAGGCCTCACCTGCTAATGCATTTTCAAAGGATGTAAGAATTTCATCTGGAGGCTCTGAGTGCGAAAAAATATATTTATTACATATATTGTCATATACATTGTCTTCTGGTAATTTTCCATTAGGAATTTCAGAAATAAATTTCTCGGATTTAAAGTTTATTTTATCGAATTTTTCCCAAGTTTCCATTCCTGGAAGAAAAATTCCTGAATTACCAACGACAAAAGAATGGTGAGAGATTAATACAATACCTGGTTTGTCATGTAAATACGAAAGAATACATTCTTTTCTTTTACACCATTCAAGTAATTGCTGAATTTCATTCTCGTTACAACTTGATACATCCCAGAGGCAAAATGAACGATTCAATATCTTGTATCTAAGAGAGTTATCTGTTTTTTGTGCAAAAGAATTACAACCTGCAGTTAAAACTTCAACTGCAAACCTACCACTTTCATGAATAATAAAATTCTGATCTCCCGAAGTAGCTCTTATTTTCTCTGTATAAAAATACATATCACTCAATATAAAGGTATAGTCAAAATCAGTATATAAAATGTTCCCTATTTTTGAGAAACAAGTCCAATCTGTTACTTCATTAACTACCCTATAAGCATTTGTAGTTACAATTTCGATTGGACTAATTATAAACGAGACCCATAAATTATCCTTAACCCTTATTGAAAGACTCATTAAATAATCTTTCAAATAGCTTAGATATTCGTTTATTGAATTGGCATTTTGGATATATTGAATGCAAGCTAAGTAGCCACCTAAATTTAAATTATTATACGAAGTAATAAATGTCGGTAGAAAGTCGTTTAGAAAACACTTATAGTTTTCGGTATTGTTTCCCAAAATACCAAGTATCTCAAATGAAGTAAATAAGCGATATTGAGGCATCCATAATGGATAGATATAACATCTATATTTTGAATTTCCTAGTTTTAATAAATTGTTATAATAATTATTAACATATTTTTTTATCTCTTCTTCACCTGATTGAAAATCATTAGAAATATCAATGTGAATTGATTTGGTATCCTGGCTAAAAATATCTTGATTTTTTATACCTTCAACTGGAGTGCACCAGAATCCCCGATTATCTGTCAGATCCCAAATTACAACAATTACTGGATAATAACTTTTTTGCCACAATTGTAACAGTGCAGACGATATTGACACCGAAAATCCTTTAGCTGTACGACGTATATAACCTTCATCCTCAATCTTCAAAGTTGTTTTAACCTGTACCCTAAACGATAAGTTAGTACGAATGTTAGTTTTACCATCTCCAGACGATGCAAAAATATCACATAGAATGTCCTCTCCAAAATCAGATTTTTCTAAAGGGGTACATACTATTTTCCACTGCTTTAAATAATATTTGACGATATCTTCACCGGATGTTCCAGTAAAATAGCTATTTGGAGCTTTAATATACGGCATTCATCCACATCCCATTTAATATATTCATATTTAAGAAGTTTTTTGTTTTTAGGCTATAATATGTCTGTCCTCAGGACAGACATTAGTTCTGATGCATCACTACTTCAGTTATTTTCACTAACATAATTCAGCATATTTTCTGTACATTCCTCCCCCAAAAAATATAAAGACAAAATATTCATTACAATATGAGAAGGTCGGATCCTTAACAGATCCGACCTTCTTAATAACCTAGGAACGGGACAGAATACTCAACTTGTATAATGTTTAATTGAACCTGCTTTTGCAACAAATTTCTACCACCTAGCACGATACCCTCTAACGTCAACATGAATAAAGTTCCCCTGCCGGTATACCCCCAGGCCATCAAAGCCAAACCACTCAGCAACTGTGGCCAGTTTTTCTGCTGAATAACCCACTATATAAATATCAGCTGCCAGCCCTTTCATATGAAAAGAGTTTACTGCACCACCAACGACCTGATTATGCCGTGGGCAACGATAACCAGATGAGACTATTACCGGTCTGCCAATGTATTGCCTTAGTTTCTCTAGCCTTGATATAAGCTCCATGCTTATCATTACCATGCCGCAGCAGCGGCAGGCAAACTCACTTTCGGCAAAGTGAGGTGCTAGTTTCACCCATGGCCTTGCCTTAATGATGTCCATGATTACACCTTCTTTACGAGATGTTTAATCTCATCCACATCAACATTCATGTACTTAGCGATAATTAGTGTCTGCATATCAATACTTCTTTGCAGGTCACGAATAATAGGTTCCAAGCGTACCAGAAGGTAACCGGCAACAACAATCGGAAAACCGTAATTACCGACCATCTTTAAAATTTCTTCCATTCAAAAAACCTCCTTAATGAAAGAGAGGGTGGACACCTCCACCCCCTTCTACAAGCTTAATTTAATTTGCTTAGACGAGAACATTAATCTCGCTAACATCCCGGGTAACAACACGGGCACCAGCAAGTCCAATTAGGTCGCCACCGGTACTATTAAAGATATTCTTAGCAATAATATTTTGCATAACGGTTTTAACCTCATTCGGTTGCAAATCCTCGCGGCAATCGGGTACACGTAAAGTAACTTTACTACCTACCTCATTTACGAATACTAGCTCCAAAGTTGCAGCCATTTAACTTCCCTCCCTCATAAATCTTTATTGGTGAAATGATATTAGTGCTATTCCTCAATTAATTCGTAAGTTTCTTCCTTATAAATCCCAACCAGGACGCCGGTACGCAGACTATGCAATGCTAATGCAATGTCATAGATGTCGTTATCAGCAGCACTAAACTTGGTTTTAAAGGAATTGCTTTTGAATATGGGATTACCACTGTAGTCACTACCTAGATTAATTCTAAGTCTAAAAACTTTACTTTGCGCTTCAGCAGCAACGGCCATAAGTATACCTCCCTTATTTATAATTATGGAACCCTCACGTGCGGGCTCCTGCCGGTACAAGAACCCGCTATAAAAGGAAAAGCCGGCACAAATCCTTGTACCGGCTAAGGTAATTATATGATAAAAAGTTATAATATGTCAAACCTATATTTATATAAATTATAAATTATTATAGGGATTAATTTGTATCTTACAGGTAGGTAAGTGTTTGACCTATTTGCTTGCATCTTTAAACAAAAAGCTAAAATTCTCTCAGATTAGAGCAAGTATAAGGCTTATTTAGGAATAGTGCTAAAATAACAGGAGAAAAACGAAACGTTATAGAAATTAGCATAAAAACAGAAGCAGTAGGTGATCTGATATAAATACTAACTACCACGCAAAATATTTTGCCAATGAAATAATGCTCAGGTCAGCAGCTAACAGTATCGGGAAAATATCTATGTCCCTCTTTGATGCATGTGTGGATTTAAATCCTCACCAGGTGGAAGCGGCTATGTTTGCGTTCCGTTCTCCCCTTTCCAAAGGGGTTCTCCTAGCCGACGAGGTGGGACTTGGTAAAACCATCGAGGCAGGTCTGGTGCTATGCCAATATTGGGCCGAACGGCGCCGAAAACTGATGATAATATGCCCCGCTTCCCTAAGAAAACAGTGGAGCCTAGAGCTACAGGAAAAATTTAATCTTCCAAGCCTTATTTTAGAGTCTAAGAATTACCGGGAAGCCCTCAAACAAGGTATAGATAATCCCTTTGAGCAAGCATCCATTATTATCACATCATATAACTTTGCTAACCGTCACAAAAACGAAATCCGTCTGGTTCCATGGGACTTAGTCGTTATTGATGAAGCCCATAAGCTTCGCAATGCTTATAAAACAGGCAATAAAATTGGCCAGGGTATCCGTTGGGCTGTGGAAGACAGCAAAAAATTGTTGCTTACGGCCACACCGCTACAAAATTCACTACTGGAGTTATACGGACTATCCACTATAATCGATGACCACCTTTTCGGTAGCTTAGCGGCCTATCGCACCCAGTATGTCCATGAGGGTGACATGGCCGGGTTAAAGAAACGCTTGCAGAAATTTTGTCATCGCACTTTACGACGTCAAGTGCTGGAATACATAAAGTACACTGAGAGAAAAGCTATCACTCGGCCTTTCCGGCCAACAGACCAGGAACAAGAAATTTACCAGGCCATTTCATCACTGTTGCAGAGAGAGGATACCTATGCCATTCCCTCACGGCAAAGAGAGTTGACTACTCTTATTATTCGTAAGCTTTTGGCCTCATCCTCCCAAGCGGTGGCGGCTACACTAGAAACTATTAAACAACGGCTAGAGAAAATATTAGCCGAGGTGGTTGAAAATGAACAAGAAAATGCCGACAACCCCCTGGACACTCTTCTGGATGTTGACCAACTAATAGAAGATGATGAAATTACCGGAGATATTCTTGAAGAAGATGAGGACAGGGAAGAAGACCAAACTTGTGAAAGTAGCAATGACACCAGATCAACTAAAATTGACATTCAAAAACTAAAAAGAGAAATAGCAGAATTAACACGATATATTAATTGGGCCCGCTCCATTGATATAGATACCAAATCTAAAACCCTGTTACAATCCTTGGAAATAGGCTTTCAGGAATTAGAGAAAATGGGTGCCAAAAGAAAAGCTTTAATCTTTACAGAATCACGTCGAACACAGGACTACTTGTTTCAGTTTCTATCCGCCAACGGTTATCAAGATAAGATTGTACTTTTTAATGGGACCAACACAGACCCGGTTTCTAAAGCAATTTATGCAGATTGGCTACAGCAAAACCAGGGAACCGACCGCATCAGTGGCTCCCGGACAGCCGACCAGCGGGCATCCCTAGTAGAATTCTTCCGTGACCGGGCAGAAATCATGATTGCTACTGAATCTGCCGCTGAAGGTGTAAATCTACAATTCTGTTCATTAGTAGTGAATTATGATCTTCCCTGGAATCCCCAACGCATTGAGCAGCGTATTGGCCGCTGTCATCGCTACGGACAACAGCATGATGTGGTGGTAATAAACTTTCTAAACGAGCGCAACGAAGCGGACCAGAGGGTCTACGAACTACTGCAGGAAAAATTCAACCTGTTTAATGGTGTGCTTGGGTCCTCGGACGAGGTGTTGGGTACTGTTGAATCCGGGGTTGACTTTGAACGTCGTATTTTAAGTATTTACCAACAGTGCCGTACACCCCAGGAGATAGAAGCAGCCTTTAAAGCCCTTCAGGACGAAATGGAGCATACCATTAAAAGCCGTCTGGAAGATACCAGAAAGGTATTGCTTGAGAACTTTGATGAGGACGTTCACCACCGGTTAAAATTTCAGCATGATGAAGCCAGGCGGCAACTAGATCGCATTAGCCAAATATTCTGGGGTCTAACCAAAAATACCCTAGCCCGCCAGGCAACCTTTAACGATCAAACCCTGGAGTTTGATTTAAATAGATCCCCTGTACCTGCTATCCCCGAGGGTAGCTATTATCTATATCAGCGCAGGGGTCTGTTGGACAAACAAAATGTAACTGGACTAGAAACGCAGACCAAAAGGGGCTATCTGTACCGATTATCCCATCCATTGGGTGAATATGTACTTCAAGAGGCCAAGGGCAGGCCCACCCCTCCGGCTGAGCTAATCTTTAACATTTCCGAACACCCGGTAAAGATCAGCGTAATTGAAAATCTTAAAGGGCAAAGTGGTTATCTCATTCTCACAAAACTGTCCATCGAAACCTTTGACCGGGAAGAGTACCTACTTTTTAACGCCATAACAGATGCAGGGCAGGAACTGGACCAGGAAATCTGTGAAAAACTTTTCCAGTGCAGAGCAGAAGTGGCACCTCTGGGGGAAATACCAGCACCCTACCCGGCAATATTGAAAAGGGAAGCTGAACGCTATGCTGCGGCTACCATAAATCGGGTCCTGGAGGAAAGCAATCGTACTTTTCAAGAAGAAAGGGAACGCTTGGAAAAATGGGCCGACGACCTGGTGCTGGCAGTAGAAAAAGAACTGAAGGAAACCAAGGCCAAAATTAAGACCCTTAATCGCCAGTCTAGGCTGGCCACTTCCACCGAAGAACAGCACCAAATTCAGGTGAAACTGCAGGAACTGACTAAGTTACAACGTCGTCAGCGCCAGCGCATCTTTGAAGTGGAAGATGAAATATTGGAGAAGCGTGACGAATTGATTCAGAACCTTGAGAAACGTCTTACACAGCGTACCGAACAAGAAACCTTATTTACCCTTCGCTGGATGGTGAGATAGCTTAATTATGGATATAAATGGAAGCAATAAAAATCAGGAGGTTGTCATTACTTGAGTACAAAGTTGGAAGAGTTTAAGAAGATAATAAGGCAGATGTTTCAATTTGATCAGGCAGATCTGGATTTTGGCATCTACCGCATTATGAACCAGAGGCGGGCCGAGGTTGAACGTTTTTTAGACCAAGATTTACTGCCCAATGTAAAAAAGGCCTTTGGCAGTTATGAAGCACAAGATAGGGCCAAGTTACAGGAAGAATTAGAAAATTTAAGAAAACAGTTAGAACAACTGGGCGTAGACCCGGAAACCTCTGCAAAATATATTGAAAAGAAAAATCAGTTGGAACAGTCCCCGGATTTAGCTGCCCTGGAAAGTGATGTTTATTCCCATCTGGTTAATTTCTTCCGTCGCTATTACCACGAAGGAGATTTTTTGTCCCTGCGCCGCTATAAAAAGGACGTCTATGCCCTGCCCTATGAAGGGGAAGAAGTTAAACTACACTGGGCCAACGCTGACCAATATTATATTAAAACCTCAGAATACCTGCGGGATTACCTTTTTACACTGCCCTCGGGAAGGAGAGTACATTTTAAGCTGGTGGAGGCCAGCACCGAGCAAAACAACAACAAGGCTCCTAACGGCAAAGAACGGCGGTTTGTGTTGGATGAAGAAAAGTCGGTGGTAGAAGAAAATGGCGAGCTCTATATAAGTTTTAACTTCATCCCTCAGGAAAAGAAAGTAAAACAAGCGGAGTTAAACAATAACTCTTTGTCAGTTTTATTTAGGGATACTATAATTAAAGCCCGATGGCAGGAATTGTGCACATTGATGCCCACCGAGAAAAATAAAAAACGAACATTACTTGAAAAACACTTGAACGATTACACTTCCAAAAATACCTTTGACTATTTTATCCACAAGGATTTGGGGGGCTTCTTGCGCCGGGAACTAGACTTTTATATTAAAAATGAAGTTATGTTTTTGGACGATTTAGGTACCTCAAAAGAAATGAAATTAGAGCAGTATATAGCTAAAATTCGGGCTATAAAAGAGGTAGGCCATAAGATTATTAAATTTTTGGAGCAATTGGAGAATTTCCAGAAGAAACTTTGGCTTAAAAAAAAGTTTGTGGTGGAGACCAACTACTGTATTACCCTTGATAGGGTAAAGGAGGAATTTTATCCGGAAATCTCGGTGAACAGAGCCCAGACGGAGGAATGGGAAAAACTCTTTGCAATAAATGAAATTGTAGCCGATGGTGATAAACCTGGCTTCAGTGAGCCTTTGTCGGTGAAGTTTTTGAAGGCCCATCCCTATTTAATACTGGATACTGCTTTCTTTGGACAGGATTTTAAAGAAAGGCTTTTGGCCACTATTGAAAATCTCGAAGAGCAAATTGATGGGCTATTGGTTTGGAGTGAGAATTTTCAGGCATTGAATTTGTTGCAGGAGAGGTATAAAGAGAGAATTAAGTGTGTTTATATCGACCCGCCTTATAATGCAAAGTCAAGTGAGATTATGTATAAAAATGGGTTCAAACATTCATCTTGGAACTCAATGATTTTAAATGGATTATTAAAAACCAAGGTAATCATGTCAGAAGACGGAATTATTGAATTTGCAATTGATGATTATGAACTAAAACACACATTGTTATTATTTGAAACTGTTTTCGGGGAAGATAATTTTATTGCTAATATAGGAATAGTGCATAATCCAAGAGGAAGAAATGATGATAAGTTTTTTGGTACTTCCCATGAGTACATGACAGTGTTTGCTAAAAATATTAATACAGCTGAGATAGGTTTATTTGAGCTAAGTGAAAGCGATGTTTCTGCTTATAATAAGACAGATGGAATTTCGAATTATAGTACCGTACCATATATTAGAACAGGAAATAATTCATATCGTTTTGAAAGGCCAAATTTATTCTATCCAATATATTATAATCCAAAATCTGAAGAAATATCTTTAGATAAAAAAGATGGCTGTATAGAATTACTTCCCATAAACTCTAAAGGGGAAGAAAAGACTTGGCGTTGGGGGAAGGAAACATTTCTAGAAAGATGTAAGACCGAATTAATCGTCAAAGAGGATGGACTAGATTATAAAGTATTTAAGAAAAGAAGATTAGAAGGTGCTGGGAAAAAGCCCAAGACGATTTGGTTCGATTCAAAATATGATGCATCAAGTCATGGGATAATGCTTTTAAGAAATATGTTTGGACTAGGAAACCATTTTAGTTATCCAAAATCATTATACACAGTATATGATGCCTTATTCCTTATTTCTAAAGAAGACTCAATAATTCTCGACTACTTTGCAGGCTCGGGCACTACTGGACATGCAGTTATAAATCTCAATCGTGAGGATGACGGTAACCGTAAGTATATTCTTGTGGAGATGGGCGAGTATTTCGATACTGTACTTAAACCCCGTATCCAAAAGGCAATCTACTCTAAGGATTGGAAAGACGGCAAACCAGTTTCTAGGCAAGGAACCAGCAATCTATTTAAGTATATCCGCCTGGAATCCTACGAAGATACCATGAATAACCTGGTGCTAAAACGACCTGCCGAACATGATAGTCTCTTTGCCCAGCATGCAAATCTGCGGGAAGAGTACATTCTATCCTATATGCTGGATATTGAAAGTAATGGTAGTGCATCACTACTGAATCTGGATTATTTCAAAGATCCGTTTAACTACAAACTAAAAGTCACCCGTAACCAGGAAACCAAAGAGGAAGTAATCGATTTGGTGGAGACCTTTAACTATTTACTTGGTTTACAGGTTCAACATATAGAGACCAGAGAAACCTTTAACGCCATTCCGGACGAAGGTGCCGACAAACCAGGAACCGTTAAACTAAGAATGGTTAAGAATGGCCAAGGAGAATACATCTTTAAAATTGTGGAAGGGCTTAACCCCGCTGGAGAAAGAGTGATGGTTATCTGGCGGAATCTCACAGGTGATATAGCCCGTGATAATGCTGCCCTAAATGCCTACTTTGCCCGTAAGGGATACAATACAAAGGATAACGAATTTGACCGTATCTATGTTAATGGCGATAACAATTTGGCTAACTTGTCAGTAGATGAGGGTAGCCAGTGGAAGGTATTGCTGATTGAAGAAGAGTTTAAACGTTTAATGTTCGATGTTCAGGATGTATAGGGGGTAAAACAATGCCAAGAAGAACAGCAACCCAGACTGTCACCACTCCCCCGCCTTTACGCTTTGATCAAAGGTTGGTTTTAAATCAGTACCTGCTAAGTCTCTTTGAGGTAAACAAACTGGAGGATCTAGCCCAGGGTATGAAGGGTCCTGAATGGGAGGGTTTGGACGAAGACAATGTCTCTCGCTTTCATCATCACCTGACTAACCGTCTTTATGATCGTGTTCAGTTACCTAAGGACCTTCTTTTAAGCTATGACCAGAATATTGTTCGTCATACACTAACTATTAGAGGCAAGAGGGAAAGAACGGTCACCTGGAAATACTTTCAATACCTATCCCTACTCTTTACAGAAATATATCTAGACCGGTTTTTTCGTAATCCTGAGAAACTGTTGTTTGACCTAAATGACTGGGTTGAGAAGTTTAATGCTGGGGTAGCTAAAGCTGACAAGATTAGCTCCCATACTCTTGAAGACTTAAGAAAATTGGCTTTTTGGAATGCCACCGGCTCCGGTAAAACCCTGTTAATGCATGCAAACATTCTGCAATACCGCCATTACCTGGCATTGCATGGCAGGGAGAAAGAACTAAGTCGAATAATTCTATTGACCCCGAATGAAGGATTATCAATCCAGCACGAAGCAGAATTTGCCTTGTCCGGTCTACCGGCCCAAGTATTTACCAAGGATGGTGCTGGATTATATAAAGGTCAATATATTGAAATCATTGACATCCACAAGTTAAAGGATGAAATGGGCGAAAAAACCGTGGCAGTGGAGGCCTTCGAGGGTAACAACCTGGTGCTGGTAGATGAGGGGCACCGGGGATCCAGCGGCGAGGATTGGAAAGCCAAGCGCGATAAGCTGTGTGCCGAGGGTTTTTCCTTTGAATACTCCGCCACCTTTGGCCAGGCCATGAAAGCCGCCAATAAGACTTTACTGACACAGGAATACGCCAAATGTATTCTGTTTGATTACTCATATAAATATTTTTATAAGGACGGCTATGGCAAGGATTATCAAATTTTAAATCTGGCCGATGACAGTGATGATGAAATCCGCCTGCGATATCTAACGGCATGTCTAGTGACCTTTTACCAACAATTAAGACTCTATCAGGATAAAAAGCAGGATTATGCTCCCTATCTGTTGGAAAAGCCGCTTTTGGTTTTTGTTGGCAGCAAGGTTACCGCAGTGCGGACGGAAAGTAAAAACAAGGTTTCAGACGTGGTTGAAATTTTAATATTTTTAAATGAGTTTATCAGTAAACCTTATTTAACCCAACGCCACCTAAAACGTCTGTTAGAAAATCACCCTGATTTACCGGATCATAAAGGACGGGATATTTTTGCCGGGGCCTTCAGCTATCTAATTAAGCAGGGTTTTACCCCGGAAACTTTGTATCAAGATATGTTAAAGTCTCTTTTCAATGCCCTGATTCCTGGCACTTTACGTGTGGAGCGTTTTAAACAAACCGGTGAGATTGGGCTCCGGATAGCAAATAATGAATACTTTGGAGTTATTAATGTGGGAGATGACAGTGAACTAACTAAGTTGTGTGAAGAGAAGGGGTTACACACGACATCCCTTGACTTCAGTGATTCCCTGTTCAGATCCCTAAATGACAAGAATTGCAAAGTTAATATATTGATTGGCTCAAAGAAGTTTTCCGAAGGTTGGAATAGTTGGCGGGTCAGCACAATGGGATTAATGAACGTGGGGAAAAATGAAGGCTCCGAAATTATCCAGCTCTTTGGCCGGGGAGTTCGCCTAAAGGGGAAGGATTTCAGCTTGAAGCGGACCGTATTGGGCCCTGGTACACCGGACTATATCAATAAGGTAGAGAACCTGAATGTATTTGGCATCCGGGCCGACTATATGAGACAATTTCAGGAGTATCTGGAGGAAGAGGGCTTACCGGCGGATGATAAAAAGGTAGAAGTCACACTTCCGGTTATTAGGTTAACACCGGGGCGCAACTTAAAATTTCTAAAGCTCAAAGATGGTTTGGATTTCAAGAAAAATGGGCCTAATCCGGTATTAGGAAGACCCAATAAGGTGCTGTTAAAAAGGCCGGTAGTTGTGGATTATTACCCCAAGCTGCAGGCCATAAGTAGTGGTAAGTCTACAAGTAATGCTAATAGTATAGTAAAACACACCGACAAGCTTACTTCTGGGCATTTGAGCTTTCTTAACTGGGATAATATTTTCTTTGAGCTCCATCACTACAAAAACCAGCAAGGTTGGTATAATTTAAGCCTTTCACGGCAACAAATACAAGACCTGTTTCATCAAAAAGAAGAATGGTATGTGTTATATATCCCCAAGGTTGAATTAGAATTTACTGACTTTACCCGGGTAAGGCGTTGGCAAGAGATTGCTGTTGCCCTGTTGAAAAAATATTGTGAACGTTACTATAAATACCACAAAGGTGCCTGGGAAGGGGAAAGAATGGAACTGGTGGATTTGGAGGAGTATCGCAGTAAACTGGCTGCCGAGGGGAAGTCAGGAAATTTCTTTGACGAATACAAATTCCGTATCAATCAGGACCAAGAAGATTTAATTCATAAGTTAAGTGAACTAAAAAAGGCATTCAATGACGGAGTTTTTCATGACTTCTCATTTGACAGGGTAGACTCTATTATTTTTGACCGTCATCTGTATAAGCCATTAATTCACCTCACCGGAGAAATTGTAGAAGTGACCCCAGTCCCCCTAAACAAAGGGGAAAAGGACTTTGTTTTGGCACTTCGTAAATATTATAGTAATAATCCAAAATTCTTTGAAGACAAAGAATTATACCTGTTACGGAATCAAGGCCGAGGGCGGGGTACAGGTTTCTTCGAGGCCAATAACTTTCACCCGGACTTTATCTTGTGGTTAATTATAGGGGGTAAGCAATATATAACCTTTGTTGACCCTAAAGGGCTTCGGAACACGGATGGATTTAAAGATCCGAAGGTAGAGTTTTATAAGACCATAAAAGAGATAGAAACCCGCTTGGGTGATGCTAAAGTAATTTTGAATTCTTTCATTATTTCACAAACACCATACAATCAAATAAGCTGGTGGAAAGATGAAATCACGGAGGAAGACTTTAATAAGAGTCATATTATATTTCCCGCTGAGGGAGACTGGAAGTATATTGAGATGATAATAAGGAAGGTGACCACTTAACCGGGATAGTGGGTAATGAAAGGATAGATAGACAGGTTAACTGTGCTTAAGGTTTCTTATTACCCAAGCCCCGGAATTTTAAAATTTTGATTTTAACACGATAGTCTTATTTGATATCGGCTGTCCAACAGGGCGGCTTTATTTTTTGTTAGTAGCAGTTATTTCCTCCTGGAGGGAATAGCTTAAGCTAAATTTAGTTTACAAAGTAGAAATCAACGTTGTTTTACTTGACAAATAATAAAAATAATGTAAAAATACTTTCAACCATATTTTGTCAAGCAGGAGGTACGAATGATAGTACGACATGCCAGGACATTGTTAGAACAGGAGATGCCCATTCAGATTCGTTCTCAGTTGGTTCCTGTCATTAAACGGGCCTATTCATTAGTTGAACAGTTGTACCAGCAACAAGAACTGCTAAACTGGGAAGTAGGCTATGATCTATTAAGAGATTTAAGGCGAGTAGCGGTGGATTTTGAGTTAAAAAGATTGATTGATACTGGAAAATTCCCTCTGGCTTACAGGATAGCACCAAATGCCAGAAAGAATTGTAGTCATCTTGAGCTGATTACCAATCAGTGTGTGATTACAATTAGTCAGGTTGTTTCTGAATATGCTATACCTAGATTTGCGATCTTTCGCAACAATCTCAGTTTAAATCAACTATCATTTGATTTTGACAATGCAAATTCTTATACTAGAGATGCGCCTTACTATATGTTACTTACACATGGATATAAAGGCAGTGTGCCGGATTTTATTGGATTAGGTGTTCCTCAACCTATGATTAAAGGGTGGCTTGCATATATCAATTTACTTAATGAACCTCATCTTGTAGACTTAACCCAAGAAGATATAGTTACCGAAGAAATTCAGCTTAGCTTTAAAGAACATGTGACAAGTCAGGGAGTGCTGAAAATTGGATCGTAGTAACAACTGGCAGCGTTTAGCTGCGCCTGTGCCTGAGAGATTAAGGGAGGCTAGGCTGTCGAAAGGATTATCCATTGTGGAATTGGCTGAAGTGATTGGGGTATCGCGGCAAGCGATATCTCAATTTGAACTTGGCCACACAGTCCCAAGTGCCGAGGTATTTAGAAAAATGATAGAGGTGTTAGATTTTCCTTTATCATTTTTTTCTAACCCCACTAAGAATTATGCACCTGCTGGTGCTACATTCTTTAGAAAGCTAACTTCTGCCACTAAAAAATCTAGGGATATGCTATTGGTTAGAGCCGGATGGCTTGAAGATATTTATTTGTACCTCAATGAATTTATCAATTTTCCAACGGTAAACTTACCGAAGCTTAAGACTAATGATCATCTGGAGCTTGAAGAAATTGAGGAACTAGCTAGACAGGTCCGTAAGGAACTCGGGGTAGGTCTAGGTCCAATCAATAACCTGATATTGGTACTGGAAAAGCATGGAATTGTTGTGTCAAGAGCAACATTTAGTGATCAAAGAACTGATGCGTGTTCACAATGGCGTGGGGATAGACCTTTCATTTTCTTAAGCAATGACAAAGAGTCTGCAGTACGCTCCAGGTTTGATGCTGCTCATGAGTTAGCGCACCTCCTTCTTCATATGTGGGTCGACCATTCGCAACTAATTGACCCAAAATCATTAAAGAAGATAGAAATGGAGGCGCATCATTTTGCCTCAGCATTCTTAATGCCCGAAGATACCTTTGGTCAGGAAGTTCTATCTACTTCTCTCGAACATTTCTTAACTCTCAAAAGACGTTGGAAGGTATCCATTCAAGCAATGATCATGCGCTGTCGAGATCTCGGTATATTATCTGAAAACCAATATAGCTACCTTTTTAGGCAGATTAATTTTAGAAAGTGGAAAACAAGGGAACCATTTGACGATATTCTTGTACCAGAATTTCCTAGCATTTTAAGGCAAGGGGTAAAAATGCTAATAGATAATGGTGTGCAATCACCGGCAGACATCCTCGATGCACTAAAGCTGCCGCAACATGAGATAGAACAATTATGCAATTTACCGGAAGGGATGTTAGCCTCAGAAGGAAAGGTGATTCCACTAAATCTCAAAAGGAGTAAAACTTAAATGCCCACCTGTAAAGGTGGGTTTTATAGGGTTTGGGTAGTGACTGAACCGTTAAAATTGAATATGGGGCAACGATTGGATAAACTTTAGGAGCTGTTTTTCGAGATTTTAGATGTGAGAATGTTGCGAAATTTAGCAAGGTTTTTTTCAAGGTGTGCACTGTTTAAACACTCAATATTATTAATTGTAGTCAAACGTAATGCAATTAAGGCATGGTGATTAAAATGCTAACAGCCCTGTTAAATGGAAATAAAATATTAGCTACAGATTTAGCATGGGAGAACCGCAAGGAAGAATTAAGGGAGATGTGTAACAATCAAGCCTTGTGTCCTATTTGTTTTGAGCCAGTAATCTGTAAATTTGGCCATGTAAAGATTCACCATTTTGCCCATAGCAATCGTGCCAATTGTCCTGGTAATCAGGAAACAGAAGAGCACATGAAGGGAAAAGCATTGCTTTTTTCATTTTTACAGAGTAGGTTCAAAGATAAGGCGGAAGTTGAAATTGAAGCATTATTACCTGGGTTGAGTAGTCCCTGTGATATTTTGATAAAGTACCCGGACGGAAGATGTTGGGCAGTAGAGTTTTATTGTGGTCATATCAAAGTAGCAACCTTAAGGGAAAAATTAGACTATTACCGCCAGAAAAAAATTGATGATTTATGGTTGGTTTCCGGGGAGAGGTACAAAATAATTCCATCTGAAAACCGACTTAAGGTGAAGAGTATTGATCGTAATCTCATTAAAGATACAGGGATTGATAGGTTTTATGCCAACAAGTGGTATCAAAACATTGTAGAAAATAAAATAGTTTTTGAGTTACCTAAGAATGGAACAACAAAAGGGTCAATTAATTATTTTTTTACTTCTGAGAATAAAATTGTTATGGCCAGAGCCCTTAAGGAAACCGACCACGTTACAGTTTATTTACCAGGTGATCTGTTGGAAGGAAAAATAGAGGAAGTCTGCATATCAGAAAAAAGAAACGTCTGGTTCTTTGAGCAAGAAAAGGACTGGAAGGATAAATATGCGGAAGCGGAAAGAGTTCTGGCAGAACTGAAAGCTACTAGGGAAAAGCAAAAGGGACAGAATAAGGTCTTTGTAGAGAGTAGAATCAGACAGGGAAGCAAACCAAATCAACATCAACCATGGTTACCAAGGGAACGCTACCCTAAACCACACGTTTCGCCTATAATAGGCCTTTCAGAGAAAAAAGTACAAAATTATCCACCGATGGGAGCGGGTAAATATTGTTGCACTAACTGTGGTGGGGAGTTTTATGAGAGAGACATGGTCACCTATTATAAACTTTCGAAAGAAGGAATCTGCCGTGAATGTATGAAGCGGAGGGGGTAGTTATTTAAAATATAATACTACATTAAATCAACTAACGAGCCCTGATCTTTTCGGGGCTTTCATTTTTATGTAGAAGATTTAATTGCTGATATTACCATAGATAATGACAAATTAGTATGGTAGCTGCAACTCTCACGGGTGGTTGTATCGGAAGCAACCGGTACCAACAGCCAGCTTATAAGCCCCGTTACCGGTCGGCAGTTGCTACTGGTTGCTTTGATTTTAAGCAAAATAATCGGGTCAGCCAGATACCAGGGCGGCCCAAGGTATTTCTCTCGGGAACATAGCCCCCCGGTAACTGGCTAGCCTCTGTAGGTCCTTGCCCCGGCAATCGCACTGCTCTTGCGACTGCTCCGGCCTTAAGGGGCTATGCTGCATGTCGTGGGCCGCACATTGCCAACAGCCGCTTTCGGGTAGAAGTCCTGGGTCTACGGCCTGCTGGCAAAGTGCTTGTCAGGTTTGCGGGTCCTTTATTTGGTCGGCAGATACCGGCACTTGTACTGCCGGTATTTTGGGTCGCCGGTAACTGCCCTACATTCGGGTCTTATTGCATGTCAGGCAGCTAATAGGCCATGTTTGGGCCTGTTCTTATGGAAGGGCCTACTAGCTGCCTTGCAATTACGGTCCTTCAACCCCAGCCCCCCAACCCCAATCATGGGGCCGGAGGGCTTTTTCAACTACCTTCCTTAGCTACCCGTTATGCCGATTCGCAGCATGCTTTAGGGTCCGCCTCCCATTTCCCCCCATTGTACTGCGCCTTTGCCGCTGCTCCCCGCTCCAAGCACCGGTGGTCAGGGCGGCGGCTGCTGCTCTGCTGAGATTTCCCGCAGCCCCTGTTATGGGCATTCTCTCTCGGCATCGGGAAATCTTGTGTTAGTTGTCCCTGATGGGAAGAGGCAATGCCTGGCCTATCAAGGGCCGTTGCAAAAATTTTCACCCCTGGGGTAAAAGATGGGGAAATAGTGAAAAAATTTTTTCACTTTCCGGCTGCCGCCTCCATCCTTGACAGACCAGGCACCGGCTCCGTATTTGTTGAAGAAAATGGGAGGTTGAAGGGCATGTTAAGAAAGCTTTTGGGCAAGGTTGAAGATGGTAGGTTCAGCAGAGCGCTGGCTGGTTTGCAGGCCAGTTGGCAGTTTGAGGTTGGTATTCGCGTATTTGGTAAGTCCGGTGTAAAGATTGGTGGCCATGTTCGCTATGGCAGTAAGAAGTACACTGTTCATATTAAAAGTGGCAGTGTTTATACCTGCACCTGCGAAGATTACATGCGGCGTGAAGTCATCTGCAAGCACATTGCCTTCGTGGCTATGGCCGAGCTTGCTCACTACGCAGCAGAGCGCAGCGCACACAGGCAGGTTCAGGAGGCACGGCCAATTGTATAGCCAGAATATCCCGGCTTCGGGCCGGGATATTTTTTTGGTCAGCCACGGCCGGGTGTGTGCAACCGCCTATAAGCGCCGTTGCATCTTTGGGGCGAATTTCCGCCTACTAGGGCCATTGGAAGCCACCGCCACCGGCCCAATTTCAGGTCCGGCTCACCTGTTGGACCGCTGCCGTTGGCCACGGATTAAAGTTCTTCACTGTCGGCAGACACCATATGGCCCACTTATTAGCTGTGCCCACTTGCCTTGGGCTGCCCGGTGACTGCCAGCTTAATGGTTATGGTCTTCCGATCTCCCGCTCAGCGGGAAAGCTCCAGCCCTGCCAGGGTCGGTTCTCCGTAGCATTAGGCCGCACCTTGCCTGCCGGATTAATGGACTTTCCTTTAGGCACTCCCCCGGCAGGCAACGTGCTCGCTGACCTTCGTGGGATTATGGCAAGGGCCTTGGGTGAGCGGTTGCTGTTTGGCACAGCTTCTTCCAAGTAGTGGCTTCAGTTGCAGCCACTTTAGCTTCATGAACCGGTGGACCAATGGGCGGCGGTTGCCGCATAGTTCTTCCAACTCCGGCCACTGCCCCAAAGTCATCTGACAACACACTTTATTCCAGGAGTGGCAAGGGCTAGCGGATCTTTGAAAAAACTGTGCACGGGTGGCTATCGAAAAGAGGACAATTTGACGATACAGCAAGGTTCGCCAGTGCTTTTTTCTGATTTGCTATGTGTAATTGGAAGTAAGAGCTATAGAAAAAGCCGTAGTATCACTCTTGGAAGGGGATGGGTCTTAACTCTGTTTCTATTTGTGTGCATCCAAATAAGTTAAGTTATTGGTTGGGCCGTGGCTTCGGCAGTATTTTGCTAAGTGGAGGACTATATTAAAATATCCCTCTTATGAAAGGGTGGTAGTTCTTTATAGAATAATAAAGTTTTGTAATAAAACCAATAACATATAGGACATTGTCCTTCTTTGGGAAAGAGTGTTACACATTAATCAATTAATAATTTAACAAAGGAATTTAAATATTTACAACGAATGAGTGAAATGTGTAATTTAAATTTTGAATTAATTCTTGTGAAAGGTGGTTGGTTTGTGAAATATATTGACTGGGAAGAAATAACTAATGATGATCTGGAAGAAGAATTTGAAGATAGTGACGATAACCCACAAACAAACGGTGCACAAGAAGAAGAGGAAAAACCATTTGATGCTGATAGAATACGTGTTGACTACAAACCAATATCCATAAAACAAATGGTAGAAATGATAGATAGTGAGCAATTAAATCTGAACCCGGGATTCCAAAGACGTAAAGTATGGACTGATAAGAAAAGAAAATCACTTTTGATAGAATCATTAATGCTTCGAATTCCACTACCAGTATTTTATGTTTATGAGGATCAATTTTCTGTGTGGCATGTTGTTGATGGCCTTCAAAGAATGAATACTATTTATGAGTTTATTTATGATGAGTTTTCTCTTACTGGATTGGAATACTTAAAACACAGTAATGGCAAAAAGTTTGGTAGGCCTGGGCTAAACAAATATAATTACGACATAATCGATCATAAGTATAAAAACAGAATAACAACAACAACTTTGTATGTGAATGTCATCGACTCATTGACACCAGTTCAAGTAAAGTATGATATCTTTAGAAGAATTAATACTGGTGGTATGCCTTTAAATGCTCAAGAGATAAGAAATTCAACGATACAAGAAAACACAAGGAAGTATTTATCAAGCTTAGTAACTTCCGATGAATTTAAAGTTGCAACAAACAATATGAGCGATTTACGAATGCAGGCACAAGAGTTAGTATTAAGGTTTATCGCCTTCTTTGAAGCGTATAATCCTGAGACTGGAGAAGTTAAATATAAAAAAGGGATGGATACTTTTCTGGATCAGGCATGTGATAACATAGATAATGCACGTGTACAAAAGTTAAAATACTACAGACGAAAATTCCTAAATGCCATGAAAACGGCTTATTTACTTTTTGGGGATGACGCTTTTCGACGAGTCTCTATACGTGACAACAAAAGAAAGCCTATAAATAAGTCACTATTTACGTGTATGAGTGTTATTTTAGCAGACTACGATTATGATAAACTTTCAAATCATGATTGGAGAGATATAGCTAAAAAGAGATTAGCAACAGAAATAGATAAGAACAATGTATTTAATGAGTCCCTATCAAAAGGTACGGGGGATCCTTCACGTATAAAAGTTCAATTCTCAGTGATGAAAAAAATTATTGAGGGGTTAATGACTAATGATTAGTGAGCTGCATCTTATGAATTTTAAATGTTTTAATAATCATAGAATAGACTTTGCACCATTAACTTTATTAGTTGGTGGAAATGCTTCGGGAAAGTCAACAATTATACAAGCAATTCTTCTAGCTAGGCAATCTATCGAAACAATTATTAGCAGGAATATGTTAGAGCGTAAATACGAGTTTTTTGACTTAAGAATTAATGGTTTATATATGATGCAACTCGGAAAAGCTTTAAATGTATTTTCGAGTAACCCAATCTCAGACAACATTTTGCTTAGGTTAAGAGGTATTTCAGATGAAATTGTGCTTAAATTTAATTATGATGCAAAATATGCCTCTCATTTGCTAAAGGGTTCCATCGATTATATCTCCACTGATAAGTTTGATTCAATTCCCGTGTCTAACGAACTTAGTTATATTCATGCAGAAAGGTTGGGACCAAGAAAGTCACTAGAAATGTGTACCTCATCAAGTTTAACAGTAGGTTATCAAGGGGAATATGTTTCATTTGTTATATTTCAAGCTGATACCACAAGAATTGAAGTAAATGAGTTACTTAAAATTGAACAACAGTCAAATCGCTTTTCTCACCAAGTACAAGCTTGGTTAAACTTTATTCTTCCACATCAAGAAGTTGGATATAGAGTTATAGAAGAGCTTAATGCTGTTTCTATGGAGTATAAGAACAATTCACTCGATACAAATTTCTTTCCCCCACCTAACACCGGCTTTGGAATCAGTTATGTTCTACCCATAATAGTAGAGGGGTTACTCTTATCAACAAAAAACAGATCAACTATGATAATAGAAAACCCTGAAGCACATCTTCATCCAATGAGCCAATCTAGGATAGGCCGGTTTCTAGCCTTATTATCACAGTGTGGGGTACAAATAATTATAGAAACGCACAGTGAGCATGTTGTAAACGGAGCACGACTTCAGATGGCTGCAAATAATGTGGCAGACCAAGTAAAGATTAACTTCTTTTCGCAAAACGATCAAGGAATTAATGTTAAACCTTTGTTAGTTAATCAGTTCGGAGAACTTTCAGAGTGGCCAGTAGGATTTTTTGATCAAGAACAACTAGATTCAAAGGAATTATTCTTGATTAGGAGAGAAAAAAAGAAATGATTTTAGAACTTTTTTTAGAAAATAGCTCATTTAATGTTGAACTGATAGATGACAGTAATTTTTATGATAGGATATATGAACTGGAATATGTCAGAGAAAAGATTATAGAAAACAAAGAAAAAATATATAGAAATGATCAAATATACGAAATGAGTTTTTTGAATGAAAAAAAACTATGGGAATGGTTATATAATGACAATTCTTCTAAATACAAAGATGAAAGGCTAATTCTTCGGAAGTTAATCGATCAAGCTTCTAGTATTAGTGATGAAAGATATATTGACATTATACAAAATGTTAAAAATTTACAGGCCCCAACACCACAGGCATTGGTTTGCCTTATCAGTGATAGTGTTGAATTACATATTACAAATTACAATGATTTATTAAAATCATACCGTTTCTATATAATGCGAGTAAGAACCCCCGAAGAATTTTTAGAATTTGTACAGGTATGTTACCCTAATTTATATTTTCACCCTAAGCTAATAGAATCTTTAAAAACATTAAGTGCACCTGTGAATAGATATATTATTGAAATAGATAGACACCTATCTGCCTTGAATGATGAATTTAATGAAATTTTTGCGGCCTATAGAAGAGAAGGACTAAATAAGGTCTTGGAAGTATTTTCATCCTTTTCAAAGATAGCCTGTACATTAGAGGGTGACTCCGAATCGGCAAGAAAAAGATTTACTTTTGACTTCGAGTCTAATAATGGAGAAACTGTAAGACTGAAATGTGAGCCTCACACAAAAATTGACAGGACTGGTTTACCTGGAGACAGTAAATTTCGATTTGATAGAATATATTTTCATCCTGGTTCTGATAATATTGCTGATGGCAAAATATTAATAGCGCATATTGGTAAACATCTATAATAACTAACAATTATCAGGAACGTTTCTTATAAAGTGTATATAGATATGGTCAGTTGTTTTTGGTTGGCTCGACTTTCTAAATAAAAGAACCTAAAAATTTTTCTTACAAAGAATAAACCTACATTAACCTCGTCATAAAAGTACAGCAGATTTCCTCTTTGCAACATTATCTTACATCACACACAATCTTTATTTGGTTCACAGGAATAAAATTAATACTACTTTCCTAAAGGTTTGAAAATTTATAGATTCAAGTGGAAAAGAGACGAAAGGTCTATGGAATGAAACGAGGCATGGGATATGAGTAAAATTTTTAAAGCTAGAATCATGACAACCCAAGAAAATACATATGGGTATAGTGCTAAAATAGAGGAACTTATTATTGTTGCAGAAAATTCTAAAGGTAAACCTTTATTTAAAGACCACGACATAACTAAGGAACCTATTGGAGTAGTTAGTGACACAGAAATAGTTTACGAATCGGAGCTAGATTGTTTATCTGTAATGGCAATTATTGAATTGAAACAAGATAATAACGAAACGGAGATAAGACAGTATATAGAGGATGGCGGTTTTAGCGCAACTTATTCTGATGGAGGATTTTCCATAAATGAGTCTGACGGAACAAATTTACCCCCTATGGAGATTTTGTTCGATGCCTACAGAACAAATGAAATTAAGTTATATTTAGATTCTAAAGAAATGAGCAAGCTACTTAATATCCCAATTTACTGTACTAGAATCAGACGTCATGCAGGGTTTGAAGTATTAACCTTTTTCGCTGTTAGTTTGGGAAGTTATTTAATTAATAAAATCTTAGATGATATCGGTTTATACGAAAGGTTTAAAGAATATCTTCTTAACGTATCTGAGGTATCCTCTAGTGGTAAAGAAGCAAATATAACAGTGATTTCACCTACAGTAACTGAAG
>NZ_JARPTC010000016.1:0-138627 GCF_030577015.1 Desulforamulus aquiferis | reverse complement strand
GCCGCCAGCGTTCGTCCTGAGCCAGGATCAAACTCTCCATTAAATATCTTGCAATATTTAAAGAGTTGATTAGCTCTTCTTTTACTTGTTTAGGAATTACTTGCTAGCGTTTTTATTAACGCTTGACGAGAATTCATTTGTGGTTATGACAGTCTCAGTTTGCACTGACTTGTCATTAAACCAAGTTTGCATTCATCATCTACTGTTTAGTTTTCAAAGACCGCCTGTCCTCTCGGCCAGGAATTACATCTTACCATGTCCCCGACTCTGTTTCAAGTGCAAGTTTTTGGTAATTTCCTTTGATTGCCTTCAAGCAAGTGGTAATTTTTCTCTACCACCTTGCAACGACTTTGTTAGTTTAGCACGACTAATATTGTTTGGCAAGAAAAATATTTTGTAAATGAGCAGCTTTATTATAATTTTGTCTTAAGGTGAACAAAGGAGATATAAAATGAGTCAGAGCTCCATCCCTGACTCATTCGTTGGCTCAATCATGTAGTGATAGTGGCGGCAATGTCTTAAGATTGATTTGGCTAAATAAGGTTTGCAAGGCAATAGAAATATTTTCTGGAGGGAAAGATTTTTTTTGGGTAGACAGTTTATTTAGATTGGCTACGGAAGCATCTGAACCTATGGACACAACACTTATATTTATATTTGATTGTTGATTCAGCCAGCGGGAAATAGTTGTCAGACTGGATTCGGGGTAGTTGCCGTCACTTAGAATAATCACATTCAATGGAGATGAGTCTAGTGAGTGATGATTCAACCATTTCCTTAGCTGATCCATATCGGTTTTTCCAGAGGCCCAAAAATATGGGGTCTCATTAAAGTCCGACAATTCAACAGCATGAACATGCTCATTCCAGGTGAAAATTTGTACTCTGCAAAACACAGGCGCATACTTCTTTTGCGATGCGTACTCTCTGATAAAAGTAATCAAACTTCTTGCTGTAGTCAACTTACCCATTTCCCTCATACTTCCAGAAATATCTAGCACAACGTATAATGTCTCTGCCGACACAATTCAACCTCCTCAAATTATTGATTATGTTAGTTGGTATAACTATTTTTTGTTTATTTGCTAAATAGGTATTTAGGGACTCCAGATAAGTTATTTTCGACAACAAGTGATAAATACCTGTTCCAATATTTGTGATTATTTGTACAATGATCCTATTAAAACCATAGGGCACTTCCGGTTAAGGGATTACCCTACTGCTGATAATCTTTGGAAGGTGTTTAAAATATTTTTGACAAAAATATTTTTCTAGCATACAATACAATATATACCCATACGGGTATAGGTATATAGGTTTGCGAGAGGTGGTTCAACAATGAGGACTTTATTCATGAAAACCAACCGAATTTATACACCCCTAAGAAAATATGCCTGGCTATTTGTTATCCTTGTTGCATTTGGGGGGTTATGGTTCCCCAAATTAGGTTTATTGATCATTCCAATAATGTTATCCTTGGCTGTTTTGGGTTTTGCCAAGGGCAAATACTGGTGTGGCAATTTCTGCCCCCACGGCAGTCTTTTTGACTTTATTCTTATGCCCATAAGCAGATTTAAAAAAATCCCCTTCTCTTTTAGGCACATTTTAATGTCTTTGCTTGTTTTTAGCCTATTTATGTACATTTTAGTTAGTAGATTAGTAGATGTAATTGGTATCCTAGGCACAGCTCCCTTTTTAGATCAACTGGGTTTAGTTTTTGTTATGAACTATTTCGTGGTGACTATAATTGGAAGTGTTTTGGCAGTACTAATTAATCCAAGAACTTGGTGTTACTTCTGCCCTATGGGAACCTTTCAAAGGCTCTTTTATAAATTGAGCAAAATAATGGGGCTAGGTAAAAGAACTGATCTTAAAATTTCTGTTTCAAATAAAGACTTATGTCGCTCCTGCGGTAAGTGCTCAAAGGTATGTCCAATGCAACTGGCCCCTTATAAAGAGTTCTCCGATAAAAATCAGATTGATAATGAACACTGTATTCGCTGCTCAACATGTGTAAAAAATTGTCCAGTAGAAATTCTCTATCTAGGTACAGAAGAAGAAGCAAAAGGGTGTAATCTTGAAATAAGCAGAAAATAAGGCAAATTGGCTAATCCTAAGAACACAATACCCCTCATCTTTTTTTCAATAGGTGAGGGGTTTGATGTTGATGCAAGATTTTTATTTTTATGGTTATATTAAAGCTAAATTACTTTCCTAATATGAAATGTATAAAATCCTTTCAAGGGGTAGTTTACTTTTATGAATAAAAAACTGAAGATAGCCATCATAGGTTCCGGTCCTGCTGGCTTGGCATGTGCCCTTGAATGTGAAAGACTTGGCGTAAATGCAGACGTCTTTGAAAGGGACAAATCTGTTGGGTGGATTTGGCCCTCTGTATCGGTACAACTAAATATATTTGAGAGTAAAATGAAAGATATCAGGAAGTATATGGCCAAAAGTTATGGTTTAGATATTAAGCCCCTGTTTGAATGTAATCATTTTGTATTAAAATCTCCTAACGCTAGGGCTGAGGTTTCAGGAAATCTAGGCTATTTTTTAGCCCGGGGAAAATATGTTGATTCACTAGAAAACCAATTACTCCGAGAGCTTCAGCAAACTGCTATGCATTACAACAGACCTGCTGATTATAAAGAATTATCTAAAAAATACGATGCCGTGGTAATTGCCACAGGCAAAGAAACTGTAGCAAAGGAGCTTGGCGTATGGGAGCAGAAGGATCTTGTTAATATCTATGGTGGCCTTGCCTTAGGTGATTTTACACCTGGCTCCTCCACTATATATTTTAATACCGATTATTCTGGAACAGGTTATGCCAGGGTAACTCCTATCAATAACACCCAGGCTGTGGTAAAAATCTATAACTTTGAGAGCAGCATATCTGAAATAGATTCCAATTTTACTCATTTCTTGGCTACAGAAGGTCTTGAGCACCTTGAGTTCTTATACCATATTAAGCCACCGCCATTTTCCGTCGGAAAGGTAACAAGGTTTCAAAAAGATAATATCTATTTAACAGGTCGTGCAGCAGGCTTAACGGAAAGGTTAACTGGTATAGGCAGTGTAGGAGCACTGATTAGCGGGATATTTGCAGCAAGGGCAATCATCAAGGGAAAAGAATATGAAGCTATGGTAAAACCACTTCAGGATCACATTGAAAATATCTCAGCCTTTAGGGACCGGATGAAAAGCCTAACCAATAAAGATTTCGACAGAATAATAACATTAATAGACACCCCCGGGGTCAAGCAAACAATCTATAATAGCGGATTTAATTTAACAGATATCTTCGGAAGCGTCATAAAGAAAGTAAACAAGTTAATATCGGCAGAATAAAAAAGAGGACAACTTAAAGTCATCCCCTTACTCTTATTCATTAGAAAGGTTTAGCGGATAAAATTAAAGAACTTCTTAGCTTCCTTTTCTGGTGGCTTAATGGAACCCTTGCCTTGTTCAATAACCTTCATAAGCCAGGCCATGTTTTTACCAAGAACCCGCATAATTTGAACGCCCTCTTCATCCTGTACTGCTTCTCCTGGTCTAGTTCCATGAATAACATTCCAGTAATTTGACGTAGGCATAAACATTTCTGAGTAAAGGATATAATTGTTAAGCTGTTCAAAGGTTGGTAGCCCGCCGGAGCGTCTTACGGCCACCACCGATGCACCAATTTTATGCCTTAACATCCCGTTATTACTACCTGCCACATAGAAGGCCCTATCTAAAAATGATTTCATAGTGCCTCCAATGGCTGAATAATGTACAGGTGATCCTAGAATAATGCCATCAGCATTTTTCATCATCTGAATCCATTCATTAACCGCATCCGAAATAGCACATCTTTCATTTTTATTCTTGGCACATTGGCCACAGGCAATACAGCCCCTTATCTCCTTGTTGCCCACGTGAATAATTTCAGTCTCAATACCCTCTTTGATTAGTTCATCAGCCACGATTTTGATAGCTTGGTAGGTATTTCCTTCTTTGTGAGGACTTCCATTAAAAGCTACTACTTTCATTGTTTTCCTCCTTAAAATTATAAGATACTATCACCTTTTTCCTAGGAGTATAGCTCATTATTAAATATAGAACAAGTATGCACTTTTAGGTAAGTTAACTTACCTAAAGGTAACCTTCTGATTTTTGTGTCAGCCTTTTCAAGGGAGGCTTCTCTTGACTTATGATATGATCCCGAATGGCCTTTACACAATTCTCAATATCCTTTTGTTCCAGGTGCTTAATAATTTCATAATGATCCCTGGCGGTTTTATCTAGATTGCCCGTTAACTTGGTATCAATAACCATGGCTATGCGCAATTGCAAGTGCAGATCTTGCAAAATTTTAACCCTTCTGGCACTACCGGATCTTTGCCACAAATAGCTGTGAAACTCAACATCCTTTTCGTTAAGCATAATCATTTTATTGGCAAATTCGTCTTCGCCCTTAGATATTACAGTCATCTCATCCACTATGGCCTTTAGCCTCGAGATATCATAATTTGTAAGCTTGTCTTCATTAATAAGAATTTCAATCACACTGTTTTCCATCAACAGTCTGATATCAAATATTTCTGCAACATCACTCATGGTAAACTTAACCACAAAGTTACCCTTACGGGGAATTGACTTGATTAATCCCTGACTAGCTAATTCTTGAATACTTTCTCTCACGGGGGCCCTGCTAATCCCCAGCAAATCAGCTATATCAGACTCCACAATTCTTTCCCCGCCCTTCAATTCCCCCAAAAGAATCTTATCCCTTAAATATTTTGAAACGATGGTGTTTAAACTAGTATTTGTCAGCTGTTTATATTGTTCCATTTAACACCTCTCCATTATTCCACCACTGGCTAAATCATTTGGGAACATTTTGCCCCCTCCTTTGGTCTCTTAGGAATTTACTGCCGAATGGCAGTAGTCGACTCCTCTATTACGAACAAATCTACTTAAAAAATCCCTGGTACGAGGATTTTGTGAATTGCCAAATATTTGCTCCGGTGGACCCTGCTCTAAAATTGCTCCTCCATCCATAAACAAGATTCTGTCAGCCACCTCCCTGGCAAAATCCATTTCATGGGTAACCAAAAGCATGGTCATTTCCCCCTCGGATGCTATCTCCTTAATAACTGCCAAAACTTCCCCTACCAATTCTGGATCTAAGGCTGAGGTTACCTCATCAAACACCATCACCTTCGGCTTCATAACAAGGGCCCTGGCTATGGCTACCCGTTGTTGTTGACCTCCTGACAATTGGGATGGATAATGTTCCATCCTTTCACCCAGTCCAACCTTTTTCAACATGGCAACTGCATGCTCCTTAGCCTCTTCCTTTGACAAACCAAGTACATGAATGGGGGCTTCAGTGACATTTCGCAAAACATTCATGTGAGGGAACAGGTTGAACTGTTGAAAAATCATACCTATTTTACTTCTTATCCGATGTAAGTGTTTTTCGTCAGCCGCCATTAGCTGATCATTTACTTCCTTGTGCCAGAGCATTTCCCCATCCACCTCAATGGTTCCAGCGTCCGGTCTTTCCAAGGTCATTAGCAAACGACCCAGGGTTGTCTTGCCCGAGCCGCTAGGCCCAATGAGGGCCACCTTTTCATTGGGAGCTATATCAAGGCTAAGATCATTAAGCACCCTAAGACTTCCGAAGGATTTGCTGATATTCCGATACTTTATAATTGGCTTGGTTATATTCAATTTCATAAAGTCACCTTCCTTATCTCCTGTTCAACTTTGTTTCCAAACGTTGAACCCCTATGGAGGAGATATAGCTTAGCACTAAAAACAATATACCTACAATGGTAATCGGTTCCAGATATCTAAATGACTGGGCGCCGGTTATTTTCGCAACTTGAAGTATCTCCACCAATGTAATGGCTGAAAGCAGCGGTGTTTCTTTAAACATACCAATTAAATAATTCCCCATCACAGGCAAAATGGGAGGAATAGCTTGTGGAAGTATGATTTTAATCCAAGTACGGCTCTTTGAAAAATTTAAGGCCCTCGCTGCTTCCCATTGCCCCTTAGGTATAGCCTCAATTCCACCTCTGTAAACTTCCGATAAATAGGTGGCATAATGAATGCCCAGGGCAATTACGCCAGCTGCAAAGGGGGATAGGGATAGTCCATAGTTAGGAAAAACATAAAATATAAAATAAACTTGTGCCAACAGAGGTGTGCTTCTGATAAATTCTATAATTCCAGCGGTAACTAAAGATAAGGGTTTACACCTAGATCGTCTTGCCATAGTAAGGGGCAAGCCAAGGAGACAAGCCAAAAAAAATCCAACAAAGGTTGCGCTTATGGTTATTTTAAGGGCCCCTAAAAGCTCCGGTATGAAACTCAAGGTATAATTCCAATCCCACATAGTTAAGCCCTCCCTCTAACCAATGTTCTCTCCAACCAACGAACCCCAAGGGTAAAGGGTATGGCGATAATAAAATAGAGCAGTAATACAAGGGCAAAGGTTTCTGTAGTTCTCAGGGTGGTTGATCGTATCATAACCCCCTGGAACATTAAATCTGATAGAGTAATTAAAGACACCAGGGAAGTACCCTTCAACATTTCAATGAAGGTATTGCCAAAGGGTGGTAACATCCTTAAAAAAGCTTGGGGCAAGATAATCCTTTGCATAATTTGCACTCTGGTCATATTTAAAGAAATACCTGCCTCGGTCTGACCCTTGGGTATGGCTAATATTGAACTCCTAACTATTTCTGAAGCATAAGCACCATAGTGTAAGCCTAAGGTTAATACCCCCGCCTGCATGGCAGTTAATTCTATGCCAAAGAAGGGTAATACAAAATAGGCCCAGAACAATTGCACCAGTAAGGATGTACCCCGGAAAAACTCCACAAAAACCGTTGCCAGGAATCTGACCGGCCGATACTTTGAAAGACGAGCAAATCCGACTATAAAGGCGATAATCAGTGCCAAGGAGGCCGACAAGGCTGTCAACAGCAAGGTGATCCGTACGCCAGGCAGCAGTCCTGGTAGCAACTCAAATATGATAATCACACTCCTTTTACTTACCGACAAGTTCGGAGTTAGCCGGAGGTATCAAAGGATACCTCCGGCCTGTTGATTATTGACCTGACAGTACCTTTTCCACCGTCATATCCCCTGGAAACTCCTGCTCAGTAAAGCCAAATTCCTTTAATATTTCGAGAAGTTGTCCTGATTGCTTCAGCTTTTCCAGTTCCTGGTTATATGCCTCAGCAAAATCCTTATCCTCTTTTCTAAAGGCAGCTGCACCGAAAGACTGGGCTGCTTTTCCATCAATAATTGGTTGAGTAAAATCCATAACCCTCTCAACCCTAGAGTCCTTAGCGTTATCCAACATGGTCTGTAAAGCAGGACCGGACATGGTAATAACGTCCACCCTGCCGGCCTGGAGGGCAGCTAAGGCGGAAGGTTGATCCGGAACTGTTACAATCTGCTCTTTGGCTACACCGGATTTCACCACCATATCAAATTCTACGGCACCAGCCATAACACCAATCTTCACCTTGGAGTTGGCTGCAATATCCTGATAGCTATGCAAATTCAATGGATTGCCAGCCTTTACAGCTATAGCCTCACCAATTGTATACTCAGGGTTAGCAAACTCAACTTCCTTGCTCCGGGGCTCAGTGATATACATTCCGGCAGTGATGACATCAAAACGGTTAGCTTTGAGACCTGGAATCAAAGAACCGAACTCAGTAAGTACACCATTCATTTCTTGAATGCCCATATTATTAAAGATAGCTCTGGCAACTTCAACGGCTTCGCCAGTTAGCTTTCCATCCGGGGTGGCATATGCATAGGGTGCTTCATTGGCAAAACCCACCGTTATATAGCCTTGACTCTTTGCCTTTTCCAAGGTGCTTTCTGCCTTTACATTCTCCCCACCCTGCTCTTTAGTGTTGCCTCCGCAGCCTACCAGCATAAGAGCCAACATAAAGCTTACAACTAATCCAAACAGCATTCTTTTTTTCATTCAAAATCCACTCCTTCATCATTAATTAATGAAATATTTAAAACCTTCTAACCCCCTTTGTCCCTTGAATTTAACCTCTTTATAAACTGTACCGACATCCAGAATATTTACTGGCAAAAAGATTAACCTCTTCCTTAATTTGCTCGGGATTTTCCTGTTCAATAATTAACCTCTTAAAGAAATCAGCAATTCTTTTCATTTCCTGTTCCTCCATTCCCCTACGGGTAACCTCAGCAGTACCAATCCTTAGCTCCCTATCTAACTGGCCAAAATCGTCGGAACAAAGGATATCTGAACTCTCCAAAATCTTGGATATGTGAACTCCACTGCCATATTTACTAACATCCACAAGAATAAGATGGGTTTCTGAATAGCCCTTTGTTGCGCCAATAACTGTCAAGCCGGCTTCTTCCATGGCCTTGCCCAGGGTCTTTGAGTTTCTAATTATTTGTTCTCCATAGGCCTTGCCAAACTCTTTCATCTCCAGCATCCCCACAGCCAAGGCCGGCAGCCTGTTTAAATGGTGACTGGTAACCAGGGACGCAAGTACATTCCCTACTCGCTCATAAATATTAAAATCTCTGGTAGCGATGAACCCACCCTGGGGGCCGGGAAAGGATTTGTGGGTGCTGCCAAACATGATGTCCGCTCCCTGGTCAAGGGGGTTTGGATAAACCCCGCCGGCAATCAGACCAGTGACATGGGAAGAGTCATGGGCTACAAGTATTCCCATTTTTTCAGCTACGGCCTTTATTTCTGCCACAGGCTCAGGAAACAGCATGCCCGAACCTCCGAAAATTACCATTGCCGGCCTGCATTCTTGCATCTTCCCAATCAGCATTGCCAGGTCAACTATTCGGTTTTGATCAAAGGGAATGTCGTCAAACTCCAGTGTTTGCCCAAAATGGGGTGCTCCTACCATCAGCTGTGCCATTCCATGGCCCCAATCCCTTAAATGTATTTCCAAAACAAGATCTCCAGGGGACAGCAGGCCCAATATGGTTGCAATACCGGCAACATGTCCGCTCACCGGCCTTAAATCAACATAGTCAGCCTTAAAGACCTCACCCACCAGTTTTTGAGTCTTAGCCTCTAGCTCCTGGATATATCTATTACCCCTATACTCCCTGGCTGTTAAATCTACCCCGGCATAACAGCCATACCTGTTCCCCAGGTCCGAGGTAAGATAATTGCGAACTGTTTGACTGGAATAATTTTCAGAGGCTATTAGGTTTAAGCACTGCTGACGGTAAGCTTCATGCTGTTTGATGAGTAAATCTATCTCTTCTAAATTGTTAAACATTCCCCACTCTCCCTCTCTTCTACTGTCCCTGACATATTAGGAGTTTGTCCCCTGTAAAAAGGCCAATGTATTCCTTACATGCATTTCAACACCCGTTGCCAGGGTATCTTCGTCAATATTAAACTGGGGGTGATGATGGGGATAATCAGTGCCCTTCTCCTTGTTGCCCGTCCCGATAAAGAAAAAGGCACTGGGAACCCTACGGCTAAACTCCGCAAAATCTTCCCCTGCCATAACCAACTGGGGCACCACATTTTGATCACAACCAAGGGTTTTTTGGGCAGAAATTCTAACCAGTTCAACCATGGATGGGTCATTAATTATGCTGGGGTTACTGGGTATGTAGGTTAATGAATATTTAGTGCGGGTAGCTGTACAAATACCACCTATGATTCTCTCAAAACTAGCTTTCAGTTCTTCCTTCTTTTCGTCTTCATTTTCGTAAAGATAACGTATGGTACCCCCTAGCTCCACCTTGTCAGCTATAATATTTCTTCCTGTTCCTCCCTTGATTTTGCCAAAGATAATAAGGGTTGGACTAAGGACACTTACTTCCCTGGTCTGAAGCAGCTGTATGCTTTGCACAATGGTAGCTGCTGCCATAATGGGGTCTATGGAAGCCTGGGGAGAAGCAGTGTGTCCCCCCCGCCCATGGATGGTTAGCTCAAACTCCTCATTGCCTGCCATTGTTGGGCCAGCCACAACACCAATTTTGCCGCTCTCTAAGGGTGTCCAGAGATGTAAGCCAAAGGCTGCGTCAACCCTAGGACTTTCCAAAATCCCTTCCTTAATCATATCTAGAGCCCCGGCAGTTTCCTCATTTGGCTGAAAAACAAATTTAATATTCCCATCGATCTGAGCCCTATACTTAGCCAATATCTTGGCTGTAACCATTAGCATAGCTGTATGTCCATCATGACCACAGGCATGCATTTTTCCCTCATGGAGAGATCTATAGCCGATATCGTTTAGTTCCGTTTGCTCCAGGGCATCCATGTCTGCCCTGAGCAAAAGCGTTTTACCCTGTTTTGCCCCCCTTAACAGTCCAACAACACCGGTTTTTGCAACATTTGTTACTTCCAAACCGCAGTCCCTCAAGTAATCTGCCACCAGCTTTGAAGTCCTAACCTCTTCATAACCCAATTCAGGATGCATGTGTAAATCCCGTCGAAGGTTAATCAGCTCTTTATTTAATGAAGCTACTTCTTTTTTTATATCCAATATTAACCGCCCCCACTAAGAACTTCCTCTTAAATTGCTACTTGGTAATTAATCTCCTTGGAAAATCCACAAAGGTTTCACAACCATTTTCCGTTACCCTAAAGGGCTCGCTTATTTCAACCCCAAAGTCCTCGCACCAGATGCCTGGTATCAGGTGAAAAGTCATATTGGGTCGGAGAATAGTCATATCACCAGGTCGTAAGCTGGCAGTATGCTCGCCCCAATCAGGTGGATAATTAAGACCCATTGAATAGCCAATGCGTGAATCCTTAATAAACCCACTTTTTTCTAGCACCCTTTTCCAGGCAGCCTCAATGGCTTGGCAGGTAATACCCGGCTTAATCACTGCTAGAGCAGCATTAATACCCTCCACTACAATCTCCGATAATTCCTTTACTTTAGGCAAAGGCTCTCCTAGGGAAAGGGTTCTGGCCAGGGGAGCATGGTAACGTTTATAGCAGCCAGCCAGTTCAAGGATTACTGTATCCCCTTTTTTATACTTATTATCACTCCAGGTCAGGTGAGGCGTGGAAGTTTTCTCCCCGGCTGGCAGCAGGGGAACGATGGCAGGATAATCTCCGCCAAACTCTGTTGTACCACTTATCTGGGCATGATAGATATTTGCAACCACATCGCATTCCCTAACTCCCTCATTGATTGAATCAATACCTGTTTGCATAACCCTTTCCACAATGCAGGCAGCTTTCTTCATACATTCAATTTCTTTTTCTGATTTAACAATCCGTACCCAATTGACCAGTAATGTACCATCCTTAAAACGTGCGTTGGATAATCCCAATTTTAATCTTTCATAGCACATGGCGGTAAAGTAGTATGTATCCATTTCAACTGCTATGGTTGAATTGGCCCGTCCTTTTTCCTTCAATATATCTGCTACAAAATCCATAGGATGCTTAATCAAGGATTGAACATAATCATCTGTGTAGGCTCTGATGTTATTGGGCTCGAGCCAGGTGGTAAGTCTGGCCCCGTTACCATCCTGTCCCCTGCCAACCCAAATGGGCTGTGCTTCGTCAAGGAGGATGATCAAAAGCTGGTGAACATAAAAAGACCATCCATCATACCCTGTAAGGTAGTTCATATTGGCAGGGTCAGTTACCAGCAGTACATCAATACCCTGGTCATTCATTTTTTCCTTTACTTTCATTAGCCTTTGCTGGTATTCTGTCATATCAAATAGCTGCATTAATCCATCCACCCCTATCATTTACCTAATTACCTAGCTCCGTCGATTGTCGATTGTCGACAATTCTTGGGAATAAAAAAAAGACAGGTAAACAGCTGTCTAGGCTGCTCACTCTGTCTTCTTTGACATTTTTAGTTGTTCTTCTTCTTTGAAGATCGTTGCACTTTAAATTGCTCTAATTATAATTTAGAAAACATCATCTGTCCATAGTTTTTTCTGCTGGTCAATTATAAAGTATCGGTTGCTCTGTCTAGCTGATTACCCCTTACCTTTTTTACATTTTCCAATCCTTTTCATTGAAGCTCCCAGCCCGGTAACCATCTAAATCTAAGGTGACATATTTGAAACCATATTCCTTGAGTTTAATAGAAATCTCTTGGAGCAAATCCTCATTGAGTATTTTATTTATAGCCTTTCTATCTACCTCAATCCTGGCCAGCTTTTCATGACATCTAACACGAACTGACCGGAAGCCAATATCCATCATGTACTTTTCTGCCTTCTCAATCTTGATAAAATCTTCTACCTTTAACTCACTGTTATAGGGAATCCTGGTTAAAAGGCATGCATAGGAGGGCTTATCCCAGGTGACAAGTCCTAACTCCTTTGATAAATCTCTTATTTCCCTTTTAGTTAGCTGACAATCCATCAAAGGACTCTTAATACGCAGTTCCTCTAAAGCCTTTAATCCTGGCCTATATTCCCTTGTATCATCATAATTTGAGCCATCTATAACAAAGGGAAACTGCTGCCTTTCAGCAATGGATTTAATCATACTAAATATGGCCTTTTTACATAGATAGCATCTGTTTGCAGGATTGTTTCTAATCTCATCAATTATGGGGGCCTCAATAATCTCATGTGCTATACCCAATTCCTTACTTGTTTGAAGAGCTTCCTCTATTTCCCAACTCTGAATATAGGGGGCCCGGATAGTTACAGCCTTTACCTTTTTCCCCAGTGCATCCTTGGCTGCCTTGAGTAAAAAGGTACTGTCTACCCCACCTGAAAAGGCAACCATGACCCTATCCAAATTCTTAAGATAATTATATAATTGTAAAAATTTTTCATTACCAAGCATTACTCATTCTCCTAATAATCCTATAGATTTCTCTATACACCTTTGCCATAGTTGTATCATTTTCTCTAGCAATTTTCTTACAGTCCTTAATTTTGCCTTCTATAATTAATCAACTATCACCTAGATATATAAAATTTCAAGCCGACCTAACATTTATTATTACAGAAAAGCTTAGCTCTGTGTTATAAATAATTGACCTAATCCATACAAAGACCCAGGTTTGTAATTTTAACCTGGGTCTTTTAAAATAATATTTATATATTCACTGTTTTCTACCCAATATTATTCAACCAGCACTACAGGCTTAATTAGATCCCTCGGCTTATCCTTCATCAGTAATAAAGCCCTTTCAGCGTGTTCTATTCCTTTAAAGACATGGGTGACCAGCTTGCCGGGATCTAGTCGGTTATATTTAACCAGGTCAATGAGCATTTCCATTCTAAGTCGACCACCTGGACATAGTCCCCCTCTGACAGTTTTGTGAGCCATGCCGGAGCCCCATTCTACCCTGGGAATAGGTAGGAATTCACCTTCGCCATGATAATTAATGTTTGAAATATTTCCCCCTGGCTTTGTTATTTTAACAGCCTGGGCCACTACTTCCGGTTTACCGCCTGCGATAATGACAGCATCCACACCTTTACCACCAGTTAGCTTAGCAATCTGCTCAACAATATCCCCATCCCTGTAGTTCACTACATCGGTGGCACCATAATACTTTGCCGCCTCTACACAAATAGGTCTACTACCCACAACTATCAGCCTGCCTGCACCCCTTAACTTTGCACCTGCCACTCCCATCAAGCCCACCGGGCCAATGCCGATAACCGCAATGGTCGCACCTAACTGAATATCCGCCATCTCTGCACCGTGTAGACCTGTGGTAACCATGTCGGGAATCATTACCGCTGTCTCAAGGGGTATTTCGTCGGGTAAAAGGGCTAAGTTCATATCCGCATCATTTACATGGAAAAATTCCCCCATGGAACCATCTTTAATATTGGAGAATTTCCAGCCTGCCAACATGCCGCCAGAGTGCTGATGAAAACCTGCCGCAGCCTCCAGCGTACGCCAATCAGGGGTAATGGCAGGTACAACCACCCGGTCACCCGGCTTAAAGTCTCTAACTTCACTTCCTACCTCAACAACTTCACCTACAGCTTCATGCCCTAGTATCATATTATGTCTCTCACCGATGGCACCTTCAAAAACCGTATGAATATCTGAGGTACAGGGAGCAATTGCTAAAGGTCTACAAATTGCATCGTAGGGTCCGGCCGCAGGCTTATCCTTTTCAATCCAGCCCACTTCACCAATTCGAAGCATTGCAAATCCTTTCATTTAAAACACCTCCATATTTTTTGAATTTTCATACTTTAATTATTTCATAGGTGGTGTTCCCTGTCACCGTAAGTACGGATGAATATTAAAGGTATAACTGGGCTGTTATTATTTTAGTTCCCTGTCTTAATGTATAGTGCCAAACCCCATCATAATGACCTGTAAATACCCTATCGGGTAGTGTAAACTATCTGGATAGACATTGCCTTAGCTCACCTTAAGCCTTTAAGTGTCTTCGAAAATTGTCCTTCGAACAGAAAACCTTTGGAATTTTATCCAAAGGCCATCAAATTACTCCATCTTGAATTAACTTTGTAACTAATGCGATCCTGTTATGCACATCCAATTTTCTCATAATATTTTGTATGTGAAATTTAATTGTATTTTCGCTAAGGTATAATTGTTCTGCAATTTCTCTGTTTGTTAATCCCTCCGCCACCCGCCTGGCGATATCCAATTGCTGCTCCGTAAGGAGTGGCTGAGCAAATTCTTGACTGGGGACTTCCTTCAATTTTTTTACGATACAAGCCGCCATTTGGGAGTCTAGTACCGTCTCACCTCTGACCACCGCCCTTATGGCACGCTTTAATTCACTTATTTCTACATTTTTTATCAGAAATCCCTTGGCCCCCGCCATCATTGCCTGGATAATGGATTCCTCCTGCTCTGCATAGGCCGTTAGGATAATAATCTTTAGTTCCGGATAAAGCTTAGTCAGTTTTTTGCAAATTTCAACACCCCTTTCCTCGGGCATCCTTTCATCTAATAAAATAACATCTGGCCGGCTTACTTTTATCTGTCTTAATAGTTCCTTGCCGTTAGAAGCTTCCCCAATTACCTCAAAATCTGGCTCCCCCTGTAAGGTCAGTCTTAAACCCTCCCGGACAATTTCATGATCATCAACTATGGTGATAGTGATTTTATCCATCATATTCAACTCCTTCTATGGGGATTACGGCCATTATCTCTACCCCGCCAGATTTTGATCTGCCGACCTTGAGAATACCATTTAAATACTGTGCCCGTTGCAGCATGTTTTTCAAACCAAACTTTTTATCATCAGTAGAAAGGCTCTCTATTGTGTTTTCCGGAATACCCACACCATTATCCCACACTAATATTTCCAGCCTCTTTTCACCAAAAGATATATTTACATCTATTCTAGAGGCTGAAGCATGACGCAGGGAATTTACTAAGGCTTCCTGGACAATGCGGTAGGCTATATTTCTGACAACACTAGGTAAAGGGAGGGCTTTGCCGAAGGTGTTGACACAAATTTGAACCGAGCCAGCCTGATTTAAGTCCCTTACTAAACCCTCAATACTATCCCTAAGGCTTAGGGATGCTTCCAATGTGCTAAACTCACAGATAACTTTACGGATTTCTTGCACAGCTTTATTGACAAGATCCTCTAAATATTTCAGTTTTGCATACACTGGGGAGTTAGTGGAAAGTTCACTAAAGCACCATTCAAAATGAAGTCCTATGGCAAATAGAATCTGCAAAACATTATCGTGCAAATCCCCGGCAATGCGGTTCCTTTCTTGAGATAAAATCTGTTCCTCCCGAGCACGAAATAGAATATTGTACATATTCTTCAGTTCTTGATTTTTTTGTTCTAGCTGTTCCTTTTGCTGACAGACAATTTTATAATGGGATTCGGCATTGTCCTTTAAATAAATGGTGTCCTCAAATAATCTTGCATTTTCCAGGACTATTGCTGTTTGATTCCCCAAAATTTGTAGAATCGACTGACACCCCTCATCCCCCCTGTAATTGTTAAAGAGTAGTAGTATCAGACCCAGAATTTTTTCTCTGGTAATCATCGGGAAAGCTACGATATTCTTCAAACCGTATCTTAGTGGTAAAAAGTCTAATACGGTATCATCCTTTAACTGTTGAGAGCCAATGCCATAAAGACAAGGTAAATCCTTAGCGTTCAATTGGTCTAACCAAGAAGAAAAATAGTCATCCAGGCTTTGTTTTTCTGGGAGTGGCTTAGGTACGTGAATACTGACAAGTTTGTCTGTCCTCGTTAAAAGCACAGCATATTGTGCATCGGTTATCTCCAGCAGTGATTCGCCTATGGCCAGCAATAATGGTTCTACCCCTTGATTTAGCATGGCCAGATTATCTGACATTACTTTTAATGATAGCAGGGCAGTTTTTAAACGAAGACTTTCCTTCTCTAACTTTTCAACCAGTGTTCTATTCTCAATGGCAACCGCCACAGGACTGGCAATACCTGTACAAAGCTCAACTTCCTCCTGGGTAAAAGGAAGCTCCCCTTCCCTTTTAATGGATAAAACGCCAATAACATTTCCCCGGGAAAAAAGTGGCAAGGCCAAAAAGTGGGGACCCTTTTCATAATGCTCGGAATATTTCTGGGGGAGCTTATTTTTTATTACACTGGACCAGGCTTCCTCACCTTTCCCCATTCCTTGCCTGGCACTATAAAGTGCACATTCCACCGGACCTAAGACCTGGGAAACTAAGGTACTGGTCTTCTGTAAAATCTGGTCGAAGGGTAAAATATTGCTTACTGCCCTGGAAACATCCAGAATAGCCAGGGTTTGATCAGCCTTTTTTTTAAGCAATTGATATAGACCTTCTATTTCCCTTTGTGACTTAGTTAAATTGATGTTGCATTTTTGCATCTGGGCTACACTCTTCTTGAGTTCACTATAGTGAGTTTTTGCTGAATTCTTAACTCCCCCAAGTCTCTCCAAGGCAGAGTTTTTAACTAACAAATCATTTGGGTAGGGAATATCCTCCCGTTGGTTAAAGAGCTCCATTATACCAATTGCCTGATTAGCTTGACTAATCTGCCCTTTCCGATTAACTGCCCTTAATCTTTGGGCCACTGGCCTCATCTCCTCCCCTAATTTAAAAGGCACGCCGGAATATCTCATAGATATCATTTGTCCCAGCATCCCTGGGATTAGTTATAAGGCAAGAATCCTTTGAAGCATTGGTGCTTAAAACCAGGTTATTTTCCTCTGAAAAACTGTACCCAGCTTTTGAAAAGTTTTCGTCTATCCCAACTTCCCTAGCTAGTATCCTCACCGACTCAATGGCAACCTTTGCCCTCTGCCGAAGGTTTTTATTTCCTGGAGGCTCACCCATTGCTTCGGCAATCTCAGCAAACCTTTCAATACAAGCAGGATAGTTATATTCCATAACATGGGGCAATAATATTGCGTTAGCCATCCCATGGGGTAAGTCAAACTTTCCACCTACCTGATGGGCCATGGCGTGGACAGCACCAATAAGGGCATTTGATGCAGCAATGGCGCCAAGAAGACTTGCCTTGGCCATTGCATCCTTAGCCTCAAGATTTGTTTTACTGGCCACAGATTTGCCAAGATAGGCCGAGATAAGCCGGATGGCGGTGAGGGCATAGGAATCGGTGAGGAAATTTGCAGCAACTGACACATAGGCCTCAATTGCATGGGCCAGGGCATCCATCCCGGAATTAGCAGTTAGCTGGGGATCTTTGGTGGTGAGAACCAGCGGGTCAGTAATTGATATGTCAGGAACCAGAGATTTACTCATCATTATCATTTTTACCTGTCGCAGGCTATCAACAATTACAGCAAATTGTGTGATATCCGCACCTGAACCAGCAGTACTGGGTACCATAATCATTGGGGGAAGGGGGTTAGATATTTTATCTACTCCTTCATAATCATGAATTGAGCCCTGGTGAGTAGCCATGATAGCTACTGCCTTTGCCACATCTATTGGACTCCCGCCCCCTACCGCCACTATTGCATCACAATTTGATTCTAGGTAGATGCGGGTAGCCTCTTCCACCTCATAATCTTTGGGGTTGGGGGTAAGGTTATGCCATATTTCATAGGCAATACCCTCCTTTTTCAGACAGGGTAACACTACATCTATCCAACCTGCCTGCAAAATCCCCCGGTCCGTTATTAGAAAAATTTTTTCTGCCCCTACCCTCTGGGCACAAAACCCCACCTGTTTGATAGAGCCTCTGCCAAAGATAATTTCTGGTATTCTGAACTGTTGTACTAACATCATAGCCACATCAGCCCCTTAAGTTATTTACTAAATATATTCATCATCTTCCTTTATTTTCCTTTTGTTAGCACTCTAACTAGTTATCAAATATTATGAGTGGTAGAAAAGAGCAAGTGTTTTTTTGCACAAATAAAACTGTTTTATATCATTTTAAATTAATATAGTCAAGTATATTATTTTGTTAATTGTATAAAATGCTTCCTTAAATAAACTTTTAGGTGGTATTACCATACTAGTAATATTGAGAAATATGGAGCAATCACGAATTATTTTAAGAACTGGTTCCCTTTACTTTTATATAAAATACCTGTATCCTAAATATAGATAAATAACTGGCCCCCGGAAAGAAGGTGCAGCTAATGCGCTCATTATTTGAAAAATTTCTTCATTTTGCAGATGTTGCCTTTAGATACATCTATATTCCTGAAGAAAAATAAATACTTGGGGCAAAAAAGACTATTCTCAAATATCTAAGAATAGTCTTTTTTATTTTGTCAATATTTATTAAGCGATTTTTATTATCAGTCTTTCAACCCTGGCAAAAGATAAAGGGCCAGGATAAACCTGGCCTACATAATTAAGAACCTGTTTGGGGCCTTTTGCACCTCCGGGGCTGTATTTGACAAGGCATCGGTATTTCCCTGCACCTTACCGCGACCTGAGAAGCCAATTTCACCCCCTGCTTCCTGCATATATTTGGCTCCTTTGTTAAAAGGGGTACCTGGCAAACCTCTTTTTAATTTGCTAGTCATTACAGCACCTCCCCATCGGATTTAAAGTCCTACTACTAGTATCTTTAATTTATTAGTTTATATAAGGAAAAGATTATAGCAGTGAAGTAAACATATTGGTCTACTGGCAGATTTCATTCTTTCCTGACAAAATAGAAAAGGCGGGATTTAATCCTCGCCTTACAAGTATTTTTTATCTCTCTTGATTATAGCCGACATTGATACCTGTATTATCTGGATCACTTTCCCTGCAAGCTTGATAAAAATGCTTAGCTTTATTGTAGCCCAGATTTAGTCCTGTGTTATCATAGTCCTCATCTTCCATATTTAATAGATAATTCTCTTGATATTTTTTAAATAGATCCCCTGGGGAGATCCCCTGGGACTCAACCATTCTCTCGAAGTATTTTTTATCATTTTCAGAAATATTAATGCACATAGTACGTTCGTTTTCCATGTTTATTCCTCCATTTCTACTTAATATAATTTACATTAAGTCTCATTCTAGATTATTATCTTTAACAATATTTTTAGCTTTAATTAGATTTGTATACGTACTTATTTTATATCGTCTACGAATCTCTAATTACCATTATTTTTTGCTGCTGCCTGACACTTTGGACAAATTCCATAAAAATAAAGTGTACATTCCTCTACCTGATAACCATTTACATTGAAGGGGGCTTTTATCTCATAGGCTCCTGAGTCTAAGTCGTAAATAGATTCACAGCTTCTGCATAAAAAATGACCATGGGGGGCGGAATTTGGGTCAAAATGCCTCTTATCTGACTTTATCCTAACTTCTTGCAGTTCCCCTGCTCCGGCCAAAATCTCTAATGTATTGTATACCGTTGCAAGGGACAAGGACGGATACTGGGGCTTTAATTGGTTGTAAATCTCCTCAGCAGATGGATGATTCATATTACCTTCCAGCAAATTTAGTATTGCCAGTCTTTGAGGTGTTAATTTAAGCCCTAATTCCTTAAGCTTTTGTATTGTCATTGCTTAACCTCCTCCCCAGGTTTTTATAATTGTTACTAATTTATAATTATTGTAATTTAGTAACAGGACTTTTGTCTAGTGTTCCCGAAATATTTATATTACTGCAATATAACCAAGATTGATACCTGTGCTTTTTTCCCTATTTTGGCGAACTTGATAAAAAGGCTTACCATAACTATACCCTAAACTCAATCCAGTATTATTTTGCTGTTGCTTGTCTCCCAGCACATTCTTCTCTAAATAAATTTTTTGATACTTACTAAATAATTCACCTAATGAAATGCCCTTTAATTCTGCTACCCTTTCAAAGGATACTCTTTCTTGTTCAGAAATATTGAAACACATAGTACTTTTGTTTTGCATAATAATATTCCTCCATCTATTAAAGTTTTACGATTTATTATCGTTATTAATTTATAATCATTATAATTTAGATTCTTCCTTTTGTCAATAAAAAAAACTGGCATTATTTTATGCCAGTTTCAATCAATTAGCCTTGACTAACTCCCGCTTCATCAAAGGTGGCCATTTCGTTAATTATAAGCACTGCAGACTCAACTAAATGGAAGGCCAGGGAGGCTCCAGTACCTTCTCCCAATCTCATATCCAGATGAAGCATTGGTTTCAAGCCTAGTAATTCCAGCATTAGGCGATGTCCCTGTTCACCCGAAAGGTGTGAGGCAAACATGTACTCCCGACTCAAAGGGGCAATGGAATTGGCCACCAGGGCTGCCGCACAGGAAATAAAACCATCAATTACGACAGGAATTCCCCGAGCAGCGCAGCCGAGGATTACTCCTGTCAAGCCGGCTATCTCCAGCCCACCCATTTTGGCCAGTACATCCAAGCCATCCTTTGGATTTGGACGGTTCACCTCAATTGCTTTGGCAATCACCTGGGCCTTATGCTGCATGCGTGTATCATCTATACCCGTTCCCCTGCCCGTAACATCAATGGGATTAAGTCCACTAAAAACAGCCAGGATAGCTGCACTGGGTGTGGTATTTCCTATGCCCATCTCCCCGGTTCCCACCAAAGCTACAGAGTCATGTATCTGCTGCTGCACCAAAGCAATACCCGTTTCTATGGCTTTAACAGCTTCCTCTTGGCTCATTGCCGGGCCAAGGACAAAGTTATCAGTACCTGACTTAACACGGCAGGAGATTAGTCCTTCATATTCTAAAGGCTCCCCCGCCACACCTATATCTGCCACTACAACTTTGGCTCCAGCTTGACGGGCAAGCACATTGATACCTGCACCGCCCCGCAGGAAGTTAAGGACCATTTGTGGAGTTACCTCCTGTGGGAAGGCACTTACTCCTTCATTGGTTACACCATGATCCCCTGCCAGCACTATAATTGCCTTCTCTTTGGGAAGCTTCGGTAATGCCTGACCTTGAATACCTGCCAGACGGGAGGCGATCTCCTCTAAAACCCCAAGACTTCCCAGGGGCTTGGTAAGGTTGTCTAGTCTCCTTTGGGCCAATTCCTCCACATTTCTGTTGGGCTCCTGAATTTTTGATAAGGTTTCTTGCAATAATTCCATTACAAATTTCCCTCCCAAGAATTTATTATTAGCTAAAAAAATAAATTCTCAGCCTTAATAGGCCGAGAATTTTTCCATCATCCTCAGATTATTCAACCAGGACAGGCAGGTCTCCTGGCTCCACGGCTCATTATTTAGCACCGCCTTCCCAGCCTTTAGGCCAGTGGCTTTCCAGTGCTAAACTACCCGTTTACAGTGGCGGGACCGCTCAGGACTTGCACCTGATTCCCTATTCTCCCCATGGGGCACCTGCTGGTTTTATTTACATTTATTGTAAGTCTATCTTGAGCATTTTACAATACATTTATGTTATTTATTTTATTTTTGATACATAATAAGTCCTATTAGACAGATAGAGATTTTTGTCCTTCTATATGAATATACTGTTTAGCTATTTAAAAATATTACGCAGAGACATTTTTATTGACAATTGTTGTTATATTTTATACTTGTTAGTGCCTATTTGTCGCTATCTTATTATAGACATTGCAACCCAATAAATGGTAACATAAGACAAATGAATATTGTAGGTGTTAAGTATCCCCTAGGGGAGCAGGAATCGGGTGAAATTCCCGAACGGTCCGGCCACTGTAATTGGTGAGAGGTTTCAAAGACCACTGGGTTAACTGGGAAGGTGAAACTATCGATGAGCCATAAGTCAGGAGACTTGCTTAACGCTGAACTGTTCCTCCCGAGGAGAGGCAAACAGTTAAGAATTGGACATCTACAATTGTTCGACAACCTTAACTTTGCCAAGTTAAGGTTATTATTTTTTTGGAGGTGAGTATTTGAATCATAGCAGAGATACAGCCATCTTACTTGTAACCTTTGGAACCAACGTCACCCAAGCAGCCACTTCCTTTAAGAATTTGGAAGACAAGGTAAAGGAAACCTTCCCTAACATTGAAGTTCGTTGGGCCTATACCGCCAAAAGCATACGACAAAGGTTAGGTAAAATGGGCTTTCACTATGATAGCCCTGTTACAGCCTTAGCCAGGCTGCAGGATGAAGGGTATACCAGGGTTGCAGTACAATCTGTGCATATGATTGCAGGTCAAGAATACTATGATCTGGTCAACGTTGTGGAAAATATGTCCCATTTGCGAGGTATATCAGGACACAATTTTTCATCCAAAATTGGCAAATTTGGCTTTGAAAAATTAGTCCTTGGTAAGCCGATGCTCTATCATCAGTCAGATTACGAGGCAGTCATTAAATTTTTAAAGTGCTGTCTTCCCAGCAATTCCCCTGAACATGCCCTGGTATTGGTGGGTCATGGTTCCGAACATCCTGCCTTTAGCACTTACGGGTGTCTTAATGATATGCTCAGGCGCACTTGTCCAAACCTCTTCTTAGGCACGGTTGAGGGTTTTCCCAGCCTGACCGATGTGAAAGAGGATTTAGTCAAAGCAAGGGCCAAGGAGATTACTATTATGCCCTTTATGAATATTGCCGGTGAGCATGCCCTTAGTGATCTAGCCGGTGATGGGGAAGATTCCTGGAAGAGTGTATTGTCCCCTTTATTTAAAGTTAATATCAATTTAAGCGGGTTGCTGGATTATGAAGACATTGTAAAAATATACATCGATCACTTAATTGCTGTCTTTGAAGAACTTCATAATTAATTAATTTAGTATTATAGAGGTGAAACAAATGCTAAGAACACGCTATCTTATAGCATCTTTAATAGTTTTGCTGCTCCTGGTACCCAATACAGCCTATGCCATGCACATCATGGAGGGTTTTTTACCGGCCAAGTGGTGCCTGCTCTGGGCCGCCCTTTCAGCCCCCTTTATTATTTGGGGCTTCTTCTCCATAAAAAAAATAGTCAGTGAAAAGCCTGAGCTTAAAATGCTGCTGGGCTTGGTATGTGCCTTTGCCTTCGTTCTTTCTGCCCTTAAGATCCCTTCAGTGACCGGCAGCTGTTCACACCCCACCGGTGTAGGTCTGGGTGCAATATTGTTTGGTCCAGCCACCATGAGCGTCCTTGGCAGTATTGTACTCCTGTTTCAGGCCTTATTGTTAGCCCACGGTGGCATAACCACCCTTGGTGCCAACATTTTTTCTATGGCTGTGGTTGGCCCCTTCGTTGCCTATGGTGTTTATTTAATTATAAATAAATCAGGAGGACCTAAGTGGTTGGCGGTTTTCTCTGCTGCTGCCTTAGGTAACCTGCTGACCTATGTAACCACCTCCTTCCAGCTTGCCTTTGCCTTCCCTGACGTGACAGGGGGAATCATGGTTTCCCTAGTTAAGTTCTTGGGTATTTTTGCTGTTACCCAGCTGCCACTGGCAATTAGTGAAGGACTGCTAACGGTGCTAATCTACAACTTACTGACTGCTCACAGCAGCAATGAACTTAAGTCCATCCAGACCCTGAAGTATAATTTAAAATAAAGGGTGATTTTTTATGAAGAAGAATTTAATATTAATCCTTTGTGTTGTCCTACTGGCTGTGGCCCCTATACTTATACTTAATGATGCCGAATTTGGAGGAGCAGATGGGCAGGCTGAAGAAATTATCAGTGAAGTTAGCCCGGACTATACCCCCTGGATGGAGCCAATCTGGGAGCCCCCCAGCGGGGAAATTGAGAGCCTGCTGTTTGCCTTGCAAGCAGCCCTCGGAGCAGGATTTATTGGCTTTTATCTTGGCAGCAAAAGGGGAAGCAGAAAGGCGGCAAGCTCTATAGATGCTTCATCTTGATAGGTACGCTTACAATAATTCCCTAGTACACATACACCCCCTGGAAAGATTTCTCTTTTCAGGGGTCACCCTTATAACCAGTCTGATCTTAAACTGCGAGGTAGTTTCCCTGCTGGTTATCCTATTAATGGCCTGGGTAACTGTCCATAAGGGCAGTTTACCCTTTCGTTTTTACTTTAAACTCATGCTTTTACCTATGACCTTTCTTTTAGTTGGAATTATAGCTATTGCAGTTAATATCGTTCAGGAAACGTCCACCTTACTTTGGGGTGTAAATCTTTTCAGTATGACTATAGGGATAAACTACGATAGCCTATATACAGCAGTCAATCTATTTTTAAGGGCTCTCGCTGCCGTATCCTGCCTTTATTTTCTGTCCCTTACCACACCATTAACAGAAATAATCTCGGTTCTAAGAAGGTTTAAGTGCCCGGAACTACTCTTGGACCTAATGTCCCTTACCTATCGCTTTATATTTGTATTATTGGAAACTGCAGAAAAAATATATACCTCACAGTCTGCCAGACTCGGCTATGCAAGTCTAAGAAAAGGCTACCAGTCCACAGGTAGTTTAGCCACCAGCCTATTTGTCCGTACCTACAAGCGTTCCCTTGATTTATATAACACCCTGGAGGCTAGATGTTATAACGGAAAATTAGAGGTTTTGGAGCAGGATTATGAGGTATCTAAAAAAAATATATTTATGATTCTCTTTATACAGGTTTTATTAGTTTTTATAGCACTATTTTACGGAGGCATTATTTAAATGTCGGCTAGTATACTACAAGTACAAGGGCTTCACTATACCTACCCAGACGGAACCTTAGCCCTGCGGGGGCTTTCCACTGATATTGCAAGGGGTAAAAAAATTGCCCTCCTGGGAGCAAATGGTGCCGGAAAATCTACCTTCTTACTTCATTTAATAGGAATATTAAAACCCTTCAGTGGTAAAATTTTGCTGCATGGGGAGGAAGTAAAATATAATCGCAAAGCACTGCATAATTTGCGCAGTAAAGTGGGCTTTGTATTTCAGGACCCGGACACCCAGCTATTTTCCGCCAGTGTATGGCAGGAGGTATCCTTTGGGCCCATCAATCTAGGTCTATCCAAAGAAGAGGTAAAAGCAAGGGTTATTAAAGCCTTAGATGACACGGGTATTACTAGTCTTAAGGATAAACCAACCCATTTCCTAAGTTATGGCCAAAAAAAGTTGGTGTCTATAGCCGATATTTTGGCCATGGAGCCTGAAGTATTGATCTTCGATGAGCCTACCGCCTCCCTGGATCCACGGTATACAAAGCATGTCATGGAGCTGCTTGACCAATTAAATCAAAGTAACATCACAATAATTATGGCTACCCATTGCGTTGATATCGCCTATGGTTGGGCAGATTGGGTTTTAGTCATGAAGGAAGGTATAATTACCAAAGAAGGCACTCCTGAAGAAATATTTACTAATGATCAGCTGCTCATTTCCACCAACCTTAGCAGACCCTTTTTGCTGGAGGTCTTTCAAGAACTATCTTCCAATAACTACCTACCCAGGAATATCTCCTTGCCAAAAAAGATGGCTGATTTTAAGAAAATCCTGCAAGAAAATGCCCCAAAAAACAAATAGTTTATAAAACGCGTCGGAATTCCCTACGCGTTTTTCCTTTTCCCTGTCAAGGTCTAAAGTGTCGGCACACAGTAAATACTACTGTTAAATTTTTAATTAAGGACGGGGAGATTACCAATGGAAACAGATTATTCCAGAATAAAGCAACTACACCACCTGATAGAAACTAAAACAGCCACTAAGCTTTCTGGTCCCTATAAAGTAGGAGTGGATTTGGGAACTGCAGATGTCGTCCTGGTGGTTACAGATAATGAAGGTAATCCTGTGGCAGGCAGTATGAGGTGGGCCTCGGTGGTTAGGGATGGCTTAGTGGTGGACTTTAGGGGTGCAACATCCATTGTCGAGGAACTAAAGGATGAGGTAGAGCAATTAATTGGTGTCAAGTTAGAAAAGGGTGCCACTGCAGTGCCTCCTGGAACAGTAGGTCGTAATGCCTTAGCCTGTGGTCATGTAATTGCCGGTGCAGGTATAGAACCAGTTTCCCAGGTTGATGAGCCTGTGGCAGCAGCCAAGGCCTTAAATATAGATCATGGTATTGTTGTAGACATTGGAGGTGGTACCACCGGAATAGCTGTTCTAAAAAATGGTGATTTAGCTTTTACAGCCGACGAGCCAACAGGAGGAACACACATTTCCCTTGTGTTATCAGGAGCATATAACATTCCCTTTGCAGAGGCCGAACACATGAAACGTGATGAAAGCCAACATAGAAAAATCATGCCTGTGATCTTTCCAGTTGTTGAAAAAATGGCTACCATTGTGAAGGACATGCTGGCAGGTCACCGGGAGTACCATGACTATCCTGTCTACGTGGTTGGAGGAACTGCTTATTTACAAGATTTTGAAACCCACTTTAGTAAAGCCTTTGGCCGAAGGGTGCATGTCCCCCCCCACCCCTTGCTCGTTACTCCCTTAGGAATTGCCATGTTTGGATAATAAATAAAAAAATCCGGTACTACTGGTTATTCAACAGCAGTACCGGGTTTTTTATACGATGGAGCGATATATTTCCTCAACATCCTCCTGGTTGCCTTGCCGTGGATTTGTGAGCCTGGTAATGTCCTTTAGGGCATTTTCTGCCAATTGGGGAATATCCCCGGCATTAAAGCCTCTTAGTTCACTAAGCTTCAAAGGTATAGATAATTCCTTATTAAGCTGTTCAATTTTTTCTATTAATAACTCTGCGCTCTGCTCGTCAGTCAGACCTCCTGTGTCAATACCTACTGCCCTGGCTACCCTTGCATATTTTTTAGCCACTACCGGGAGGTTAAATCTCATTACCGCTGGCAATAGCACCGCATTGCAGAGACCGTGTGGCAAATCATAAAAACCTCCCAGTTGGTGGGCCATGGCATGTACATAGCCTAAACCCGCATTATTAAAGGCAATTCCTGCTAAAAATTGGGCATAAACCATCCCTTCCCTTGCCTCTATGTTATTACCATCTTTATAGGCTTCCAGAAGGTGATTAAATACCAAGTCTATGGCCTTACGGGCCTGGCAATCTGTTATGGGGCTGGCATTGACAGAAACATAGGCTTCTATGGCGTGGGTTAAGGCATCCATTCCCGTGGTAGAAGTAAGACCTGGGGGCTTGCCTATCATAAGTTCCGCATCATTTACAGCAATCACAGGTGTCACTCGCCAATCATTAATGGCCATCTTTATTTGTCTCTCTTCATCTGTTATGATGCAAAATCTGGTCAGCTCGCTGCCTGTCCCTGCTGTTGTATTTATGGCAATAAGTGGCGCAGAGGACTTTTTAACTTTGTTGATACCCTCGTAATTCCTTATGTCTCCCCCGTTTGTTGCTAATAGGGCAATGGCTTTAGCACAATCATGGGGTGACCCACCGCCAAAGGAGATTAAAAAATCACAGCCGTTATCTTTCATTAATTTTAGGCCAAAATCCACTTGGTTCACTGTTGGGTTGGGTGAAACATCTTTATAAACTATGTACAAAATTCCTTCCCGATCAAGAACGGTATATAACTTATCTACTAAGCCAGTATCTACCAGTACTTTATCCGTTACAATCAGGGCTTTTCTGAACGACATGGGCTTAAGATAATTTTTAAGTTCTTCTAAACACCCTACACCTAAAAGGCTAATTGGAGTAATAAAATACTCAAAAACCTTTTTCAAATTTTCCTCTCCCTTCCAGCCTTGCTTTTATAATGACACCTCATATGCTGAGTATAGTTTTTATTATTTGTGTAAGACCAAAATCCTAAACCAAAATCCTCTGTTAAATATTTTTTATCCCAAAGAATGTCATCATCTCCATAAGGAAATCAGAATTTTTTCTTTTTTTGTGCATAACTAGAAGCTACCGAGAAAGACTTTAGATAGTCTTTTTTATTTTTGTGAGGTAATAAATCATGTGCGCTGAAAAACAGAGAGTGGTTCAAGAGTATGTACCGGGAAAACAAGTTACCTTAGCCCACCTTATAGCCAACCCGAAAGAGGAACTATGTGAAAAGCTTGGTATTAGCAATAACGGTGCCATTGGTATTTTAACAATTACACCTAGCGAGGCAGCAATAATTGCAGCGGATGTTGCTACCAAAACTGCAGCGGTACAGCTTGGGTTTATGGATCGTTTTACAGGCTCTCTAGTTATTACCGGAAATATATCTTCGGTAGAGGCTGCCCTGAAGCAGGTAACTAATCTTTTGGCTGAAGGGCTAGGATTTACTCCAGCCACCATGACTAGGTCCTAAATCTATGATAATGGTAGTCGGTCCCATAGGTACAGGAAAAACATCTCTGCTAAATGCCTTACAGCAAAATGGCCAAAAGGCAGTTAAGACCCAAAGTATCAGCTATGTCAATGGGTCAATTGATACTCCTGGGGAATATGTGCAAATGCCACGTTTTTATTCCTCCCTCACAGTTACTGCTGCTGAGGCCAAAATTGTTCTTGTTGTACAGGATGCAACAGATACCAAGGTTTCACTACCACCTGGTTTTATCTCACTACTTATAAGACCCGTTGTGGGAGTGATTACAAAAATAGATCTTCCCGGTGCTAACCGGGAAAAAGCTAAGGCACTCCTTAAACAAGCGGGAATAAAAGAGCCATATTTTTATGTTTCCGCACATACTGGGGCTGGTTTGCCTGAATTGATTGCATATCTCAGGGAAAGGGGGGAGAAATTATGAACGATGCTTTAGGAATGGTAGAGACCAAGGGTTTAGTAGGAGCAATTGAAGCTGCTGATGCTATGGTGAAGGCAGCAAATGTTTCCCTAGTCGGTTATGAAAAAATTGGTTCCGGTCTGGTTACCGTAATGGTACGTGGTGATGTTGGTGCTATCACTGCTGCCACCGATGCCGGTGCAGCTGCAGCCCGAAACGTAGGAGAGGTCGTCTCAGTTCACGTTATTCCAAGACCTCATTCAGACGTGGAAAAAATTCTTCCTAAGAATTAGAAAGATCATGGAGGTGTAAGAAATGACAGACCAGTTGATCGAAAAGGTCATGGACGAAATTAAAAAGCGTACAGCCACTGTACAGGATTCACCTGCTACTGGCCAGAGGGTTTTTTCTAAGCCCAGTCTAACCGAATTTGTAGGCACTGCAATAGGCGATACTATTGGTCTGGTTATTGCCAATATTGACCCCACTTTGCATGAGAAAATGAAGCTGGATCCCAAGTACCGCTCCCTTGGTATTCTTGGTGCCCGTACCGGTGCAGGTCCCCATATTATGGCCGCAGATGAAGCTGTCAAAGCTACCAATACCGAGATCGTTACTATTGAGCTACCTAGGGATACCAAAGGTGGCGCCGGCCATGGTTCCTTAATTATTTTTGGAGCTGAGGAAGTATCCGATGCCCGCCGGGCCATAGAGGTTGCCTTAGGTGAGCTTGAACGCACCTTCGGAGATGTATATGCCAATGATGCCGGTCACCTTGAAATGCAGTACACCGCCCGGGCCAGCCTAGCAATTAATAAGGCCTTTGGTGCTCCCCTTGGCAAGGCCTTTGGCCTAATCGTAGGAGCCCCGGCTGCCATAGGGGTAGTAATGGCAGATGTGGCTGTAAAAACTGCCAGTGTGGAAGTGGTTGGCTTTGCCAGCCCAGCAAATGGCACCAGCTTCTCTAACGAGGTTATTCTAATGATTACAGGAGATTCCGGTGCAGTACGTCAGTCAGTAATTTCTGCCAGGGAAACCGGAAAAAAATTATTAGAAGCTATGGCTGGCCCTGCTCCATCGGTAACTACTCCTTACATCTAAACAACAGGGGGAAACAGAGATGAAGAGATCAAAACGTTTTGAAATGCTGGCTGCCCGCCCTGTTAACCAGGATGGCTTTGTAGTTGAATGGCCAGAGGTTGGCCTGGTAGCCATGGATAACCCAAAGGATCCTAAGCCAAGTATTAAAATCCAGGGCGGAAAAGTAATTGAAATGGATGGTAAGCCCAGGGAGCAATTTGACTTTATTGACCAGTTTATTGCGGACTATGCCATAGACACAACCGTAGCCGAAAAAGCCATGGCTATGGACAATACCGAAATTGCCAGGATGTTGGTGGATATACATGTCTCCCGGGATGAAGTTATCAAAATTACCCGTGGTTTGACAGCCGCTAAAATCGTTGCAGTCTTAAACACCATGAACGTGGTTGAAATGATGATGGCCATGCAGAAAATGCGTGCCCGTAAAATCCCGTCAAACCAGTGTCACGTTACCAATACCCAGGACAACCCGGTATTAATCGCTGCTGATGCTGCTGAAGCTGCCTTGCGTGGCTTTGATGAGATGGAAACAACTGTGGCGGTTGTTCGCTATGCCCCCTTTAACGCCCTTTCACTGCAGGTAGGGGCCCAGGTGGGACGTGGTGGAGTACTTATCCAGTGTGCTTTGGAAGAAGCAACTGAGCTTCTCCTTGGTATGCGTGGAATCACTGCCTATGCCGAAACAATTTCTGTATACGGCACTGAAAACGTATTTGTTGACGGTGATGATACTCCCTGGTCAAAGGCCTTTCTGGCCTCGGCCTATGCCTCCCGCGGCTTAAAAATGCGCTTTACATCCGGTACCGGTTCCGAGGTGCAAATGGGCTATGCCGAGGGTAAGTCCATGCTGTACCTGGAAGTACGCTGCATTATGTTGACTAAAGGTGCCGGCGTTCAGGGTCTGCAAAACGGTTCTGTAAGCTGTATCGGGGTTCCCGCAGCTGTTCCTTCGGGAATTCGTGCGGTATTGGGTGAAAACCTTACTGCTGCCATGCTTGACCTGGAAGTGGCCTCCAGTAATGACCAGACCTTTACCCACTCGGATATTCGCCGTACCGCCCGTACCCTAATGCAAATGCTGCCAGGCACTGACTTCATTTGCTCCGGCTACAGCGCAAGTCCAAACTATGACAACATGTTCGCAGGTTCCAACTGGGATGTTGATGACTATGATGACTGGAACATCATCCAGCGTGACCTCATGGTTGATGGCGGTCTGCGTCCGGTTTCTGAGGAAGCGGTCATTGCCATACGTCATAAGGCCGGCAAAGCCCTACAGGCTGTGTTTAAGGAATTAGGCTTCCCTGCCATTACTGACGAAGAGGTTGAAGCTGCAACCTATGCCCATGGAACTAAAGAAGTCATCAAACGTAACGTAGTAGAAGATTTAAAAGCAGCTGAAGAAATGATGAAACGTGGTATTACAGGTGTAGACATCGTTAAGGCTCTGGCCAAAAACGGCTTTACAGATGTGGCTGAGAATGTCCTAGGCACACTTAAGCAGCGTGTTTCCGGTGATTACCTACATACATCTGCCATCCTTGACAAGAAGCTTAATGTTATCAGTGCTGTCAATAATAAAAATGATTACAGAGGTCCAGGAACCGGCTACAGACTAAGTAAGGAACGTTGGGATGAAATTAAAAACATACGTCAGGCCATCAATCCAGCCGAACTGGACGTATAACGGGAGAGGTGACAAATATGCAAATAAGTGAACAATTGATCCGGGAAATTGTTGGTCAAGTTCTCTCTGGCATGGAGCAGCCCACACCTGCCAAGAAAATGGCTGTTGCTACCGGGCGCACCATGACCCTATTGGAAAAGGGCAATGCAACCACCGGTACAAAATCAGATGAGGTAGTTATTGCCCTGGCCCCTGCTTTTGGCAAGCATCAAAACAAAACAATTGTAAATATCCCCCATAGTGATGTGCTGCGTGAAGTTATTGCCGGCATTGAGGAAGAAGGTATACGTCCAAGGGTGATCCGGGTATTAGGTACCTCTGACGTTGGCTTCCTCGCCTACGAGGGTGCAAAAATCTGTGGTTCAGGTGTCGCCGTCGGTCTTCAATCCAGAGGCACCACGGTAATTCACCAGAAGGATTTACCACCTTTAAGCAACCTTGAACTTTTCCCCCAGTCACCTCTACTGGATCTAGAAGCCTACCGGGCAATAGGACGTAATGCTGCAAAATATGCCAAGGGTGAGCATCCAACACCAGTGCCCACCAGAAATGACCAAATGGCTCGGCCTAAGTATCAGGCAAAGGCCGCTGTACTTCATATTAAGGAAACAGAGCACGTTGTTCCCGGCGCCAAGCCCGTTGAACTGGAAGTACAGTTTTAATTAAGTGGAGGTGAATAATAATGGCTGATCAAAAAACTATTGAGAATATCGTACGTGAAGTATTGAAATCCATGGCCCAAACACCCCAGGCATCTACACCCAGGGTTACTACCCAGACTGGAGCTGTTGGACTATCTCCAGATCGTGATTACCCCCTGGCTACAAAGCGGCCTGAACTATTAAAAACTCCTACTGGTAAAAAAATACAGGATGTCACCCTTGAGGGTATACTAAACGGCAACATCAAATCAGAGGATGTTCGCATTACACCAGAGACCCTTCGTCTGCAAGCAGAAATCGCCGATGGCGTTGGCAGAACCCAATTTGCTAATAACCTCCGTCGGGCTGCGGAATTGGTGGCAATCCCTGATGAGCGCCTGTTGGAAATCTATAATGCCCTGAGGCCGTACCGCTCAACAAAGCAAGAACTTATGGAAATAGCTGAAGAAATGGAAGTAAAATATAACGCTAAAATTAACGCCGCTTTTGTCAGAGAGGCTGCTGGAGTTTACGAACGACGGAAACGTCTCAAAGCGGAATAGGGTGGGATTTCATGCCTATCATAGCGGGAGTTGATATTGGTAACTCCACCACTGAAGTATGCTTGGCCAAGGTTGATCACGGCCAAATATATGAATATCTGTCCAGCAGCATAACTAAGACAACAGGTATCAAGGGCACCCTTGCCAATGTTCCGGGGGTGGTAACCGCTCTCCGGGATGCAATGAAAAAAGCCAATATCAATATAGAAGATGTGGATCATGTCAGGCTAGATGAAATTAGGCTTAATGAGGCTACCCCGGTTATTGGTGATGTGGCCATGGAAACCATCACTGAAACTATCATTACTGAATCAACAATGATAGGACATAACCCTTCTACACCTGGAGGGATCGGACTGGGGGTTGGAACAACTGTCACCTGGGAAAGTCTTCCTGATATATCCCCCGGCGAAAAGGTAATTTGCCTTATTCCCAAGGGCATTGATTTTGAAGATGCTGCAGAGGGAATAAATGCTGCAATGGAAGCTGGTGTGGATATTCAAGGTGCCGTTGTACGCCAGGATGATGCTGTATTAATAGCCAAAAGGCTTAAGCATCAAATCCCTGTTGTTGATGAAGTAACCCTGATTGAGAAGGTTCCCGTTGGCATGCTGTCAGCTGTTGAAGTTGCTGAGGCCGGTCAAACCATTACTACCCTATCAAATCCCTACGGTCTGGCCACCGTCTTTAACCTTAGCTCCGATGAGACTAGAATTGTGGTGCCAATTGCCCGGGCATTAATAGGTAATCGTTCGGCAGTAGTAATACGCACACCCCAGGGTGATGTAAAGGCCCGCTCAATACCGGCCGGTTCCCTTAATGTCATGGGAGAAAGGGGACGGGTTGAAATTGATGTAGAGTCCGGGGCTGAGGCAATCATGGAAGTTGTGGAGCGGGTTCAGCCAATTAATGACGTGCAGGGAGAGTCTGGAACCCATGTTAACGGCATGCTGGAAAGGGTGCGTCAGGTAATGGCGGAGCTTACCAACCAGCCCCTTTCAGAAATGAAAATACAGGATGTGTTAGCTGTAGACACCTTTGTGCCGCAAAAGGTCCAGGGTGGTCTTGCCGGTGAGTTTGCTTTGGAGAATGCAGTTGCCCTTGCTGCCATGGTTAAAACCAGCAGACTGCCTATGCAGCAAATAGCCGATAAGCTTACCGAGGAATTGGGAACCAGGGTTATTATAGCTGGTGTTGAAGCTAATATGGCTATTCACGGGGCCTTAACAACTCCAGGTACTGATCGTCCTCTGGCAATTTTGGATATGGGCGGCGGATCAACAGATGCTGCCATCGTTACCCGGGAAGGTAAACCCATCTCCATTCATTTAGCCGGGGCCGGTGACATGGTAACCATGCTAATCAATTCGGAGCTTGGCCTAAATGATTTCGATTTAGCGGAGGATATTAAAAAATATCCCCTGGCCAAGGTTGAGAGCCTATATCATGTCAGACTGGAGGATGGGACTGTTAAGTTCTTTGAGGAGCACCTTCCCCCCGAGGTCTTTGCCAGGGTGGTCATATTAAAGGATGACGGAATGACCCCTATCCCCCATGATCACCCAATGGATAAAATCAGGCATATCAGACGGGAATCTAAAAAGCGTGTTTTTGTCACCAATGCCCTTCGCTCCCTGGCCAGGGTTGCCCCTACCGGCAATATAAGGCACATTGAGTTCGTGGTGTTGGTGGGAGGTTCCGCCTTAGACTTTGAAGTGTCTGATATGGTAACTGACGCCTTGGCCCATTATGGCATTGTCTGTGGTCGAGGAAATATTCGCGGGTGCGAAGGTCCTAGAAATGCCGTGGCTACCGGTCTGGTGCTATCTTATCTTAATGGTGAGGCGTGAAGCTATGCGGTCTGATAACAAGCCAACCAAGCCTAGCATTATTATATGCACAGCGGTGCTGCAAGGCTACGAATACAAATTGCGTGAACTTAGGGCGGGCATGGAAGAAGAGGGTATACCCTATTCACTGCAAAGGGTTGAAGGCAGTGATGCAGTATCCCTTGCCTACCAGGGAGCTAATACATCTGAGCTTGGTGTAGGTGTAGGTATTAGCCAAAATAAAATATGCATTCATTTTAAGAGACTGCCCCCACTAAAACCACTTTTCACCATGGATAGTGCGGGAACCCTTGATGAATGGCGACATTTCGGGTTTAATGCTGCCCGCCTGGTTAAAGGACTTCCTTTCAAAGCTATGCCCGGTCAAGGCCCTGTTATTGATTCGGAGGAAGCTGACTTATATGAGCTTGTCCGTAAAATAGTCTTGAAAGTGCTACAGGAGTCTGCTGAGGGCCAAAGGGAGTGAATATTATGGACAAAAACGCTTTAGGCCTTATCGAAGTAGTGGGTTTAGCCGCCGGAATGGAGGCTGCTGATGCAGCAGTGAAAGCAGCCAATATAGAATTAGTAGGCTATGAGCTTACTAAGGGTGGCGGTATGGTGGTTATAAAGCTCTCCGGGGATGTGGGAGCCGTTACGGCGGCTGTGGATGCAGGTGCTGCCGCAGCCTCACGGATTAATCAGGTTTATGCTACCCATGTTATCCCCCGCCCTGCAGGTGGCTTAGAAAAAATAATCACCACTAACGAAACCGTTGGTAACAAAGCTCTCCCGGAAGAAACATCACCCTTGGAGATAATGCCAACTACTCCAACAGAGCAAGCTGATTCCATTTTTGCCAATGTTACCATTGAGGAATCGAACAATGCTTTGGATTTGGCCAATGATACTGCTGATATTGACCAAGTAAAAGAACCCAAGATTTCTCAGTCTCATGTATGTAATTTATGCGGTGATCCTGCCTGCCCCCGAAAAAAAGGTGATCCCAGGGTTTCTTGTATTCATTACCAAAATAAGGAGGATGAGTAGGATGCGTGGAGAGGCATTAGGATTGGTAGAAACTAAAGGCCTTGTGGGTGCCATCGAAGCCGCTGATGCCATGGTAAAAGCCGCCAACGTGATATTGGTGGGCTATGAGAAAATTGGCTCCGGACTGGTTACAGTGATGGTCCGAGGAGATGTTGGAGCTGTCAAGGCTGCCACAGACAGTGGAGCTGCTGCAGCCCAGCGTGTTGGTGAATTAATTTCTGTTCATGTAATACCTCGCCCTCATACCGACGTTGAGAGAATTCTTCCTAAGGTCGAATAGTCTGGCTGTTATATTAAGGCGGAGTGTGGTGAGTTATGGAGCAACAAATGATCGAGCAAGTTGTCAGTCAGGTATTAGCTGAAATCTATAGCAGGGAAAAACAGGGACAGCCGGTAGACGGTATACCTGTGGGTATATCTAACCGGCACATCCACCTCTCTGCTGAGCATATTGAGCAGCTTTTCGGTAAAGGTTATACCTTAACCCCGGAAAAAAATTTGAAGCAGGTTGGGGAATACGCTGCTAAGGAAACCCTTACCCTTGTGGGACCAAAGGGAGCTCTCAGGAATGTTCGGGTCTTAGGCCCAGTGCGTAAATTTACTCAGGTTGAAATCTCCCGTACCGACGGTTTCAATCTAGGTATTGTCCCCCCCATTCGTGATTCGGGAAAATTAGAAGATACCCCAGGTATTGTTTTGGTAGGTCCAAAGGGTGGCGTATCTCTAAACAAAGGTGTAATAGTTGCTGCTAGACACATTCATATGGGAGTTGAAGACGCCCATAGGTACAATGTGTCAGATGGTGACCGAGTTACTATTAAGATTAACGGTCCCCGGGGTGGTTCCTTTGATAATGTCTTGGTTCGGGTCAATCCAAACTTCCGTCTGGAGTTTCACATTGATACGGATGAAGCCAATGCCGCAGCCCTTAAAAACGGCGATACAGTCAGTATTGACATAAGGGAGCAAAGCTGTGGAGCATGAAAAACTTGTGGAGATAATAACCACCGAGGTGCTACGTCGGCTTAGTTCAAAAGACATCCCAGGACATCCCCAGGCTGGTTACTCCAAAAAGGCTCTCGTAGTTTTCACCGGGGGTACCATTGGCCTTAAGTCGGGCCTTGAGGAAATAAAAATTATCAAAGAGCTTGGTACTGACCTAACGCTGGTTCTTTCGGAGGCTGCTGAAAAAATAATTGACGTTACCAGTCTTGTGGAAATGCTAGGTAATGATATCAAAATTATTACCTCTCAATCTCCTTATCCGAAAGAGCCTTTAAGGCAAGCCGACGTAGTAATTATCCCAGTACTAACACAAAATACTGCGGCAAAGGTAGCATTGACCATATCCGACACCATGGCCTCCTATTTAATTATATCTGCATTAATGCTTAGTAAGCCTGTAATTGCTGCCAGGGATGCAGCGGAACCCATTAATCGTCCCCAGGTAGAGTTATCAAAGCTCAAGCCAGCTTTTAGAGAAGTACTGGAGGGCAACCTCAAAAAGCTAAGCACATACGGTATTCAGCTCACTTCCGCAGATAATCTGTCTAAGGTAACAAAAGGGATTTTACTTTCGGAGCGGCTGAACTTAACGGAAATGCCCTTAAAAAGGCAAGTACTTGATGCTGGAACGTTAAAAAGTGCTTTACTTTCAGGAAATAGAACAATTTCTGTAGCAAAGGGTACCATTGTCACCCCTTTGGCCCAGGATATTGCCAGGGAATATAATGCTGAAATTGTGTTTAGATAAATGGAATTACGGTATCTGGTTTGGAAAGGAAGATTTTCCTATGTGGATCGGTAAGGTTGTGGGCACTTTGGTGGCCACACCCAAGAATGAGAGTTTAAAAGGCAGCAAGCTTCTTATTGTTCAGCCATTTTCATTCATCGGCAGTGTACATGAGCCCATCGTGGCTATCGATGCAATCGGTGCGGGAACCGGCGAGAACGTCCTTGTTGTTGAAGGCAGCACAGCACGTTATGTCACCGGCAAGCCTAATGCAGCGGTGGATGCAGCCATTGTAGGCATTGTCGACAGTATGGAGATTGATAGAGGTCTTATTGAGGAGTAGTGCACCATGAAAGTATATACAAAAACCGGGGACCAAGGGCAAACCAGCCTTTTAAGTAAACAAAGGGTTTATAAGGATGATGACCGGGTACACGCTTATGGCACGGTTGATGAGGCTAGCTCTGCCATGGGTTTGGCCAAATCTTTAACCCAAAAGGAATGGGTGGTCAATATTATCCACCCTATCCAAGTAGAGCTAATCAGTTTAGCTGCTGATCTAGCAACCGAGGGCACAGAAGATGCCGGTAAGTATCGAATATCCGAGAGTCATGTACAAAACCTTGAGGGCATAATTGACGAGTTGGAACAGCAGCGCATCCCTGATAAACATTTTGTGATTCCGGGCGGTACACCCGTCAGCGCAGCATTAGATTTGGCCCGGACCATAGTGCGCCGGGCCGAGCGCTGCGTAGTCAAGGTTAGACGCTTAGATCATGTTCATCCTCCTGTTGCCCTGTATTTAAACCGTTTATCGGACTTATTATTTGTTTTGGCCAGGTGTGTTGAACAGGAAGAATTGGTGGTTAAGGTGACCAGCAACGTTATGGAAAATCTTGCTGGGACAAACAACGTGAGCGGTGAGATTGTAAACATGATGACATTAAACAAGGCCATGAAAATGATCCAGACAGCAGAAGCTAAGGCTAAAGAAATTGAGGTGCCAATGGTTATTGCCGTGGTTGACTGCGGCGGCAATCTTGTGGCCCAGCATCGCATGGATGGTGCAATACTGGCCAGTATCTCCATATCACTGGACAAAGCCTATACTGCGGTGTCCCTTAAGATGCCTACAGAAAAGGCAGCGAAGCCCGCTAGTCCGGGCCAATCCCTTTACGGCCTTAACACCACCAATGGTGGTCGACTGGTAATCTTCGGTGGCGGCATACCCGTCTTTGACAAGGGAGTGTTAATTGGAGGCATCGGAGTAAGCGGGGGGTCCGTTGAAGATGATATCACCGTAGCCAAGGCTGGATTAGCAGGCCTTTAAAAGGAGGTACCTATGTGGTAATTGATCAAAGTATTATTTCCAAAATCACTGCCGAGGTTTTAGCCAGAGTACAGGAGCAAAACAGCTCTACCTCTGGTCAGAACGGTATTTTTCAAACAATTGATGAAGCTACTGCCGCAGCCCGACAAGCCCATAGACAGTTAAGAAAACTGTCCCTGGAGACTCGGGAAAAGTTAATTCAAGCCATGAGGGATGTCAGTTTAGAAAATGCTGTTCTTTTATCTGAAATGGCTGTTAAGGAAACCGGCATGGGTCGTGTCTCGGACAAAATTTTAAAAAATCAACTTGCCGCCAGTAAGACACCCGGTACCGAAGACTTAAAAACCGAGGCCTGGACCGGTGATCGTGGGTTAACACTGGTTGAAATGGCCCCCTTTGGTGTAATAGGGTCCATAACTCCAACCACAAACCCCTCTGAGACAATCATAAATAATGGCATTAGTATGATTGCTGGGGGAAACTCAGTTGTTTTCAGCCCCCACCCCACTGCCAAAAATACATCCCTGAAAACTATAGGCCTATTAAATGAGGCTATTGTTAAGGCAGGGGGACCACCCAATTTACTAACTGCGGTGGCTAAGCCCTCCTTAGATTCAACAAATGCTATGTTAAAGCATCCTGATATCAATATGCTTGTGGCTACAGGCGGTCCCGCCATCGTCAAAATAGTCATGTCCTCAGGAAAAAAAGCCATTGGTGCAGGTGCCGGCAATCCTCCCGTCATTGTAGATGAGACTGCGGATCTTGATAAAGCAGCTAAGGACATAATGTTAGGGTGCTCCTTTGATAATAATTTACCCTGTATTGCAGAAAAGGAAGCCATTGTTCTAAACTGCATCGCCGATAAGCTGATTTCTAATATGCAAAAACATGGGGGCTACCTGATTTCAGGACAGGATATTAATAAACTCATGAAGGTTATCCTGACGGAAAAAGAAGAAAATGCTGCAGCCGGCTGTACTATCAAACCCAAGAGAACGTATATGATTAACAAAAATTTTGTTGGTAAGGATGCCAAATATATTCTAAGTAAAATAGGCATAGATGTACCGGATACTATCAGGGCCATTATTTGTGAAACAACCGAAGATCACCCCTTTGTGCTGGAAGAGTTGATGATGCCCGTATTACCTATTATCCAGGTAAAAAATCTCGATGAAGCCATCGAGTTAGCAATTAGTGTTGAGCATGGCAATCGTCATACGGCAATCATGCACTCACGCAATGTAGATAATTTGACCCGCTATGCTAAGGCTATAGATACAACCATCTTTGTTAAAAATGCTCCTGCCTATGCAGGAATTGGTGCCGGTTCAGAGGGTTACACATCCTTTACATTGGCAGGTCCCACAGGTGAAGGACTCACCTCGGCTAGAAGTTTTACACGCCAGCGTCGCTGTGTACTTGTGGATGCATTATCTATTGTGTAGTGACCCCCCTTAGGAAGTAGGTGGAGATTTGCGCGAGGAAATTATCGCAGCGGTTAAGGCAGCTGGTGTGGTTGGGGCTGGTGGTGCGGGTTTTCCAACCCATGTAAAAATTAACGCCAATGCAGAGATTGTCATTGTTAATGGGGCGGAGTGTGAACCTCTTTTAAGGGCCGATCAACACCTAATGGCCAGTGAGAGTGAGAAACTAATTATAGGCCTCAAGGCTGTTATGCTTGCCACAGGTGCCGGCAAGGGTTACATTAGCCTGAAACTTAAGTATGAAGATGCAGTAAGAAATTTGCAAGACACCTTGAAGCAAATGGATGCCCAGGGAATTGAGCTTTTTTTCATACCTGATATGTACCCGGCTGGTGACGAGCATGTTCTCGTGCATGAGGTTACCGGCAGGATAGTGCCTGAGGGTGGTATTCCCCTTCATGTGGGAGTGGTGGTCTCTAATGTCCAAACCCTTATTAATATTGCCCAGGCACTGGAAGGACAACCTGTCACAGACAAATACGTCACGGTGACGGGTGAAGTTGGTAAGCCTAGTACCGTCAAAGTACCAATAGGCATGTTAATAGATGAAATCCTTTTATTGGCCGGTGGAACCACAGTAAGAGAATATACTGTAATTGACGGCGGACCCATGATGGGTAAGCTTATCCAAAAGGATGCCACCATAAGAAAGACTACCGGCGGTATTATAGTCCTGCCCCAGGACCATTCCCTGGTGGTAGAAAAAGGCCTGACCTGGCCTGTAATTTCCAACCGGGCAAAGTCTGTCTGCTGTAACTGCAGGGCCTGTACCGATGTATGTCCTCGCAATCTTCTGGGACATAGATTAGAACCCCATCGTATTATGCAGGCCATAGGCAGAGGTCAGATAAACGAGTCGGAGGTTCTTTCCAAGGCATTCCTTTGTTCTGAATGTGGTGCCTGCGATACATATGGTTGTTCCATGGGCCTGTCACCCCGTCGGGTAAACGCAGAGCTTAAGCGCCAGTTCGCCGGTGCAGGTATTAGAAACCCCCATAATGAAAAACCCGAAAGCTCCCGTATTAATCGTGAGTTCCGGCGAATACCAACCAAGCGATTACTATATCGTTTGGGTTTGGACAAGTATGAACATAAGGCACCCTTAAATCTAGAGCCTGTACTAACCAAAAATGTTAAAATATTGCTTTCGCAACATATTGGCGCCCCCGCAAAGCCTGTGGTAGAGCTTGGCAGTATGGTAAATAAAGGTGATCTCATAGCAGAAATTCCTGAAGGATCACTGGGGGCTAACTTGCACGCAAGCATTTCTGGGCAGGTCTATAATGTGGAGGGCTGGATTGGTATCCAGCAGGGGGTGAATATATGAAACGAGCTATAGGTTTAATAGAGACGAAAAATATAATCAAGGGTATTTCCGTGGCGGATGCAATGTTGAAGTCTGCCAATGTTGATTTGATTATGGCCCACTCCGTGTGTCCAGGAAAATATTTTATCATGGTGGGAGGTGATGTAGGGGCAGTACAAAATGCCGTTCGCAGTGGTAAAGCTACCGGAGGAAATGAAAATATAGTTGATGATATTGTTCTTTCCAACATTCATCCAGACGTATTTCATGCCCTAAGTGGCTGTTCCGAGGTAAAAGAAATTAAGTCCCTGGGAGTTATAGAAAGCTACTCGGTGGCCTCTGCCATTCTTGCCGCTGATACCGCAGTAAAATCTGCCACTGTTCAGCTTATTGAAGTCCGCTTAGCCCGCGGTATGGGAGGAAAATCACTGGTCACTTTAAGTGGCGAGGTTGGAGCAGTAACAGCGGCAGTACGTGCCGGAAGCAACGCCATTCAGGATAGCGGCTTTTTAATCGGTGATCTGGTAATTGCTGCTCCACATCAAGGACTACATAAAGCATTATTCTAATACACTTAAAGGAGTGAAAATTTGATGTTCGGAGGTCTAGAAATAGTCGCCGCCTTTGGTGGTGGGGTGTTTGGTGCAGCCGTAGGTGCGTTGCCCGCATTTATTATGACTGGTATTTTGGTCTTGGCAGGATTTACGGATATGGCCTTTGGTCCCTGGTTTGGGCCACACGTAGCCTTTGCTGGTGGTGTGGCTGCAGCTGCCTTTGCAGCTAAGAATGATTTAGAAAGCGGTAAAGATATTTTAACTCCCCTCATAAAATTCAACGACGGCTCAATTCTACTTGTAGGCGGTATCTTTGGTGCTATAGGTATGGCTGTTCAGCAGTTTTTCGCTGGAATAAATACCCCTACCGATACTGTTGCACTTACTGTAGCCATTTCCGGTATTGCAGCCAGACTAATTTTTGGCGAAAAGAAACTATTCCACGGTTACAGCATGCCGGACGGCAAAACCGGCTTATCTTTATTAGTTCTTGGCTTGGGGGTAGGCCTAATTTCCTCCTATGGTTCCATCGCCACAGATAATGCGGTCCTTGGTTTTGGTATTGCAGCAACTTCACTTATCTTTGTGCAAATCATGGGAGTAGGCCCGGTAACTCACCATATTGCCTTACCCGCGGCCCTGGCAGCAATGGCAGCAGGTAATATATGGATCGGGGGATTATTCGGTATAATCGGTGCTTTATTAGGGGATTTTTTCACCAAAACCATGAACGAAGGCAATACCCATGTGGACCCTCCTGCCTTTGTTATCGCACTATTAACATTAATTGTGGTACTTTTCATGTAGATATGTCTCCTATAATCAAGTACAAATGTAGGGAATTTTAGGCTTCTGTAGGAACCAGTAGGTCTCCGGCAGAAGCCTGTTGATTTTACATAGGTGGATTTTACCTGTTACATCTCCTCCCTAACACCGTCTATATGGTATATGGAATAAAGGAGCTGTATTTATGAAAAACAAACTGGTTGCAATTCTCCTGGTTTTATTTCTAATTGCCCCAAGCCTCAGTTTTGCCAACACTCCATTTACTGATACCACTGAACATTGGGCTTCTAAGGATATCGAATTAGCTTTCCAGCATGGCTTATTGAAGGGTGTTGGGGAGGATCGGTTTAATCCCGAAGGTACCCTCACCAGGGCAGAGCTGGCTGTTTGCCTGGATCGCATCTTTGATTTTAACTTTAGTGCCATGTTATTCCTTAAGGAACCTGTCCTTACCGATTATTTTGATGATGTACAGGAAAGTGAGTGGTACAGTCAATCAATTCTTGAGAGCGCAGTTTTCAACATTTTCGATATCCAGGACAGAAAATTTAAGCCCGGGGAACCAGTAACCAGACTTGAGGTTGCTGAAGCCATTGCAAAGTCCTTTGAGGCTAAAAGCCTAAGCGTAGCTACCATACTTCTGTGGCCACATTTCAAAGATATTGAGACAACCAATACATTAGCCTTCATACACAATACCGGTATTATGAAGGGCCGTGCAGAAGGTCAGTTTTTCCCCGATGAAAAACTAACCAGGGCAGAATTTGCAGCCATTGTAAATCGCTGCCTGGATACAGTATCCTTAGCCCATTCCTACGAAAAACAATTAGAGCCCTCCGCTGAATAAAAATAGACAGCTCTCAGCAGACATATCCTGAGAGCTGTCTATTTTTATTTTAATGGCCAGTTCCTCTCCTACTAAGAATAATGTTTTATCAGGGCACCTGCTCAATATGATGGTAGATTACATGCCCCCCTTTCCTTAGATTATTATTTACTAGTAACCACTGGACTCCCAAGCACATAGTATGTGTTAGCTGATTAAAGTAAGTTAGTTTTATCTAACTAACTTACGCCAGGCAAATAGGTTGGGTGGCACAACATCAAAAAATTAGTAAGAGCTCTTAACCTATAGTTAGCCGAGACTAAGTTAATTGACAAGTGGGGGTGGGAATTATATGAAAAATAGCTTCAGGAGGTTCGAGGGGAATGTTATGGCCCTATATGATTTGCCCATTGGGAAAACAGCGGTAGTTGATTCCATAGAGGCCGAGGGCCTTGCCAGGAGAAGAATGCTGGATTTGGGCCTTATTCCCGGCACTAAGATAGAGGCTCTGCGGGTAAGTCCCTCGGGAGACCCCAAGGCCTTTAAAATTAGGGGAGCAGTCATAGCCTTTAGGGAAGAAGAAAGTACACAAATCATGGTTAGCTATAAGGAGGATTAGGCTCATGGGTTTGACACATCAGTCCTGCGGTGCCGGGGCAAATAAAGAATCACTTAAGGGCTCAACAACCAAAAAAGCAGACTATGTGATAGCATTAGCCGGCAATCCCAACACCGGCAAAAGCACCGTGTTCAATGCCCTAACAGGATTAAACCAGCATACAGGCAATTGGCCCGGTAAAACAGTATTGAGGGCTGAGGGAAAGTATATTAATCAAGGGTATGTGTATAATCTAGTTGATCTACCTGGCACCTACTCTCTGCTGGCCAATTCCGTTGAGGAACAAGTGGCTAGGGATTACCTCTGCTTTGGCAGACCAGACGCCACAGTGATTGTGGTGGATGCCACCTGCCTGGAAAGGAATTTAAACTTAGTATTGCAGGTTCTCGAAATAACTTCAAAGGTTGTAGTCTGCGTAAATCTGATTGATGAAGCCCGCAGAAAAAATATTACGGTCAACACTGAAGCATTAGAAAAAATATTAGGTGTTCCTGTTGTTGCCACAGCTGCCAGGGATAGGATCGGCCTGAACGAATTGATTAACGCTATTTCTAATGTGGCTAATGACAGGCTAGTAACAAATCCCTATGTTGTTAGATACACTGAGCAGATTGAGGCTGCCATTTCTAAAATAGAACCTATTATTAAGGAACTGGTTGGAGAAAAATTAAACAGCCGCTGGCTTGCATTGAGACTATTAGATAAGGACCAAACAATAATCACTAAGCTGGAGGAGCTATATCCACAGAGGGATAGTCTCGTAACAAAGGTTGGAGGTGAACTGTGGGCATGAGCCAGGTTTTCCCAACAAGACTTAGTGCAATTTTAACTGAGATTGAGCAGTTACATCCCCATGGCAATCTACAGCTTAATGATTCTATAGTAAATAGTATTTACAATTCAGCAGAGAGTATAGCTCAGCAGGTAGTTAACCAAAATGAGCAGCCTCGCACAGATTGGGATAAAAGGATTGATGATATTCTTACTTCCCGGGTATTTGGCTTTCCCTCCATGCTGCTGCTCCTGGGAATGATTTTCTGGATGACAGTGGCCGGTGCCAACGTCCCCTCAGCCATGCTGGCAGATACTTTATTCTGGGGGCAGGATCGTCTAACTGAGCTTTGTAATGTTCTACATGCCCCAGCCTGGTTTCACGGTCTTTTTATAGAGGGTGTTTACAGTACCCTTGCCTGGGTTATATCGGTTATGCTGCCACCCATGGCTATTTTCTTCCCTTGCTTCACCTTGCTTGAAGACCTAGGCTATCTGCCCAGGGTTGCCTTTAACCTAGATCGCCTTTTCAAGAAAGCAGGAGCCCACGGCAAGCAGTCCCTGACCATGAGTATGGGGTTTGGCTGCAACGCCGCCGGGGTTATAGCTTGCCGAATAATTGAGTCGCCCAGGGAACGTATGATAGCTATGTTAACCAATGTCTTTGTTCCCTGCAACGGCCGTTTCCCCACCCTAATTGCACTGTCGGGAATTTTAGTCTTTGGCATGGGTGGTACCCTTGGCGCCACAGCCATTGTGGTGGGAATTGTCCTATTGGGAATCACGGTAACCTTAGCTGTATCCTGGAGTCTTTCCAAAACCCTATTAAGGGGGATTCCCTCCTCCTTCACCTTGGAACTTCCTCCCTACCGAAAGCCTCAAATAGGAAATATTATTGTCCGTTCAATCTTCGACCGCACCCTCTTTGTACTAAAACGAGCTATTATTGTAGCAGCTCCCGCAGGGGTAATTATCTGGTTAATGGCAAATATTTATGTAGGTGAAATAAGTATTTTAGCCTATTGTGCCAACTGGCTAAATCCCTTTGCCCAGCTTATGGGACTGGATGGCTTCATTTTAATGGCCTTTATACTAGGTTTGCCGGCCAATGAAATTGTTCTGCCCATACTAATAATGAGCTATCTGGCCGTGGGAAGCATGACCGAGTTGGAAAGCATTAGGGACCTATATAACCTCTTTGTGGTACAACATGGCTGGACTTGGCTTACTGCTGTCTCTATGATGCTCTTTACTTTACTGCATTACCCCTGTGGAACCACATTATTAACTATTCAGAAAGAGTCTGGTAGCATTAAATGGACTATATTAGCCGCTTTAATACCCCTGGCAATTGGCTGTGCTGTCTGCATCCTTGTGGCCCAGACTGCCAGAATAATGGGCTGGGTCTAAACCTTTGAATCAGGCCGGGTAAGCTTACCCCGGTCATTTTCTTTATCTGCTATCTGGCAAAAACCCTTATACTCCTCTAGCCAAACCGGATTATGCTTGCTAAACTTAACAAATTTGGTTATTGCCGTTATGGTAGGCACTGAGAGATAGTGCTCCATAGCCTCCGCCTCTGCTTCAAAATCACACTGGGAGCCGAGTAACTGCAAAAATTCCCTTATAATCCTATTTCTCTCCACCAGGAAATGGCCTAATTCTTTACCCTTATTCGTAAGTACTATTTCTCTATAGCGACGATAATTAATATAATTACACTCATCAAGCTTTTGCAGGGCCCTTGTAACAGAAGGCAGGCTAACATTTAAACAAGCGGCAATATCAGTTACCCTTATTGTTTCTCCACTTTGACTTATCCGATAGATTTCTTCCAAATAGTCTTCCAGGCTGGGAGATAACAAATAACCACCCCCTTTAAAATCAAGATATAAAAGGGGGGAATAATTATTACACTTTTTTATCTTGCTGATTTAAATATTCCCCGGGGTGTGATATAGATGGGAGATTACTTACTTGGTCTAGTCCTTTCAATTATTTTATTTTCTATTAATGGATTTATCAAAATGCTTTTCAAAAGACTTTGCTTCCTGTTTATTAGTAAATATTATGATAAGTAAGTCCTTATTTACTTATTTTGCTAAACTTACTATATAAATAACCGATATAACTTAATAAAATATAGCAGCGCGGCGGATGAACCTAGAGCCATAATTATATCCTTATATAAAGAGGGATCGTTATGAAGATTGCTAACAGATTTCTAGCCATGATGATAATCCTGGGATTAATGATCATTGGGGGCCTATTCTGGACAACCCATTATGTAATCATTCCCTGGCACATAGAAACCATGTCTCAAAAAGCTAGGGAGTTAGCCTCCTATATTGAAAAGACTACTCCTTTATTATCAGAAGCCCAGATGCAAAAACATTTAACCCAAATACAAGGGGAGCAGGCAGATTTAAGCTATATCCTCCTTGTTGATAGAAACGGCAAGGCCCTTTTTCACAGCGACCCTTACCGGGTAGGAATGGTATTTGATGACCAAGGTACTTTAGCTGCTGCCCGAGAGGGAAAGACTGTTGAGCAGATATATATTAGAGACGCCGATAACCCCCAGTCAAACTTCCATGGTGAGAGAATACTTGACATCCTGGTGCCCTACTATAACAACACCAATAGTTTAGCTGGTGCGGTAAATGTTGGTCTATCCCTGAAAAGTATAGATTTGGCGACAAAACGTTATTATACAATCATTTCCATTAATGCCTTTCTATTTTTATCTTTTCTTATTTTCTTAACCTACAAGCATGTTAAGGATGTGATATCACCCCTCTCATCCATTGCTGAAATGGCGCGGCGTTTTGGAGAGGGTAATCCTGATCACACCATTAGGATTAACAGAAATGACGAAATTGGTATACTTGCAGCAGAATTTAATAAAATGTCACAAAATATATCTAATCAAATCCTTGAACGTAATAGAACGGAATTAGAGCTTAGGGCTTCCTACGAGGAACTAACGGCAACAAATGAAGAGTTAGTGGCAAGCAACGAAGAACTTATTGCTGTTGAGGAGGAACTTAAATTATCCTATGAGGAAATCAATAAGTCCCATACCAAGATAAGTAATTTACTAGAGAGCATTGAGGATGGATTTTGTTCATTAGACTCCAATTTCAAAATTACATATTTAAATAGTGAAGCTGAAATGCTATTACACATTTCAAAGGATGAAATACTAGTCAGGGAATGGTGGGCTGCTTTTTCAGATATAAAATCCCTTTCCGTTTTTTCTGAGCTGCAGCGGGTCCTTGAAGAAAAATCATCTGCTCAATTCGAAACCTATAACAATATCATCTGTAAATGGTTAGAATTTCGTGCCTACCCTTCCCCTGAAGGTCTGTCTCTTTATTTTCATGACATTAGTGCTAGGAAGCATTCAGAAGAGCAATTAGTCAGTAAAAATAGGTACCTCTCATCTTTGTATGAAACCACCCTTGACTTAATCAATAGGCTTGACATTGATGACTTGTTAGCTGCAATTCTAAAAAGGGCCTGCTCCCTCCTAGGTACGGAACATGGACTATTGTATTTGATCAATGATCAAAAGGACGAATTATCTTTACACTTAGGAACCGGTTTATATAAAGACTATATTGGGTTTACCCTAAAACCCGGGGAAGGTTTGGCAGGCAAGGTGTGGCATAGCGGTAAGCCTTTGGCGGTGAACGACTACAGCGCCTGGAGCGGACGTTCCTCAAGGGTAAGCGATTTGTTTAGGGAGACAGTCGCCTTTCCATTGAAATCGGGCAATCAGGTGGTTGGGGTTTTTGGGCTGGCCTACCTGGAAAAGGGACAAAGAATTGGTGGACAGGAAATGAAATTGTTGGAAAGCTTTTCCCAGCTGGCTTCTATAGCCCTGGAAAATGCCAGACTTTATACTGCTTCCCAACAAGAGGTTGCCGAGCGAATAAAGGCAGAGGAGGTAATAAAATACCAGGCACAGCACGATTACCTCACTGATTTGCCCAACAGACTGCTTTTCAATGACAGACTTTTTATTTCCCTGGCCCATGCGGAGCGAAAGAATAAAAGCTTAGGAGTTCTATTTCTGGATATAGACTGTTTTAAACTAGTCAATGATACAATGGGACACGATGTTGGAGATCAACTATTAAAGTCCATTGCTAAACGTGTATCTGACACCCTAGAGGATAGTGACACAATTGCTCGAATAGGCGGTGATGAGTTCACCATCTTGTTATCAGATCTTGATCGGCAGGAGGATGCTGCCAAGGTGGCGGAAAAAATAATACACTCCTTAGAAGAGCCCTTTGTATTAGATGGGCGAGAATTTTATATCACCACCAGCATTGGAATAGCTGTTTACCCCTCTGACGGCCTGGATGTTAAAACTCTCCTTAAACATGCTGATATAGCCATGTATCAGGCTAAGAATCAAGGACGTAACAACTATCAATTTTTTGCACCTTCAATGAATGAAAGCAATATGCACAGGCTAGAATTAGAGCATTCCCTTAGAAGGGGCCTTGAGAAAAATGAGTTTACCGTTCATTACCAGCCACAGATAGATATACCTAATAATAGTATTGTTGGAATCGAGGCGCTGCTAAGGTGGGATCATCCCCAGAAGGGGATCATATCTCCTGCATATTTTATTTCTATTGCTGAGGAGACCGGTTTAATTGTTCCTATCGGTGAACAGGTTTTAAGATATGCCTGTCTTCAAAATAAAGAATGGCAATTGTCAGGTTTACCACCAATGCGGGTGGCAGTCAATCTCTCCCCCCGTCAATTCCAGCAGCAAAATTTAGTTCAGGTAATTACTGATATATTACAGGAAACAGGGATGGAACCCCATTACCTTGAACTAGAGATTACCGAAAGCCTAGCCATGCATGATGTTGAATTTACCATTAAAACACTAAATGAATTAAGGAAAATGGGCATAACCATTGCCATTGATGACTTTGGTACAGGCTATTCCTCCCTCAGTTACTTAAAAAGGCTGCCCATCGACATACTAAAAATAGACAGGTACTTCATAAGGGATGTTACCAAGGACCCAGGTAATGAAGCCATTGTAGATGCCATAATATTATTAGCTCACAACCTGAAGCTGCAGGTTATTGCGGAGGGTGTAGAAACCGAAGAACAGCTTAATTATCTCCGAAGCAAAAACTGCGATCTAGTTCAAGGTTACTATTTCTATAAACCTCTGCCGGTTGTCGGCATTACAAATCTATTGCTTAATACCTTCAAAAAGTAAAGCCAGCATCGCTGGCTCAGATTGTCGAGAAACTACCTATATTCGGGTTTTAAAATCCCTCACGACTCCTATCTCCGCAGTGGACAGTGCTAATCGCTTGCTTCGGGCGAAAATGGGCCGCCTTCGAGTAAACATCGTGTTTACCTCAGGCCTTCGCGGACGTCCATGTCCGCTCACCCATTTTCGCATCCTCAGCTTCGCGAAGCGCTGTTTCCACTGCTTCGAATATCGCTGCTCGGGATTATTAAAACCCAGTTGTAGCTTTTTCAATAGTCTGAGCCAGCATCGCTGGCTTCTTTATATGGTCTCCGGGCAATCAGCTCAATTTCAACCCCGGCACCCAGGGGCAATGATGCTACTCCAATGGTGGTTCTTGCCGGGTAAGGTGAAGCAAATTGTCTTGCATATACCTCATTCATTGCAGCAAAATCCTGCATATCCGTCAAAAACACATTGACTTTAACTACATGCTCCGGTCCCAGGCCTGCTGCTGACAAAACGTTAAGCAAATTGGCAAAGCATTGTTCTGTCTGTGCTGAAATATTACCTTCAACTAACTTACCGCTCTGGGGATCAATGGGCGTTTGCCCGGATAAATATACCAAATCACCCGATTCAACGGCGTGTGAGTAAGGACCTATAGCAACTGCCCCGGTTGCACTGAAGGCTTTTCTCGACATATTAGTAGTCCCCTTCCTATTATTGAATCCCTGCCAGGTTTATGATATTATCTGCTAAGCCATCATAATAGTCTTGGCAACTGAAGATAATAATCTGGTGCTCTGCGGCAATCTCTCGAAGTATTTCATAGGCCCTTTGTCTTCTTCCCTCATCAAAAAATGCCAAGGAATCATCTATAAGTATGGGAGGTTTTTTCCCCTTGGTTATTGCCGGCACTAAGGCTAAACGAAAGGCTAAATAGGCTTGATCCCTGGTTCCCGTGGAAAGTTCCTCGTTTATTTCTACGTGACTACCCTTGGCGTCTGAGTAAACCTTCATTTCCAATTCACCGGAATCAAGGTCAATTTTATTATAGCGACCTCCTGTAAGCCTTGTAAGGTAATCCTGGGCCCTGGTTCCAATCTCACCGGTAATTTTGGCCAGGGTTTGTCCCCTGGCTTCTATAATTAGATTCTTAACGGCTTGCAGTATGCGATATTCCCTGCGGTATGCTTCCAGTACCCCCTGATAGTGTTCAAGTTCTTCTTCCAGCCCAACAATATCATCTACTCCATATCTTGCTTGGTTCATGGCCTCAGTAAGCAGTCTTCTCTCCAGTTCCATGGAGTTATATTGTTTCTCCAAACTCCCAATTGCCCTTTCCAAAGCCACAACCTTTTCTAAGCTCATATCCGGCAAATTAAGGGCTTCCAGCACAGTTTGAGCTTTAATAGTCTCCATAGCCAATCTTGCTTTATCATTATTTATTTGTTCATCCGGGGGAAGGTTTTGCAGCGCTCCCAAGGCTTGTTGAAACTCATTATTTATAATCCTGGCTTTACTATCCAGATTCCTTTTAGTCTGCTGGTATTCAATTTTTTTAACTTTTAGCAATTCAAGGCAAGTCTCAGGTTCCTGTGAAAAAACTAATTCCGGCTCCACCGCCCTTACTAATTCTTTGACATTAGGATACTCATTTAAAACCCTGTTTTTCAGGTCTGACCAGGCTGTTTCCTGTGCTTCTAAGCTTCGCCTGTACTCTTCTGGCTGCTTACCTGCCAATAGGGTTTGGATAGCTATTTTTCTCTTTTCCAACTCTGTGTTAATTAAGGACCACTTATTGTATAGTTCCATTAATTCCTGTATAGTTGAAACCTTATACTTTGCTAGCCTTTGATTCAGTTCCTTTGAAAGGAGTTTTTCCTTTTCCAGGTTTTTATTAGCTTCCAGGTTCTTGTTTGCCACTTTAATCCTGGCTATATCAGGAATGGTTATGATAACCTCGCTGCGGCCGTCAATGGCCTCGCCCGGAACAAAGGATTGCTTATCCTTATCAATTATAAGCTCCGGTCTGATATCAGACAAAGGTGTCAGGTCTATTACAAAGCCTTGCTCAATACCTGTTCTTCGCAGCACCTCAATTTCTGTAGCCATTGAACTGCAGACCTTTAAATCACCGCTGGCTACAGAAATACATTTTGCTAAGTCCTCCCGGGATTCCATTAATAGCTTCTCTGACTCATCTAGCCTGGACACCAGATTACTGATTCTGCTAAACCTCTGCTCAGCATCTTTATAGTTATCCATCATGTTTATAAAGTTTTCAATGGCCGGGATAACTGGCTCAAGCTTAGCCATATCAGCCTCTACCTTTTTCAGCCCATCCCTAGACTCATTGGAGGCCCGTTCCAGATCCTTTTTCCTTTGTTCTAGCAACACCACCTCTGAAAAATACCTATTGAATTGATCATAGTTTTCCCTGGCGGTTTTCCAGGTCCGGGATTTATCATGCTCCGCCCTTTTCTGCTCTAGTTCTCTAATCAAGTCCTGGTGATTACCATTTAATTCGGTAAGTTTTTCGATATTCTTGGCTGTGCTTTCCACTTCATTTTTTACTAGGGTAAGATTCTGTTTAAGACTTTCAATTTTATCAAGGACAACCTTCACTGCGCCCGGGTATTTGGCAGGTTTAGTTACCCCTTTATTTAATTCACCTAATTTGCCATCAATACTTTTTAGGATCTGGGTAATGGATACCCCGTCAACGCCGGAAAGCTTTTCTTCCAACCTAGCCCTAAGCTCAGGGGCGTTCTTTACTTGCTGAAGCTCCTCTGCTGAAAAAAAGACTGTATTTTTAAAAAGCACCTCTGTGGGAAGTCCTGAAATTTCTGATATAACCTCTGCAATTTTTTGCTTGGAGGATAATTTTTTGCCTGAACCAATTTCTTCCAAAACCATTGTTTTAGCTTCAAAATCCTTAGTTAGCAAATACTCTTCCTTGTCCGAGGCAATTTGCATGGAAACCTCATACATTACGTCATTGCCCCAGGTTTGCATGCTTTGAATCTTGCTGCTGGTACTTTTAGGGTCAGCATAAAGGGCCAGATTGATGGTCTGGCGAAGGGATGACTTCCCTCCCTCATTTGGGGCCTTGACCAGGTTTATACCGGATGTGAAAGTCAGGTCAACGGATCGTAGGTTGCGGAAATTTTTCACCTTTAGCTTTTTTATTAACATTATTCCACCTCGCCGTTCACCAGAATATTACACCCACGCTGCATTACTTCTTCCCATAGTTGCTTTTGCTCCGGATCAGCTTGATCTATTTTTTGACTTGCTAAGCGGATGAATTGACCTACCACTGTTGTTTCTGGAAAAGAAGCTAAATCAATTTGTATATTCCCTTTTTCCCCTTGACCATGCTCCAGATGAAAATCAAAAAAAGATTCATTATATCTTTCTTGTATTTCTATTATTATGGCTTTTTCTTCCTCGGATATATTACCCTTGATTCTGACCCTTAGCAAAATATTCGGTCCAGCAAGTCTTTCCACTTCCTCTGCCAGTTCCCGGACATTACATTCTACCCTCGTCCATTTATGGTAAGCTACTTCCTTCCGGGTAACCTCTACTCCCCGCTCGGTTAGCTCAACTATGTTTACCGTACCGTTATCTTCGCCAAAACCCAGGGTAGTGGCTGAGCCACAGTATGAAGCAAGGGTTTTGCCTAGCCTTATGTCCCCTAGAAAACTGTGCCAGTGACCAAGGGCTAGGTAATCCATTTCTAAAGCTTCGATATCCTTAAATTCTATGGGATAATCATCCTCAGCTGATTTGCCGGTGATCTGCAGGGAACCATGGGCCAGGGCGATATTCCAGCGGGCTTCAGGGTGGGGGGTCAATCCCTTAATAGGACTCACACTATCCCTATTTGATGTATTTGGTTTTCCGTGGACTGCCAGTGATAGCTGGGGATAAAATAGGGCTTGTCCCGCCTCCTCAGAAAAAATAACAACATTTTCCAGCCTTGACCATTCAAAGCGTCTGTAAATGGATTCCTTGTTATATGAGTCGTGGGTTCCTGGCAATATGACCCCGGGCATTTTCAATTTACTTAACTGGCTGGTAATAAAATTAACCATAGCTGGAGAAAGCCTGTTGGAATCAGCTATATCTCCTGCAAACACTACTAAATCAACATTCTCTTCATTGGCCAAATTAATAATATTTTGAAAGGTTTGCTTAGCCCCCTCCCTAAGTTCCTTACCCTTTACTGTAAACTGCTTAAAGGGAGCCCCCAGGTGAATATCGGCTGCATGCAATATCTTTGGCAAGAGTCCACCTCCTTATAAAGCTCATCCAGGTACATTCTATTACTCCTTAGTATAATAGGCAATTCCAAGGGTGCCTGGACCCACATGAAGACCAATTACCGGGCCAATGGCACATACGGGCAAAGCCTCACCAAGGGTATCTTCTAATTGCCGGGCCAATTTACGGGCTTCCGGCTCATAATTGATGTGATGGATAACTGCTTCCCCCAGTCCTCTACTTTTTGTATCCTGTAAAAATATTTTTATAATTTCTTGAACTGCCCGGTCCTTTTTGCGAACTTTACTCAGCAGTGCCGTTTTACCATCAATTACCGTAAGAATCGGCCTTATCTGCAGCAGAGAACCTAATAGTGCTGAGGCACCACCTATCCTACCACCCTTGTGTAGATATTCCAGGGTATCTGGAACAAATATAAATCTGCTCCTGGCAATAACCCTTTTAGTCTCATTTATTACTCCTGCCATGGCTTGTCCGTAACTGGCGGCCCGGGCGGCCGCTAGTGCGGCAAAGCCCAGTTCCATGCAATTGGATCTGGAGTCGATAATTTCAATGCAAGCATCTGGATATTTCTCAATAATCATCTTTTTAACTAAACAGGCTCCAGAAAAGGTCCCACTCATTTCGGAAGATAGAAATATGCCCACCACCGAATGTCCCTCTAAAACAAGCTTCTCAAATACTTGAAATATCTCCTGGGGCGAAGGCTGAGAGGAAGTCGGGATAGTTTTACTCCGGGACATTTTATTATAAAAGGTTAAGTTGTCTATCTCTTCTTCACGATAAGTCTCTGAATCAAAGGTTACAGACAAAGAAACAACAGTAATATCATATTTTTTTCTTAATTCCAAAGGTATATATGAAGTACTATCAGTTACAATCTTAACGGACATTTCTATAGCAACCCCACTTTCGAACAATTTCCTTCTCTCTGATTAAATTATATAACTACTGTCCACAATACAGCAAATATTTCAAGCATTTCCTGGATTACAACAAAAATAATAATATCTAAAAAATATAAAAAGCCCCTTCCACATTGGATGGGGCTACAAACTGTCGAGAAACTACCTTAGGGTTATAGTACCCTCACGACTTATTTTAGGCTTGTTTTTCTATAATGTCCCTGGCAATTACCACACCGCAGGCTCCGGCCTGGGCCAGTCCCCTGGTGATGCCTGCACCGTCACCACCTGCATATAAACCCCTAATTTCCGTTTCAAATCTATTGGTCAGCTTGGGGCGGGCTGAATAAAACTTGGCCTCTACCCCATAGAGCAGGGTATGCTCGGAGGCGATGCCGGGTGTGACTTTATCTAAGGCCTCCAGCATCTCGATAATACTTTTCATTGTATTATAGGGAAGGGCTAAGCCTAAGGCACCAGGTTCTGCCTCTTTTAGAGTCGGCTCCACAAAGCCTACCTGAATGCGTTTTTTAGTGGACCTGCGCCCCTTTAGGATGTCCCCATATTTTTGAACGATAACACTGCCGTTGGATAGGTCATTAGCCAGCTTGGAAATATATTTAGCATATTCAATTGGTTTATCAAAGGGATAAGAGAACTTATGAGAAACCAGTAAGGCAAAGTTGGTATTGCTACTACCCAGGTTTTTATCCTTAAAGGCGTGACCATTGGCCAGCATAACACCTGAATGGTTCTCGATAACAACATGGCCAGAAGGATTGCTGCAAAAGCTTCTTACGGAGGTTCCAACGGAAGACCTGAAAATAAACTTGCCCTCATAAAGGTTCTCATTTATTTCTTCCATAATGGCATTTAGGGTCTCTACACGAACACCAACATCAACCTGGTTGTTATCCATGGCTAGGCCATGCTTTTTGAGAATACCTGATAACCACTCAGAGCCATCACGCCCCGGTACAACAACAACCTTATCAGCACTGTATTCTTCCCCTGACTTCGTAATAACCCCTTTGATAGAGAGTACTTCCCTATCCTTGGTGATAACTAAATCCTCTACCTCTTTTTCAAACATCATATCTATATTTTTGTTTTTCAAAAACTCAAAGATGCTTTTCAGAATTTCTAGGTTTTGTTCAGTCCCCAGATGCCTTACCTGGGCACGTAGAAGCTTCAGCCCAACGGCCAAGCCACGCTTTTCGATAGACTTGACAGCATCAGTGGTGGGATCAGTTGTCTCAGATTGTGCCCCGTGCTTGATATTGATGCTATCAACATATTTTATCAAGTTAAGGACTTCCGAAGGGACCAGATAATCGGTCATCCAGCCACCAAACTCGGTGGTAATATTAAATTTACCGTCTGAATATGCTCCTGCTCCACCAAAGCCGTTAGTTATGGAGCAGGCTGGTACACAGCCGGCGTGGTCTTTTTTAGCGGTAGGCGGTGGGCATTTGATTGTTCTTTTTTGAAGAATCGGACAAACCCTTTTATAGATGTCCCTTCCCTTATCAATCAGCAGCACTTTTATGTGCGGTGCCTTTAAAGCTAATTCATAGCAGGCATAAATACCTGCAGGACCGGCGCCGACAACAATTACATCGTATTTTTTCATGTCATCACGTCCTGTCTAATAGTTCACAATTGTGAAATTCACAAACAGATTCATTATGAACTATATAGTTAGAAAGATCAATAGTTATTTTATAGTAACCTTTCCATACCAGAGCTTATTACCCATTAACAGTTATATCTTACCTGAAATATATAAATATCTTTCATTTCACAGGGTAATAATAATGTGCTATGTTAAGAACATGTTGAATATTTGTTAATCTTTTCCTGAAGGGAAAAGACAAAGCAACAAGGAGGTTGTTTTTTATGAGAAAAAGTAGGTTTGTTTATGCATTGGTGCTTCTAATGTCTTTTTTTATGCTGCTTGGCTGTGGCCAAAGCGAACAGCCTAAGGCTGAGTCCGAGTCAAAAGCAGCATATATTAAGCTAGGTGGTTCCAGTACCCTGGCCCCTGTGATTGCTAAATGTGCCGATGATTTTACCGAGCACTACAAAACCTGGAACAATGTTGATGCAAAATTTGCTGAGGAACCCATAGTTTTATTTGTTTCCACCGGCGGTTCCGGCTTTGGAGTAAAATCAGCTCTGGACGGCACCGTAGATATCGGTCTTGTCTCAAGGGAAATTAAAGATACGGAAAAGGAAAAAATGCCCAACGGGAAAATCATAAAACTTGGCTCCGATGCTTTGACCATTGCTGTTAATCCTCAAAACCCGGTTGTTCGGGTTAAGCCAAATCTAACCACCGAAGAAGTAAAACAGATTTTTGCTGGGGAAATTAAGACCTGGAAAGACCTTGATGCAAATTTGCCCGAACGACCCATCGTCCTTGCCATACGTGATTTGGGTGGTGGAGCCAGTCAGGTATTTGACGAGCTGGTTATGAAAGGTACCCCCGTTGCCAAAGAGGCTCAGCAACTACCCTCCATGGGGGCACTGGCCGGAAAGGTAGCAGAAAACGTTGATGCCATTGGCTATGTATCAGTAGGATTGGTAAAACAAAACGAGGGTAAAATCTCTGTACTAAAAATAGATGAAGTGGAGCCTACCACTGAAAATATTGCCAGCGGCGAATACAAGATTGCCCGCCCGCTGCTTCTGGTTACTAAAGAGCAGCCTGATGAAAAACAACAGATTTTTATTGACTATCTCTTATCTGAAAAAGGCCTGACTGTTGTGGAAGAATTAGGTTTTATTCCCCCGGCAAAATAGGAGTTGACCTGGGTAGTTGAATAATTCAGCTACCCATAATATTTTACAGGGTTGTGTATATATGCCTCAGATTAAAACAAACAAACTTGCCATTTTTTCCACCAGCACTCTATTCCAACTGGTTTCACTTTCCAGTGCCCTGTTATTACTGTCCATTTTTGCCTTTATGGCGGTCCAAAGCTGGCCCCTGTGGCAACCCCTTTCCTTGATAAACTTTATTACAGGGACTGACTGGCAACCCCTTTCAGCTCCCCCCCTTTTTGGTATAGGCACCATGATCCTAAGTACCTTTTGGACTGCCCTGGGGGCGGTATTTCTGGCAACTCCCCTAGGATTTAGCTGTGCAATATTCCTGGCTGAATTTGCACCTGTATGGTTGGCAAGCCTTATTAGGCCGGTGCTTAATTTATTAACAGGCATACCCTCGGTTGTCTATGGCTTTTTGGGAGCTGCTGTGTTGGTAAAGTATTTTGAAGTCACCTTTGATATGGCCAGTGGAGAATCCCTTTTCTGCGCCTCCCTGGTGCTCACCCTAATGGTATTACCCTATATTGTTAGCACTGCAGAATCAGCCCTAAGGTCTGTCCCCGGAGAATATCGTCAGGTAGCTCTGGGTCTAGGTGTATCTAAGGTATACTTTGTCTTGAAGGTACTATTACCCATGGCTAAAAGGGGACTGCTTGGGGCACTCATACTTGCCTTTGGCCGAGCAGCCGGTGAAACCATGGCTGTGTTAATGCTGGCCGGCAATACCCTGGTACTTCCAACCTCTTGGTTTAGCAAGGGTGAACCACTGCCTGCACTGATTGCCCTGGAGCTTGGCACGTCCGAGGTGGGCAGTCTTCATTACCAGGCCCTATTTGGTGCCGGACTGGTGCTGCTTGTATTTGTTGTTAGCGTTAATCTGCTATTCACCCTGTTCAGGAGGGGCCGTAGAAACGAGGTGAACCAACCTTGAAGCTAAGACCCTTAATTGATTTTCTTTGGTTATCCCTGTTTTGGTGCAGCGGACTTCTTCTTTTACTTGTGCTTATTTCTATTTTGGGCTATCTATTTTACAAGGGATACTCCTCCTTAACAGCAGAATTTATCCTATCAGTGCCCAAGGGATTACCCCTGGGAGCTGAGGGTGGCATTTTTCCTGCCATAAGGGGTACCCTTTCCTTGATCCTTCTGGCCATTGCCGCCGCTTCCGGGCCGGCCCTGTCCACTGCAATCTATCTGACCCAGTACGCCAAAGCCAGTAGAGTTAGCAGCCTAGTAAATATAACAGTGCAATGTATGGCCGGGATTCCTTCCATAGTGACAGGTCTCTTTGCCTATGCGCTATTTGTTGTGAAATTTGGCTTTGGTATTTCCCTCTTGTCTGGTGGGTTGGCCTTAGCCATTATGATCTTTCCTGTAATCGTTGTAACCTCCAGGGATGCGCTCCTGTCAGTGAACAGTAATTACCTGCTTGTTGCTAAAGCCCTAGGGGTCTCCCAGGGCTATATTTTGGTCCGAATCCTATTACCCCAAGCAGCCACAGGAATATTAGCAGGGCTTCTGCTAGCCATGGGATATGCGGCAGGGGCAACTGCCCCAATTATGGTCACCGCTGCAGTTATTGCCACCCCTCCCACAGTAAGCCTATATGAGCCAGTAATGGCCATGCCTTACCATCTTTATATACTATTTAGCCAACAGGTATCCCTGGATAAGGCCTATGGTACAGCTCTGGTGCTGGTGCTGTTACTCTTATTGTTAAATATTATTGCCTTATGGTTGAATAAATTGAACAAAAAAGGGGCCTAGAAGATGTCAATAGTTGTTCAAAACTTACAGGTCTGGTTTGGAAAACAACAAATTTTAAAGGAGATTAACCATACCTTCGCCGAAAACAGAATCTCTGCCATTATAGGCCCCTCTGGGTGTGGTAAAACAACTTTTTTGAAAAGCCTCAACAGAACCTTAGAATTAGATGCTGGCTATCGCCTGGAAGGTAAAGTATTAGTTTCGGGTGAAGACATCTATCAAAGGGAGGCCGGGGACATACGCCGCAGGATAGGAATAGTATTCCAAACCCCGGTGGCGTTACCCTTAAGCATTAAAGAAAACCTATTGTTTGGGGTCCGTTACCACGGGGAGCGGAACAAAAAGAGGTTAAATGATATTACTGAAAATTGCCTAACCCAGGCAGGTTTATGGAATGAAGTAAAGGATAAATTAAACAGTCCGGCCAATAAGCTCTCAGGCGGTCAGATTCAACGTCTTTCCATAGCCCGGGTTCTTGCGGTAGATCCAGAGGTTTTATTACTGGACGAGCCATGCTCTAATTTAGACCCTGCTTCCACCAGGCTAATAGAGGAATTGTTAGTCGAACTGGCGAAGAAATTACCCGTTGTTCTTGTTACCCACAATCTTTTCCAGGCTAAACGCATCGCCCACATGACTATCTTTATGATCAACGGTCAGCTTCTGGAAAGTGCTGAGACTACAAAGCTGTTCACCAACCCTGACAAACAGGAAACCAGTGATTTTATAGCTGGTCTAACATGGTGATAGGAGGTTACTATGATTTCTTTACAAATTCCCGGCAGGGGAGAACTTCATATAAAGTCTGTAGTCCTAGACTATAACGGTACCATAGCCTTGGACGGCAAGCTAGTTCATGGAGTGTTAGAAAATCTAAATAATCTAGCTACAATACTTGATATTTATGTAATAACTGCAGATACCTTTGGTCAGGCTGCTGCTGAGTGTCAATCATTAAATGGAAAGGTTGTTATTCTAAAGAACCATCTGGGAGCAGGAGAAAAAGAAGCCTTCGTAGCCGCTCTGGGTGCTGAAAATGTGATTGCCCTTGGCAATGGGGCCAATGACTGCCTGATGTTAAAGAAAGCCGCCCTGGGAATAGCTGTGATTGGTCACGAGGGTGCCTCGGTTAAAGCTGTTAACTCTGCCGATATAGTGGTAAAGGATATCAATGAAGGCCTTGGGCTGCTCCTGAACCTCAAAAGATTAAAAGCAACCCTGAGAGGTTAAAAAGAGGACGGATTTACCGTCCCCTTTTGGTATTTATTGCTATAGTTTAAATTTATTTACCAATTGGTCAATATCACTTGCCATCTTCTTCAGATTTTCTGTTGAGGCCGAAACCTCCTGCATAGCAGCAGTTTGTTCCTCAGTTGAGCTCGCCACATTCTCTACTCCCGCAGAAACTTGCTCTGATGCTGCAGCGACATCATGTATCTTCTCCGAAAGACCGCCGATTTCAGATAAAATTCCTGTAAGAATTTCCCCTACCTCATTTGCTACCTGAACCCCTAGGGTTACTTCATGGTTGCCTTGATTCATTGTTTCAACTGCCAGCTGTGATTCTGTTTGCACATTTTGGATTAATCCGGTAATTTGCTTGGCCGCATTGGAGGACTGTTCCGCTAATTTCCTCACCTCTTCAGCAACTACCGCAAAACCACGTCCCTGTTCCCCGGCCCTAGCTGCTTCAATGGCTGCATTTAAGGCTAATAGATTGGTTTGATCAGCTATACCTGTTATTAAGTTTACAATCTGTCCTACTTTGTTAAGGGTTTGCGAGAGATTTTCAATAACTCCTGAGGCTTTCTCGCTGGAAGTGCTGATGATAGTAATTTGCTTATTTAGTTGTTCAATTCCCTCATTACCCTTCATCGCCTTTTGGGAAATGCCCGTTGATACCGAGGATACATTATTAGAATCCTGGGCTACCTGATCAATAGTAGTAGCAATTTCCTCAACGGTGGCAGCATTCTCTGTGGCAGCAGCAGACGTTTGTTCCGCCTGACTGGCCAATCCTGATGATGTCTCCGATATTTCTCGGGCTGTAACGGCCAAATGTCCAATGGCAGCGTTTAAGTTATTCTTCATACTATTAAAAGAATCTGCTAGGCTGCTAATTTCATTCTTCCCTTTAACTCTGATATCCTCTACCGTGAGGTCTCCGGCTGCAAGCATATTGGCGTTCTTCTCTATATTTTTAAGGGGTGTTGTAATACTACGGCTAATAAAGTAGGCGGCGGAAATACCTAGGAGGGCTGCTATAAGGATGGCTGACAGGAGTAGGGATTGTGATTGCTTATGAAGGGTATGTACTTCAAGGCTAGCTTTATCTGCATTGTCTTGATTATAGTTTACCAGATCAGCCAATGCATGTCTGGCATAACTATAAAGGGCTTGTGATTCCTGTTGCATAGTATCCATGGCTTCCTGATTTTTATTCTCTCTACTTAGATTAATAACCCTTTGGTCGGCCTCAAGAAAATTCCGCCATTCAGAACGTGTAACTATTAGCAGGTTTTTATTGTGGTTGTCATAGACATTTTTTTCGTATTCGGCTAAGTAATTTTCAATTTCCTGTTTATTGTTGGCAATTAATTCCTCCATTTCATTAATATCTTTTTCCCTTGTGGCAGCTATATGTCTGAATTCATTAATCCTGATATCTGCCACAAGGGTTTCTATATCTCCGGCTAATTCGACCCCTGGCAGCCAAGTACTTGTTATTTCTAAAGATTTGTCATTGACTACCTGCAGGGTGAAATTTGCATAGAGACCCAAAGATAATGTAATGATAATTAATAATCCAAATGCCAAGAATAGTCGGTGTTTTACTGTTAAGTTCATCTCATCACTCCTCGAGGGTTAATTATATGTTATACATTAACCCAAAATATTGGTATTACCTATTACCTTTTCAGTTTACAAAAACAGACAATATTTGACAAGATCTTATAGCTAAATACTTTGTGCATTTGGCCATATTTCTGTGTTTTTTCAGCAAAATATCCTCTAATGATATGAAAAGACGGAAATTACTTAGCCGGGTAAAATAATTTCCGTCTTTTCATATCTTGCTATTAATTTGCTTGATAACATATAAAAGGTAAGCAGTTTATAATATAAGTCATTCTCTAATCGTAAATAAAATCTATACATAATATTAAAGGTTGATTCTGCATACGGGCAGAGCCAGTTATGGTTAAACTGCCGGAAGCCATAGAAATATAGGGGTCGCTAAAGTAAAACTCTTGCTCGTTGCTTGAGAGAAGGTAGTAAAAATCCCTTAACGAATGATCTGTTCCCCTTTTAGCAGGATAAAAAATGGCATTTCTATTGAGTTCCCTTTGATTGCATACCGTCTCACTCACTTGAATTCCCGCATTGTCCAAAACATAGATACATTCAACCGAAGGACATTCTGCCACCTTTGATAATAGCGCATTCATTTCTTCCGCCTTTAGGGCTGAAAGGTCGTTACGGGCATCTTCCAATAATTGTTCAAAATAGATGCGTCTATTTCTTTCAAAGTCAATTTTTTTAAGTTTATATGATTTAAACTTTTCTACAATTCCTTCTATCCTTTGATTTAAAATCCTTAAGTTCCTATCGTCGGTAATCGTCATGGGCTTCATAAAATAGTAGCCCTGTAATATATCAACCCCTAAATCCAAACAGGTTATGACTTCCCTCTCTTCCTCAACACCTTCAGCCACCACCAGCGCTCCAATTTTTCGGGATAGATTTATCAAAGCCCTGCAAATCTCTTGCTTATAAAAAAAATTATGAATACCACTTATTAGTGCCCTGTCAAATTTGATGATATCTGGTTTGGTAATAATTATTCTATCAAGATTAGAACAACCGGCCCCCACATCATCTAGGGCAATCAAAAAGCCAAAGCCCCTGTATAACTCAATAAACCTCTGTAATGCAAGGATATCATCAGTATCAGATTCAATTATTTCTATTACAACGTTTTTTGGGTTTATACCGTAATATTTGACAAAATTCACTATATGACCAGAACCCACAAGGGGTGTTTTCAGTATACTGGTATTAAGATTAAAAAACAGGAGTTGATCTTCCCCTGTAGGAAATGACCTTGCGAAATTTTCAAAGGCTTTCTCTCTGCATAATCTATCTAATTCCACAGTTAAATTTTCTTTGGCTGCAGCTTTAAATAAGATATCCGGGGGAATAATCTCGTTCTCATATATGCTCCTGGATAAAGCCTCTACCCCTAGAACGGATTTCTTCCTAATAGATATTAAAGGTTGAAAATGTGTAATTATTTGCTTATCGGATATTATACTTTTTATTTCAAGTTGATTATGCACTGTCATTTTCGCACCTATCCTGCTTTTTAAAAAAACAGAGCCTATCCCTTTAAGGATAGGCTTCTTTGCCAAGTTAATCTATTCACATAAAATAAAAATACTTATTTGAATTATACCAGAAATATTTTCCTACTGAACAATTATTAGCATATAATACATTATACAATTACTTACCTTCTCCCCGCTTGCCCCAGGGCTTAAAAACAGAAATAAAGACAGTTAACACAAGGAGTAATGCCTGTGTACTGCCAAACCAGGCATTCATATTGCGGAAGTGTAAAAAGGTAGGGTTATCAAAGGCCCCTGAGCGCTCAAGGTCAGCTATTGAAGTCATTCCGTTAACCCATGGTCCAAGCCAAAAGGTGCCGAATAAAATAGTGCCTACGGTTATTACCCACTTGACCGTTAGCCAATGAAATTTGAAAAACCCCCAATTAGTCAATAGACTAAAAAGTAATCCGGTAAATAAGGTACACAGGGCTGCTGGTATAATAATAAAATCATCAATTATCTTTATAGATGCCTGAACAGCATATAGTTCATCCCCTGTTGCAGGATTGGCGGCAAATGTAAGTAGATTCATAGCAAGGGCTGCTCCTACCCAGGCACAGCAAAAGAAAATATGAAAACCCTTCAGCCATTTCTTCCCATTAAGACCCAACTTTTTCATTGATGTACCTCCCTTTGTTTAAATCGTTATAGTTATTCAGGGACCATCATATACAAATGATGATGTAAATTTGTAAATATACCTGGCAATAATCCTCCATATTCACCATCTAGATTTACCGGCATATTATTCTCAACGGATACTTTAACCTCCCGGGCCTGGGCATAAATAACATATTGATCGTTAATATGGTACCCCCTAATAGCCTCACCTGCCAGATGTATAAAACGAACTAAATCTGTTTTCTTGATAATTAGTAAATCAAATAGTCCATCATCTATGGCTGCCCTAGGAGCAAGCCTTTCAAATCCGCCTACGGAGTTGGTATTGGCCAGTAAGAACAGCATTATTTCGCCTTCAAAGCACTCATCGTTAAATTCGATTCTCACCCTTGAGGATTTAATATGGGGTAATTTTTCAAAGCCCTTTAAATAATACGCCAATTGCCCGATGATGGTCTTTAACTTATAAGGGACTTCGTAGGTTAGCTCTGTTAGGGCCCCTCCTGCTGCAATATTGATAAAATACCGGCCATTAAACTTACCGATATCCACAGGAATCGCCCGCCCCTTTGTTAAGGTATGGCAGGCCTTATCAAAACCACCTCCAATCCCAAGTCCCCGGGCCAGGTCATTGGTCGTACCAAAGGGCAACAGCCCTAAGGTGGGTCTATATTCAAGCTCGGCCAGGCCATTTATCACCTCATAGACTGTCCCATCTCCACCGGCAGCAACTACTAAATCTACCCCTTGCTCTGCTGCCTCCCTTGCACCCATCGTAGCACTTCCCTGACCATTTGTAGGATACCCAATGGTTAAGAATCCGTTATAAGTCAGGTTTTCAATAATACCTGGCAGGTGGCGTTTTGCCATCTCTCTTCCAGCCGTGGGATTATAAATTATCATAGCTCTTTTCAATAAGATCACCTGTTATTATTATGGAAAATTTTACTTCCATTGATACTCAAATTTTCTCCTTTACAAAAAAACACCAGTCTATTTGACCAGGTGTGTATATTTACTGTCTTGAATAATATCCTTTAGGGCAATCTTTACATATTGCCTGGAATTATCGTTTATTTTGTTTTTAAATTTATTAAATGTCCATCTGCGGATGGTCTCATCCTCTAACTCCTGTTCAATTACTGAAAAGGCATGTATGAAAAATCTTTTCCATTCTTGTTCCAGGGGTTGATTATTCCTTTCATTAAATCTCATGGCAGCAGGATTTTTTAGCAGCCTTAATTTTTGATCCATAACCTTGCCCAAAGTAACTACCTGCTCATCAAGGCCTTTAATAATTCTACCTCTTAAATCTTTGTCCAATACAGTTTCTTCAACCGAAGAATAAATCAGCTTAATAGCACCAATCAGAGCATCACTCTTTTTTGCCGTCTTTGGTATTACAAAGAAATAGTAATGATAAAAAATTAGGCCGGGAACAAGGGCTAGAAATATTACAATATATTGTTCTTTATTCATTCTCGGTATTATGTTAACTGAAAGTAAAGCAAACAAAATCAACAGAATGATCCCGAGATTTCTAAACAAAAAATCACCCCTGCTAGGCAATATGTAACTTAATAAATTTTACCATGTCAATTTAATTATAGCTAGACTTCGAAAATAATATTTTTTGAATAATTCTGTCTGTTAGCTTTTAACTACATATTAAGCCTTCCTTTTGAGCATTATTATAATGCCAAAGGGGGTGAATTCTTGAACTCAATCTTCTTATCTCTGGCAATAAAATTCTTTATGATTCTTGTGACAGCTTGGATTGCTATTACCTTTATAGCAGCTAATTCCTGGTCCTGGGCATTGGCTGTGGCTGTCATTGTAACAGTGGCAACATATTTTGCCGGGGATCGCTTTATACTTACAAGGTATGGTAATCCATCGGCAACTATTATAGAAGGGGTTTTGGCTGCGTTTATTTTATTGATTATAGATTTTGCCTCGGCGGACTTAAGGTTAACCATAATGTCCTATATTATCTTCGGTCTATTGATAGCAGTAGGTGAGTACTTCTTTCACAGATATTTAGTAGAAGCCGACATAGTTGAAACAAAATGACCGGTTAACCCGGTCATTTTCAGATTGTCGAGAAACTACCTATATTCGGGTTTTAATAATCCCTCACGACTCCTGTCTCCGCAGTGGACAGCGCTAATCCCTTGCTTTGGGCGAAAATGGGCCGCCTTCGAGTAAACATCGTGTTTACCTCAGGCTTGAGCGGACGTCCATGTCCGCTCACCCATTTTCGCATCCTCAGCTTCGCGAAGCGCTGTTTCCACTGCTTCGAATGTCGCTGTTCGGGATTATTAAAACCCAAGTTGTATCTTTTCAATAGACTGAAAATGACCGGTCAACCCGGTCATTTTATTCTTCCTCGTCTTCTTTTTCTACCTTTCCTTCATAGGGCTCAATCCAAAAACTTGTACCCTCCACCTGAGATGGCCTGACTATTTCCCGAAGGTAACCAAGGGATAAGGGCATGGTTGCTTCCACAGAGCCGTCTTCATGCTTCTCCCTTAGTATAAACCTTGGCTTATCGTCATTTTTCACCTTATCAACCCCCTATTTAGCTGCTTTCCTATATTGTCCCGTATCAGCCTAAAAATAATTCGGGGGATAGTATTAAATATAAAAACTAAAAAGACAGGTGAAGTTTATATTTTTCTGCCTCATCCTTACTATTAAACAATAAGGTATTCTTTAGTTCCAAGGTCTCTAGCTGATCGTTTTGTATTAGATAGCTATCTTCTGTTACTTTAATTAGCCTGGCCTTATAAACCACATAATTATTCAAGTTGAATTCTCCGCCCTGGTGTTTAAGCTCCGGATTAAACTTAACAAAATAATAATCCCTTCCTGCTTGCGGTCTATCAGTCCCCATCTGTTTAACCTCCTCAGAAAGATTTCAATAAAATTTAGCCCAAGTTCTTGTGTTTAATACTTCCTTTAAAATACAATTAAAGATAATATCCCTGGAAGTTAAGGTATGATCTATCTAATAAATTTTCCTCCATGATGCTATTTTTGTCAACTTAGGCTATAAAATACTAAGGAGAGGTGAACAGTATGTATTTGAATAATCTTTTTGTATATGGCACCTTGTTGCCTGGCTTAGAAAATTACCAGCGCTTTGTTGAGAATTACAAGCCAGTGGTCTATGTAGCCAAGGCTAAGGGAGTAATGTATTATCTCCCCGAGGACGGCTATCCGGTAGTTCTTAGCGGTGAAGGGGAAATAAAGGGAGTAATGTTTGACACCAGGGAAATGCCTGTAATTCTCCCACAAATTGACGAAATTCAAAAATACACCGGTGTTGAAAGTCAAAGTCACCTTATTAGGGAAATAAAAGATGTTGTGCTTGAGTCAGGTGAAACAGTTAAAGCCCACATGTATCTTTGGCCACCTTCAAAAGCCCAGTGGTTAAGAGAAAATGCTCAAGTAATACCAGATGGCGACTGGGCAAAATTTCTCAAGGAAAAGCTAGCATCAAAATAAGCAAAGGGCGACCCAAGCATATAGGCTTGGTCGCCTTTTTTTACTTTATTATTGATTTTAGGTTTTCTGTCGCAGCAAATAACTCTTCAGAAGATGCTGAAATCTGCTCTGCCACTGCTGCTGAGGAATTTGCCAATTCACTGACCTGTGTGGAATCATTTATAAGTTTAGAGATTATCCGATCAAGTTCCTGCTGATTTGTGGCTACCTCATTTTTATAAGCATTAACTGACTTAAGTTTTTCATGGGTCTCGGCGGATAACTTTCCGACTTCACCGGCAACCACGGCAAATCCCCTGCCTGTTTCCCCTGCCCTGGCCGCCTCTATCTGGGCATTCAAGCTTAACATTTTTGTTTGGTCTGCTATACTTGCTATGCTGTTTGACATATCCGTGAAATAACTTAAGGTTTTGATTATATCATTGATTTTGCTTCGTAGGTTAAGAATTTCCTCACCGTGTTCCTCTATGCTTGCGAGAAGTCTGTTAGACATTTGGGCATTACTTTGATTACCTTTAACTATTTCATTTATAGTTAAGATCAGTGCCTCGGTATTCTCTAGTACTGTTACATTTACTGCCTGGGCCTCAGCGTGAAGCTTCTGGGCCAATTCCTTTTGGTGTATCACACATCCTCCGGCAACGTTCTCTCTATTATATACAGCAATGGCCCTCTCCCTGCAGGTTTTATAGCCGCAGGCCCGGCAATTAAGCTCATCATCTATGGAGTATTTGCCGTCCTGGGCCAGGATGGCCTTAAGTTCAGTATCCATAGGGTGATCCTTATTATATTTTTGACTTTCCCAAGAACGATAAAATCTATTGCCCTTTATCAGTTGCTCCACAATATCAATCCAGCCTTTGAAGTCCGGTGCCTTAACTGTATTTTTTACTAAGAATTGATAACCCTTGTGTTTTTTAAAGAGTCCCTTTTCTTTTACCTTTTTAAATCTATTTTGAGTGTAGTCGGCAACAATCCTTTTGCTTTCTAGAAAATTACTTTTTACACCCATAGCTTTGCCAACAATACAGCCATCGCAATATAGAATATCAATTAGCTGGGGATAATTAGTTAATTCTTTATCCCTTTTCTTATCCTCCGCCATTTGTTTCAAAAATTCTAAGCTTCTATGTTCCCCTTCAATGACAAGTATGTCACTGCCAATGGGGTTAATTTCTAATCCACTGGAGAATTGTTCCAGGGTCTTGGCCAAACCGCCAGATATGGGAAATCCTGCACCATATAGGGCTTGAATACCATCAAATTCGGCTGCCTCTAAGGATGATGGATTAATATTCTCCATATCCAGCCACTCACATAACTCTTCAAAGGTCAGCACTTCTTCAAACAGCCCTAGGGACTGATCAAGGAGTTCTGATTTTTTTGCCGGGCAGGGACTTCCACCAATAATAACCACATCATTATTGTTCCATTGCTTTGCCAGTACTGCCTGGGCTGCCATGGGGCTTAGAATCGGGGCAAACTCATCAATTAGCTCAGGAACGTGTTTCTCTATAAAGTTCATTAGTGACGGGCAGGGGCTTGTAATAACATGGGTCTTTTCTTTTCCACTTGACTGAATTTTATTCTTAACATATTCAATATAAACCTTTGTTACTACATCTGCTCCAAAACTTGACTCATATACTAGGGAGAAACCTAGCTTTTTTAAGGCCGTGCAAAATTGTTCGGGTGAACAACCATATCTTTTCTTGGCAACAATAACATAGGAGGGAGCAAGGACCATGGCACACTTCTTCTTTCCCGCTAGACTCTTGACATTTTCCAAGCTTCTTTTATAAGCCTTAGCCCCTTTACTGCAAACGTTGATACACAGACCACAATTAAGGCAGCTGCCCTTTATTATTTGGCCCTTTCCATCCTCAAATCTTATTGACTTTGTTTCACACACTTGGAGACAGGCAGAACACTCTTTACATTTGTCTAGATCTGTATAAACCACGCCTTCTAACATCTGGTCCCTCCTGTTTGTATAGTATGAATTTTAAAAACATTCTCTTTTTTGGCTATTAAAGAAGTAAACCAATTGGCACATATGTAACCAATTGGTTCCAAACAAATTAGTTAAATTTTAACATATTATCGTTAGTTTAGGAACTAAAATTAGATAAATTTCGACCGATAGGTAATCTAACGTCATGTTAATTTTCATATATATTCGATATTAATACTAGTTCATTCAGGCTCTAAACAAAATAATCATATTTATCGGCTTTTAAGTAATAATAAATGTAACAACGTTAAATACAGAGGTGACGTGATGACCTTTAAAACTATTAAAACTGCAGGTCTAGGTATACTGCTTGCTTCGTTTATGATATTTTCTACAGGCTGCCCGGGTCAGGAGCCACAGCCTAAACCCCAAACAAACAATGTAAAAATTGGCGTTAGTCTAGCTTCCATGGACTTTGACGGCAACCAGACTATAAAAAAGTATATGGATCAAAGAAAGCAAAGGGAAAATGTGCAAATCACCTGGATGGACGCCCAAATGGATCCTTCCAAGCAGGAACAGGATATTGACAAGCTAATAGAACAAAAGGTTAAGGCCATTGTCCTACAGGTTGTAAGTCCCCAAGAGGGGGTAAGGCTGGTAGAGAAGATCACCCAGGCAAAAATAAAGGTAATAGGCCTGGAAACCTTACCAGCTAATGCACCATTGGACGGTTATATAGCCTCGGATCATACCCGCGCCGGAGAGCTACAAGGTATGCTGGCACTAAATAAAATGCTGGTTCAGTCTCAGCAGACCGGCCAGCAACCAAATTTTAATGTACTTATACTAAAGGGAGATCCCGTGGACCCTGTATCCCAAAAAATTGCCTCGGGTGCCCAGGGAGTTTTACAACAAAGTCAAAATGTTGGAAATGTAAAGGTTGTCGAACATTCAGAAGGTAAGCCTGAATTTGCCCAGATGACCGTGCAGAAAAGCCTCCAAACCGAAAAGGTTGATGCCATCTTGGCAACAGATGGTCAATTATGTATGGCTGCCTTAAAGGAGCTAAAAAAACAAGGTCTGGAAGGTCAGATTGTCACTGTGGGGGTTGGGGCTGACAAGCAGTCATCCCAGGCCCTGGCTGCAGGTGAACATGACGCAGAAATTGATATCATGCCTGAACAATTGGCGAACTTTGCCTTTGATGCAGCAGTGGATTTAATTAATAAGGGCAATTGGAACAGTGACACCAGGATACAAAATGGCAATTTTGATATTCCCGCTAAGATTATCCCTGTTCGCCTTGTACAACAGGAACAAATTTACCTATTAGAGGAACGTTGGGGTAAGTTAGAGCCACAGCAAGGGGGCCAGCAGCAAGGGCAGCAAGAACAACAGGGCCAACAGGGACAGGAAAATTCTCCTGGCCAAGGTGATCAGGAAGGCCAGGAAGGTTCGGAACAACAGTCTGACCAAGGTCAAGGGGGTGGCCAGAAAACCAAGGTCAGGATCGTTACCCAGGACGGCAAGGTTATGGAAGTAGAGGTTGATGGTGAGATTAAAGCCATTGAATCTCAAGGTGCCGAAGGTGGCCAAGAAGGCCAGGCCGGTGAACAAGAGGGTGGTGGACAAGGGGGCGGTGGGCAGTAGATAACTGGTCTACCCAAATTCCCCTGCCCGGACTTGGACGTCCTGGCAAGCCTGAGGTAAACACGATGTTTACTCGAAGGCGGCCCATTTTCGCCAGAAGCAAGGGAGTAGCGCTGTCCACTCGGAGAGAGGAGTCGTGAGGGATTATTAAAGCTTCTCGACAAACTGAGGGTCCCGGCTAAACAGCCGGGACCCAACTTCTTATATAAAAAAAGTATAGTCCTTGATCCCAGTCCTTTAATTCAAAGCCCGCTCCAAAATTCTATTCATCCTCTCCACAATACCCCTTGGGTCCACCATTAGTCCAGCGGCGATAAGGGCATTGTCATAAACCTGCTCTGCTGCCATATTGGCTAAAGGATCCTTTTTTTTGCTTAGCTTACTGAGACCTTTGATAATTGAATGACTTGTATTGATCTCTAATACCTTTGGTCCTATGGCACTGAGATCCTTATTCATTAACTGCATCATTCTCTGGATGCTGCTGCTAAGATGATCCGGGTTTAGCACAATGGCGGGACTATCGGCTAATCGTTTGGATTCCTTTACCTCAGTGACTTTATCCCCCAGGGCATCCTTCAGCCAGGTGATAAGGTCATTTGTTTCTTCAGCAGATAGTGACTGGGCTTGATCCCTATCAGCAAATCCCTCTATATCCAGATCGGACTGATCAACACTTACAATTTTTTTGCCTTCAAATTCTCCCAACTGGCTTAATATATAATCATCGGCCGCTTCCCTGGTGTAAAGGACCTCCAGGTCCTTATCTTTAAAGATTTCCATATAAGGGCTGGCCTCAATTGTCTCACGATTAGGTCCGTTAAAGTAATAGATTTGCTGCTGGTCTTCTTTCATTCTGTCTAAATAATCCTGTAGCGAAGCCAGTTGTTCCGATTTAGAAGACTCGAAGCGAAGTAGCTTAACCAATTCATTCCGATGAGTAAAATCAGTAGCCAGTCCTTCTTTAAGATAAGCACCAAAGGTTTCCCAAAACTCATTGTATTTCTCAGGAGAATTTTTAGCCTGCTCATTAAGGAACTTGAGGAAACGTCCTGTCAGCACCCGACGCAGCTTGGATATCAGTGCACTATCCTGCATGGTCTCCCGGGAAATATTCAAGGGAAGTTCCTCGCTATCAACAACACCCTTTACGAATCTTAGCCAATCGGGCAAAATTTCCTTGGATTGCTGTTGAATTAATACCTTACGGCAATAGAGACTTACCCCTGGCTCCATTCTACCAAATCCAAAACCTTCGAGATTTGTCTTTGGAACAAATAACAGGGCATTGATATTAATAGGTGCATCTGCAGAAAAATGCAGCTTTAGAAGTGGCTCGTCATAGGCATTGGCCACATACTTATAGAATTCATTGTAATCCTCTTCAGAGACCTCGTTTTTATTTTTTGTCCAAATGGCTTGAACGGTATTTATCTTTTCACCTTGAACTAAAATTGGAAAAGGTACAAAACCAGAGTACTGCTTAATAATCCTTTTAATGGTTTCCGCTTTAGAAAACTGCTGGGCATCTTCCTTTAGTTTAAGAGTTATCCTGGTACCCCTGGTTAGCTCAGCATTATCTTCTATGGTATAGCTGCCTGCCCCCTCAGATCTCCAGGTGCAGCCAGTGGCCCCGGGCAAATATGACTGACTCTCAACAGTAACCTTCTCGGCAACCATAAAGGCGGAATAAAAACCAACACCAAATTGACCAATCAGGTTGAAATCCTTCTTATCTCCCTCAGAAAGGTATTTTATAAAGGCCTTTGAACCTGAATGGGCTATGGTGCCTAAATTTTGAATTAATTCTTCCCTGGTCATGCCTATACCTGTATCAATGATTGATAGGCTATTTTGCTCTTCATTTAATTCAATCCCAATTTCTAAAGATAGCTCTTCATTGTCAACATTTTCACCGGCAACCCTTTGATAGCGTAGTTTCTCCAAGGCATCAGCAGCATTTGATATTAACTCACGCAGGAAAATTTCCCGGTCAGTATAAAGAGAATGAATGACAATATTAAGTAGTTGCTTGACCTCAGCCTGAAATTCCATAGTTTGATTTTGTGGGTTATTAGTCATTTTATTAACCTCCTCTACTGATTTAATTTGTATGGGAATTTCCATAAAGTAATATAAAATGAAATTCTTGCCTTGTCAACCTGTTTAATGCTCTTAATCCTCGGTAAGTTTTGTTTTTGTATCTGTCCATGTGAATTCATCAATAATTTTATTTACCCTGGGGATGAATCCTTCTGAAAACTCTTCCGGGTAATAAAGCATTACCTGAAATACCCTATCCCTGTGCTTACCTATAACAATGTTACCCAGATACGAAATGTTATTTGTTTGACTTAAGAAGGGCCACTCGCTTTCAGACCAGGGATATTGCTTTATGGTATTACCCTCGGAGTAATTAACCTTTTCCCATCTATTGTTGATGATTAAGCTGTTGGCAAATTTTACTGCATCCTCAGTGCTAGTTCCCTCGGGATAAAAAAATATGGACATTAATGCATCTTCCCTCTTAGTTCCCGAGAAATTTGCCATTATCCTAAAGGTATCCCCCTCCCCAGAGCTAACCCTGTCATCTACCATATCTGAGGGAAAATAGGTATAAAAGGGTAATGGGGAGCCGTCAAGCAGATTTAGGGTGAACTCCTGGGGAATCCCCTCAATGCTGATGGTAGCTTGTTTAATTTGGGCTAATGGCTTAGTTTTGGTCATGGATTTTAATCGGGAGACTATCTTCTCTTGATCAATGATAAACTCCCTCATAATCAGCCCAACATTTTCAGCATAGTATTCGTATTGTTCGGAACCACTCGCCTCTAATTCCATTGAGGTGATTTTAACCTTTACCACCTGTCCATAGTTTCCTGCAGGAACCTTAACCTCTTCATTTACACTGATTATTTCTCTTTTGAATCGCTCATTTTGCCAGGTGGTGCCTACCTCAAGTGGTCCCTTAAGGATAACCTCGTGCATATTGGGAGGTCCCTGTAAAATATTTTCATTAGTGTAAAATTCTGGCTCTGAGTAAAGCTTGGCGATCTCGTTATCGCCAACTTGATATACCAGTGCTACCTTTGTTCCTCCATTATCTTCAGCAATCTGTAGCCTATCACCCTCCTGATACATAACTCTCCTGGTAAAACTAGCATATTCATTTCCTTCGCCTTCATATTGCCAGGTAAGATCCTGTTCCATCGGGAAATATGCCTCAAGTTCTTTCCCCTTTTTTACCTGCTTAGGACTCTCCTGCCGAGCACATCCGCTTAATACTAATAGACAAATGATAATTAATAGTAAAATATTAGTTTTTTTGAAATGCATACCCTTTCCTCCTTACCTATGCACACTCAAATTAAAAGACTTCCTCTTTATGAAATTGTTTCTTATGGGTCCAGCTAATTCATCATTACAGTTTCTGCCATTTCACTATGAATTATTACTTATAACTACTGAACAAAAAAGGGAGCTCCCAGGAACTCCCGTAAAATTTATAATGGAATCATTTGACCGCCAGAAAATTTCCTGACAGCATTCTTTGCAGATATTGTTGTATTCTCAGGTAAAAGTTCCGCAGGATACCATCTCCATTCTTTTACCTCCTGTGGTTCGGTAACTTCAGCTTTCCCTTGCCCATAGGCTACCAGATTTATAAATACCACATGCTTCTCACTGCAGCTCTCAGATACTACATCGATCAGACCTTGTACTGTTACTTCCATGTTGCACTCTTCAAGCACTTCCCTTGCTGCACACTGGGCTATGGTTTCACCAAACTCAATTTGCCCACCTGGAAAAATCCAATTATTTGAGTGAAATCCCCTGTTTTTTAAACCTAGCAGAACCTCTCCCTCCGGGTTGATAATCATCACCCGGATAGAATATTTGGTTTTTGGGCCGGCTAAAACCATTGCTTCCTCTCCCCTCAAGAGTAAAGGATTTTGTATACAATTACTATATGAGGGTATTTATTACCTGCTGAAAAATTAAAATATTTATAATAATAGCTATAATATATTTTTTAAGTTTATAGCCTCTTTTTCCGGCAGGTGTATAAATATTAATCTTAGCTCTGCCAGTTCTCCCAAGGATTGTACCTTATCCTTTTCCCTTATATACTCCTTCACCTTGGCCAGGGAAAACTGTATATTATCAATCTCCTGGTGATCCATTACAATGGGCCACCATTTACCCTTTTGGGACCACTTTTCCTCCAATTCCATTATTTTAGCATTGGCTAAATCCCAGTTTCCTTGGGTAATGTTATCTTTTATGCCATCAATATGTTTAGAGAACTGGTCGGCATCATTTTCTATTGTTTGGCCAATCCATAAACCGGCGGTAATGATAAGGGCAAGTACTGTAAAAAGTATTAGCAAAAGCCTCATTGTCCATCTCCAATTCACTTTGCATGTTTAAACATTAGGTTAACCTGCCTGGGTTTTTACCTGATAAAAAAGATTCCCCTCGGTATCAAGGCTTGCCAATAATACTTTTTTAAAATCATTTATCCCAAACTTGCTTAGCTCTGACCTTAACCATTCTTCAGTCAGGTTTAACTTTGATAAATTCTGTCTAAAAACATAACCATCTATAATCAAGGTGACTGGAATTCCTTCATATTTTGTGGGAACCTGTAAATCAGCAGGCGTAACCGGCCTTTTTTGCGACTTTGGGATGATCGTGATGTCTCCCTTAGTTTCCAAAATGGCAAATTCTATATCGGCAATATTAGGGTAGTTCTTGGACCTGAGCTGTTCCAACAAATCATTTACGTTATACCTTAATTTTCTAAGCTCTTGCTCAATAATTTTCCCATTTTCGACCAGTACACTTGGGGTTCCGGATACTATGCCCCTTAATTTTTCGCTTTTTAAAGTAGAGTAAGAGATGCAGATTTCTATTAATAGAAGTGTGAAAATTGGGATTACCCCACTCATCAAAGGGATATTAACGGATTCCATTGGAATTGCAGCTAAGTCCGCAATCATTATGATAATTACCAGCTCATATGGTTGCAGCTGACCAATCTGTCTTTTACCCATTATTCTCAATGCGATGACAACCATAAGAAACAAGAGCAAGGTACGAATCATAATAATCAGCACTGACTTAACCTCCAACTCTGATGAGCGAACCGTTATTACCAAATAATAATATTGCCTAATTCAAGGAGAATATGTATAAAAAGACCAGCATAGAAATCAGATCCATTTTTATACCCTTCTTCCAAACTTGTACTGTGTAAAAGTATCCCTTCTAGGAAAGTATAATATCGGATCAAATAAATTTTCTAGGAGGTATAAACATGACTGTAGCATCACAAGTAAAACAAACCCTGGCCGGCCTTAAGAGCGCCCAATCAAGCCTTGAGACCTTTGCTTTGCAGACTCAGAACCAAGAGGCAAAGCAGCTTTATACAAGTGCTGCCCAGCAAACCCAGGCTATCGTACAAAGTCTGGAGCCCCGTATCCATCAAATAGAATCCGAGGAACCTCAGTACAAAGGCTTCTAAATAACTAAGTGGCCGGGTCATGAAAATTGGCCCGGTTATTTATCTTGGTATATTAGCCCAGTTGTTGATGCAAAATATGCTTCATGGGGGTGAATATTTTGACTGTTGCAGCTCAGGTAAAACAAACTGTAGCCAGCCTTAAGGGGGCTAGGGCCACTTTAGAAGCCTTTTATTCCTATGAGCCAAAGGTTGAGATTAAGGAATCTATTCAAAGGAATTGCAGCATCATTAATAGCGTTATAAATGATTTAGAAAAAAGGGTAAAGACCTTGGAATTTGAGGAACCACAATATAAGGGATTCTAAGCAACTTGCCTGTAAGGAGTAATAGCCTATGCCTGATATGTTAATGGTCTTAATGCGTTCAGTGGGTTTTTTTGCCTTAGCCTTTCTTCTTATCCGTCTTTTAGGAAAAAGACTTAGTACCCGACTTACAATTTTTGATCAAGTTAATGTAATCGTTATTGCGGTTATTGTTGCAATTGCCTCGATAAACTTAAATATTAATGCTGGTTCTGGTGTCCTGGCATTGCTAGTTTGGATTGTCCTTCCTGTGGCCATTCACTATTTATCTTTAAAATATAAGACCTTTAGGGATCTGTTTCAGGGCAAGGAAACAATCCTAATTAATAACGGTAAAGTCCTTGAGGACAAACTTTTGGAGGCACGCTTTACACCCGAGGACCTGCTAAGCAAGCTGAGAAGAAAAAATGCCTTTAAGGTTGCCGATGTTGAATTCGCCATGCTGGAGCCAAACGGAGAGATAAGCGTTCTCCTAAAAAAGGACAAACAGCCCCTTACAGCAAGTACTGCTGCCATGAAGGTCAGTCAGGAAAGTGTCCCCCAGACTGTCATGCTGGACGGCGAAATAATGGACGAGCCCCTTACCGCCATGGGACTCAATCGAAATTGGCTGCATACTGAGCTAGAAAAAGTTGGAGTGGCTCCCGAGAATGTCTTTATAGCCCAGGTTGATTCCCTGGGCCAGCTCTATCTGGATCTTTTTAATGATGCCATCCTGGTTCCTCAGCCTAAAACCAAGGACCTGTTATATGCTACCCTAAAGAAATGCCAGGCAGACTGTGAAATATATGCCTTAGGAACCAGGCAGCAGCAGGCTAAAGGAATGTACGTAAAGTGTGCCAAGAAACTAGATCAAACAATTAAGGATTTGGAACCTTTACTTAAAAGGTAAGAGGTGTATCTATGTCTGATAAAAAAAAGAAAAAGTTAACACCAACACAGCAAGAATATCAAGCCTTCGCAAAGGAACGGGAACCCCAAAGGCCGGTTCTAGCTAATTGCCTTAAGGCTTTTCTGGTTGGCGGGGCCATTTGTCTTCTAGGACAAGGAATACAGGATTTCTTCATTTGGAACTTTGATTTCACCGAAAAAACCGCCGGCAACCCCACCATCGCCGTATTAATATTCCTATCTGTGGTTCTAACCTCATTGGGAGTTTATGATCATCTGGCCCAGTGGGCCGGAGCCGGCAGTGCTGTACCAGTTACGGGCTTTGCCAATTCCATGGCCTCAGCGGCTATTGAACACAGAACAGAGGGATTCGTTCTTGGCGTAGGTGGAAAAATGTTTAAGCTGGCGGGATCTGTTATTGTCTTTGGGGTTTTTGCAGCCTTTATTGTGGCCCTTATAAAAACCCTTTTAACAATGCTTCTTGGGGGTGGTTCATAAATGCTGCAAGGGCACCAATCATGGGTATTCCCTAATAAGCCCACCATTTTATCCTCTGCCACTGTGGTGGGTCCCTTTGAGGGAGAGGGACCACTGGCTAATGATTATGATTTTATTCACAGTGACCTATGGCTAGGTCAAGATAGTTATGAAAAGGCCGAAGAAAAGATGATGGAGGAGGCCTGTGAAAGGGCTATTCACAAGGCTGGGTTACAAAAGGAGGATATTCAGTTTTTCCTCAGCGGTGACCTGCTAAATCAAATTATTTCCAGTAGTTTTGCTGCCAGGACCCTGGCAGTCCCTTATCTGGGACTCTTTGGTGCCTGCTCCACATCAATGGAAAGCCTGGCCTTGGCCTCACTGTTGGTAGATAGCAAATACGCCAAATATGCCCTATGCGGCACTTCAAGTCATAATGCCGCAGTTGAAAAACAATTCCGCTACCCCAATGAATATGGGGCTCAAAAGCCACCCACAGCCCAATGGACCGTAACGGGAGCCGGAGCAGCGGTAGTCAGTCCCCAGGGAGATGGCCCAAAGGTGACCTCGGCAACCATTGGAAGGGTTATAGATATGGGTATCTCTGATCCCTTCAATATGGGTGCGGCCATGGCTCCAGCTGCAGTTGATACTATAACTGCCCACCTGAGGGACCTAGATATATCTCCATGGGAATATGATTTGATCGCAACCGGGGATCTGGGCAATGTAGGGTTTAACATAGCCAGGGACCTGTTTAAAAAGCATAGAATAGACATTCCTGAGGATAGATATTTTGACTGTGGCCTAATGATCTATCATGAGGACCAGCCTGTTCTGGCTGGCGGAAGTGGTTGTGGCTGCTCTGCCTCGGTATTTTATGGTCATATTATCAATAAAATTAAAAAAGGTGAATTAAAAAAGGTTCTTATTGTGGCAACAGGGGCACTCCTATCTCCCCTTTCCTACCAACAGAAAGAAAGCATTCCCTGCATTGCACATGCCGTTTCTATTGAGCAAGGAGTGATATAAATGGAAGTCTACCTGTGGGCCTTTGTCGTTGGCGGGCTTATTTGTGTAATCGGCCAAATATTATTGGATGTGGCCAAGCTTACTCCTGCCCATGTCATGAGTATTCTGGTTGTTTCAGGGGCGGTATTGTCCGGCCTGGGACTTTATGAGCCACTGATCGATTTTGCAGGGGCCGGTGCAACAGTTCCTATCACCAGTTTTGGCAATTCCCTTACCAAAGGAGCGTTGTCTGAAGCAGAAAGGACAGGTCTAGTTGGAATAATAACTGGTATTTTTGAGGTGACCAGTGCAGGTATCTCCGCAGCAATTATTTTTGGCTTTATAGCTGCTTTATTATTTAAACCAAAAGGTTAGAAAGGTGATATCAAGTGAGAATTAGACTCTTTAGCTTGATTTTAATACTATTACTGGTGATGATAGGCTGTACAAACTCTCCTGCCCAAAAGCCCCAGTCCCAAGATCAAGATACAAAGCAGGAAGAAAAACAAGTAGCTGTAGACCCTGAATTGGCCGACCAGGTTAAGCAAAGTGCAAAATCCGTGGGGGGAGTTGAGGATGCCACCTCCGTGGTGGTTGATAAAAAAATATCCGCAGCCATTAAAGTAACGGGATTTGAACGTCTTAAGCTAAAATCAATTAAAGAAGAGGTACATATTAAACTGCATCAGGAAAACCCCGGCTACATAGTTTTAGTAACATCAGATAAAAAACTCTTTAAACAGCTCCAGGAAATAGAAAAGCAGCTTGGGGAAAATCCCCAGGAAAATCTTACTGACATTAAAAAGAAGGTTGACAAAATTAATAAAGACATGCATGGTTAGATTAGATTAGGTTAATTTTTCTATATGGCAGGATATTTAAATCCCCACATTGAAGTTAACAGAATAATTATTAATTTACGACAGGGGGGACGGTAGTGAAGCTATGTATAAGAAAACAGTCCTACCGGTTGGCAAATCAAATTATTAACCCTTCTACTATAGAGGATATTGAGGAGCTTCTAACGGATAACAGTATTGATATGCATTCTTTATCAAGATCAAACTTTAATGATTTTTTAAGAAATATTTTTATTGATAAGGGCTGGCAAAATAATCCATCGTCCTTTAACGAAATAATAAATCCCTTTGCAAAACTTGAGTATATAAAGGATAACGTAGGTCTTGAGGTGGGTTTTAGGCACACTTCTTTGATCGGGTATAATCTAATTAAATTTCAACTATCTCCCCAACATAACTGTTATTTTATTAATGGGGGTATCTATATAGTCACTACTCAAAATTTCCAAAAACATATTAAAAAGAAATATAATCAGAACTGGACCGGAGCCATGAGCTATGAAAAAGTTGATCGATATTTGAGACACTTCAAAAGTACCATTAAAATACCCATCTATCTCATCGGTATAGATGTGGCTTAATCATTAAGGCAATTATTTGTCCGTACTTTAAGTGACGGGCATTTTGCTGTTTATTGAGGTTCTCTAAATAATATAACAAGAGGCGATTTGACAATGGAAATTAAGATTGCTTTGGGACAAATGAAGATCGTTCCCGGCAGGCCCGATTTGAATTTTAATATTATGAAGCAAATGATACAAAATGCTAAAAGCAAAAATGCTCATATAATCGTTTTTCCTGAAATGGCAATTCCCGGTTACCTACTGGGAGACACCTGGGAGCAACAATCTTTCCTTAGGGACTGCGAAGAGTACGGACGTTTAATTATTGAAGCATCAGAGGATATTGTTATTCTCTTTGGCAATGTTGGCATTGATTGGAACAAGACTGGTGATGATGGGCGAGTAAGGAAATATAATGCCTTTTTTATCGCACAAAATGGTAGGCAGCTTGGGGATGAAAATTTCCCATATCCCTTTAGGATTAAAACCCTGTTACCTAACTATCGGGAATTTGATGATGAGCGGCATTTCTATAGCCTTTCTAAATTGGCCTTGGAGCTTGGCCAAAAACCAGAGGATATGCTAACCCCAGTCAACATTAACCTTGCCGGAAATAATATAGGCCTTGGCTGTATTCTTTGTGAGGATGGCTGGAGCGAAGATTATAACACCAAACCCGTTGAAGCTATCTCCGCGAAAGGGTCTGTTGACCTTTTTGTCAATATATCAAGCTCCCCCTTCACTCTGGGTAAAAACAATAAAAGAAACAGGGTGTTCTCAAAGCAGGCCCGGGAGACAGAAATTCCCCTGGTATATGTTAATAATGTAGGTCTTCAAAATAACGGAAAGACAGTCTATGGTTTTGATGGCTCCAGTACAGTCTATAATAAAAATGGTGATGTGGTCTTCTACAGTAGTCCGCCCTTTGCCCAAGGTCTGGATATATTCACATTAGATCTATCTAAGGGTGGAAGCAATCTACCAAAGGCCAACGTTCCCGATGACAGTGATATAAGCTATATTTACCAAGCATTAAACTACGGCATACAAAACTTTACCCAGACCCTGGGCATAAACAAGGTTGTCATTGGGATTTCCGGCGGTATTGACTCTGCAGTATCTGCTGCCCTCTATGCCAGAGCAATTGGCCCAGAAAACCTTTTGCTTGTCAACATGCCAAGCATTTATAACTCCCAGACAACCAGAAACCTAGCCAAGCAATTGGCAGAAAACCTAGGTTGTCTGTATACCGTGGTGCCAATTCAGAAATCAGTTGAACATACCATTAAACAGGTTGAAAGCACCCCTGTGCTAAACCCTTCAACCGGAGAACAAAGCTATCTAAAAATAAGCCCTTTCATAACTGAGAATATTCAGGCCCGGGATCGTTCCGCCCGTGTTCTATCGGCCCTAGCAGCAGCATTTGGGGGAGGTTTCACCTGTAACGCCAATAAAGCTGAAACAACTGTTGGTTATTCAACCCTATATGGTGATCTGGCGGGATTCCTTGCTGCCCTGGCAGATTTATGGAAACATCAAGTCTATGAACTAGCCAGGTACATAAACAAGGAAGTATATCAACGAGAGGTAATCCCTGAGGGTATCTTAAACATCGTTCCCAGTGCCGAGCTAAGCTTTGATCAGTCGGTGGATCAGGGCAAGGGTGACCCAATTTCCTATCCCTATCATGATTACCTTTTTAGGTCCTTTGTTCAATGGTGGAATAGGGCAACTCCTGAGGATATTTTAATCTGGTATTCTGAGGGTGTACTGGAGGAAAAATTAGGCTGCCGTCCCGGCATCATAAAAGAACTTTTCCCAACCCCTGCCGACTTCATCTCAGACCTGGAAAGATGGTGGCGTCTCTATAACGGCATGGGACTTGCTAAAAGAATCCAAGCCCCCCCCATCCTGGCAGTCAGCAGACGAGCCTTCGGCTTCGACCACCGGGAGGCCCAAAATGGTGTCTACTACACCAAAAAATACCTTGAAACCAAAGAAACCCTCCTCACCCCCCTGTCACGGGGACGGTTCTGTTGACAGGGATCAGTTTTTTCGGGGACTCCTGTCACAAAACATCAAACTGACGCTGCGGGGTTGTCAAAAGAATCGTCCCATTGACACACAACAAGGTTGTCAGGAGAACCGTCCCCGTGACAACGCTAACTGAGATGCTATGTAAAGAAGGTTAGATGATGCATATAAAAAACATATTTATAGTTTCCGCATTACTCCTCCTGGTTGTAGGCTGTGGTCAATTCTCTGAAGAACCTAATGTGAATAATTCTACCAATGATAAGAATGTTCATCAGTCCCTTGAAGAATTAGTGGAGCAGGGAGTTGAAATTGCCAGGGCAGGTGATCTTTCATTACTTGCTACTAAGCAAGGGAATGTATTTAAGGGAATTACACTCCAGACTAAGGCTATAAGTAAGACCTTTCCTTGGACTAGCTTAACAACCTATTATCCAGACTTTCCCTCCATCCATGTCGTGGATGTGGATGGCGATGGCAAGATAATTGTCATATTATTAAAGGAAACTGGAACAGGGTTTCATATCCAAGAGATTCATGTTCTAAATTTTGAGGATCTCAATGAAATTGTTCCTGAAGTGGAGAATCCACTTAAATATATAGAGGAAAAGGTAACCTCCAAAATCATAAAAAATAATGGCAAAGTAACTTTAATAGTAGAATGTAATGATAAAATTATCGAAAAAACCTTCAACGAATCTGATGCGGGGGTTTGGAATGAACATGTTGCCTTCGGAGGTATTGTAAGATTTAAGCTTCACAATAACCACATTTATGCTGAAATACCGGGAACTGTTGCTTCTACTTGGTATGTTGTAACTGCGATAGTTGAATATGGTCCAAATCTTAATGTGGTAAATGTAACTATAGAAGATATAGATCAATAATTCCTGTGTTGCCCCTTGAGTCAAGGAGCTAGCTTTCTAACTAATTTTTGACAACCCCTGTCATGACAACCCCTGTCACGGGGACGGTTCCGTTGACAGGGATAAGTTTTTTCGGAGACGCCTGTCACAGGACATCAAACTGACGCTGCAGGTTGTCAGGAGAACCGTCCCCGTGACAGGGGGTTAGGAAGCGGTAGTGTTCTTTTGCCAGTTTTATTAATTTGTTTACCAGGGCTGAAGTGTGGTAGTTTTTAGGAGCCCTCCAGTCCCAGTTGCCTCCCACTGTGCCTGGTCGGTTCATTCTGGCGTCGCTGTCAAGGCATAGGGTGTCCTGTAAAGGGATGATGACTGTGTCGGCTTCTGATTCGTAGGCCACTTCTATGACACGCCAGCAGATATCCTCTAGGGTCATATCATTATCTAGGTCCAGATATTCCTCTAAAAACTCTATCTCCTGGAGGTTAACAGCTAAGAGTCTGCGATACCACCCCACCGTGGTATCGTTGTCATGGGTACCAGTGTAAACTACACAGTTTTGTTCGAAATTATGGGGAAGATATAACTCTTTCTCGCCGCTGTTTAGAATGAAGTGTAAAACCTTCATTCCCGGAAAATCCAATTTTTCTTTTAGTTCTTCTACTTCCGGGGTAATTATTCCTAAATCCTCGGCTATAACCGGGATATCACCAAGGGACTTTTTTATGGCTTTAAACAACTTTTCTCCCGGTGCCTTGACCCATTCTCCATTGATGGCTGTTTCCTCTCCATAGGGAATTTCCCAATAGGACTCAAAGCCTCTGAAATGATCTATTCTAATGATATCCACCATTTCCAGCAAGGATGAAAAACGGTCTATCCACCATTTAAACCCATCCCGCTCCATCACTTCCCAATTATAATGGGGATTACCCCATAGTTGTCCTGTCTCACTAAAATAATCTGGGGGTACGCCTGCAACGGTAATGGGATTACCCCTATCATCCAGCTTGAATAGGGAGGGATTTGCCCAGACATCGCTGCTGTCATAGGAAATAAAGATGGGTAGGTCTCCTACTATTCTAATTTCCCGCTCGTTGCTATATTGTCTTAATTCTTGCCACTGCTTGAAAAACTGATATTGAATAAACTTATGATACAGGATTTCTTCCTTTAATAGAACTTTGTAGTTATCCAGGGCTTTAGGCTTCCTGAAGGCAACATCCTTATCCCAATTGTTCCAGGCCGCTCCGTCGTAATAATCCTTTAGGGACATAAAAAGAGCATAATCTTCCAGCCAGTGGGAATCCCTAATAAACCTTTCAAAACCATGGCTAGGCATACTATTTTTAAACTTCTCATAGGCCTTTTTCAGTAGACCAAATTTATATTTCCTAACAGAGTTAAACTCCACCCTTTTATCATTGAATTGGGGAATTTCACTTATCTCTTGGGCTGACAGCAAACCTTCATCCATTAGCTTATCTATACTTATTAATAATGGATTACCGGCAAAGGCTGAATAGCATTGAAATGGTGATTCACCATAGCCCACTGGATTTAGGGGTAAGATTTGCCATAAGGATTGGTTGCTATTGGAAAGAAAATCAACAAAATCATAGGCTTCTGTACCAAAATCTCCAATACCATATTTTGATGGCAGTGAGGTTGGATGAAGAAGAATTCCACATTGCCTTTGAAATTTCATTACTTTCCCCCGTCTATATATATTTTTCCTTCCAAGGGCTTAAGGGTGATGTCCAAAATCCCATCAACAATGGAATGGGCTTGACCTGTAATAAGATCCAACATATTACTCTGCCGATATTTCTTAATATCTATATTTAAGCTGATTTCCTGCTCCGTGTTTGTATTGAGCAATATAATTGCCAGGTTATTCGGCCTTTTTTGTTGAAAAACGTCTAATCCATTTTCAATTAACCTAATGTAACCATAGACCGAGCCTTCTGCCAGTACAGGCAGCCATTTACCAGTTTTTAACACAGCATATTTGTTCCTAATAGAAATCATTTTTTTATACCAGCTTAATATTTCTTGCTCCTCATTTCCCCAGGGATAAGTACCTCGATTTAAAGGATCCCTGTAGCCGTGCATACCAGCTTCATCTCCGTAGTATATACAGGGGACTCCCGGAAAGGTCATTTGGAATAGGGAGAGCAGTTTCATTCTGGCCATCCCCAACTCCCATTGTTCAGGTGCTAATCTGTATCCGCTCTGTTCTTCCTTGGATAAGGTATGCTCAGGGGGTGCCCCGCTTAACAGTGTTAAAGCCCTTTCGACGTCGTGGGTTCCAATAATATTCATTGTTGAATAAAAGTATTGGGCTGGATAATTTTCATATAACCTCATAAGGGCCAAATGGGTTTGCTGTCCATCCTTTTTACCGAGCAGAAAGTCTAGTAATATGCTGCGAAAGGGATAGTTCATCACCGAGTCCAGTTCATCACCTAAAAGATAGTCCCTGATATGTCCATAGGCAATCTTATTAGAAGCATCCTCCCAAACCTCACCGATTAAGACTGAATCAGGATCTAGTTCCTTCAAGATCCGGTAGATTTTTTTTACAAACTCCTGGGGCAGTTCATCAACCACATCAAGTCGCCATCCCTTAGCACCCTGTCTAATCCAATATTTAATTACACTGTTCTCTCCACTAATTATAAAATCTTGATAGGACGGCTCCATTTCATTTACGTTAGGCAGTGTGTCGATTCCCCACCAACAATCATATTTATCAGGGTATTCCTCAAATCGGTACCAGGAATAGTATGGGGACTCCTTGGATTGATAGGCTCCTAATGAAGGATATTTGCCTTCCCGATTAAAATAAATACTGTCACTGCCGGTATGACTGAAAACTCCATCAAGTATGATTGATATACCCATATCATTGGCCCTGTGGCATAGTTCCTTAAACAGCTCGTTATTGCCAAACATGGGATCAATTTTTTTATAATCCCCTGTATCGTATTTATGGCTGGTGGAGGCCTCAAAAATTGGGTTAAGGTAAATTACATTAATACCAAGTTCCTTTAGATAGGGCAATTTTTTCATTACCCCCAGCAGGTTACCGCCGAAAAAATCATGGCAGACTGTCTTGCCTGTTTGGGGACACTTGCCATATACCGGTGTATCATCCCAGCGGGGATAGATAACACAGTGTTTCTTTGGGTTTAATATTTCCCCTTCATCATAACCATTACAAAATCTATCCACAAAAATTTGATACATTATTGATTCTTTGAACCAGTTAGGAGTGGTTGCTTCTTTCTTGAAGACTGTTATCTGGTAAGAAGGTGGTTCATGGTTGTAAATTCGACCTATTCCTCCAAGATTTTCATAGTTATTGCCGTAGTAATAGGTCTCTTCTCCACAGATAATTATAAAGAAATACCATAGTAGGCCCGCCTTAGGAGGAGTAGAAATGTATCCGCTGTATATCCTTTTTTCTCCTAGTTCTTCGGACAACACCATATCAACCTGTTCCTCACGATGGTCCTTCCACAAACGAAGTATTACCCTATCTACGGACTCCTTTAAGCTTAGTTCCAAAGAAAGGGTTACAACCTCGCCACAAGGAACAGCCCCAAAGGGGCTGCGAAAGCGCAACTTATGTGAATCGTGCAGAATTGAGATGTTCTTCATAATAATTTTTCCCTCTGTCTGCCAAATTACTTAGTTTGGTTTCTTTGATTTTAAAGGTTATTATACAAGTCTTTATATTTTTGTGCAGATTTATACCAGCTAAAATCAGATAACATAGCACGCACAACAAGTTTAGACCATATTTCCTTTTCTTGATAACATTTAATAGCAAGCCTAATGGTATTTAACATATCGTGGGCATTGAAATTGGTAAAGCTAAAACCATTGCCCTCACCGCTAAATTCATTATAGGGTGAAATAGTATCCTTCAGGCCACCAGTTTCCCTAACCACAGGCAGGCTGCCATAGCGCAGGGCAATTAGTTGGCTTAATCCGCAAGGCTCAAAAAGAGAAGGCATCAAAAAGATATCAGATGCTGCATAAACCCTATGGGCTAATATCTCCTCAAACATTATATTTGCCGATATTTTGTTTATATGTCTTCTAGCTGCACCCTTAAAAAGTTCCTCATATCTTGTTTCCCCGGTCCCCAGTACAACCATTTGTATATCTAAATCCATTAACTCCTCAAGTACATGGACTACCAGATCAAGTCCCTTCTGACTGCTTAACCTTGAGACCAAAGCAATCATTGGAATATCCCTATCTACAGGTAGACAGAGGTATCTTTGAAGCTTTTCCTTATTATCCTTCTTCCTTTGCCAGGATCTCCAAGTATAATTAGTGCAAATGTACTGATCAGTTTTTGGATTATATAGTTCATAATCTATTCCGTTTAATATACCCCTAAGGTCATCTTTCCTGTGTTTTAAAAGACCGTCCATTCTTTCACCATAAAAGGGAGTCTGTATCTCCATTCCATAGGTTTGGCTAACAGTTGTCAGTGAATCTGAAAAAACTAAGCCAGCCTTCAAAAAGCTAATTTGCCCGAAGTATTCTAATCTATCAATGGTAAAGTAATCATCACTTAACCCCAATAAGCTCTCTAAAATACCCTTTGGAAAAATTCCTTGATAGGCTAAATTGTGGATGGTAAAAACAGTTCTAATATCCTTGTACAGGGGATTTTCTTTATAATGGGTTTTCAAAAAGACACTAATAACCCCTGTGTGCCAATCATGACAGTGGATTATTGAAGGCAAAAATCCCAGGTGCGGGATTGCCTCCAATACAGCCCTGCAAAAGAAGGCGTATCTTTCTGCCTCATCCCAAAAGCCGTATAAACCAGAGCGATTAAAGTAGTAATCATTATCTATGAAGTAGTAAGTAACCCCCTGGAAGTTTAGCTCCCAAAGACCGCAATATTGCTCCCTATCCCCCAGGGGAATATCCATTTTTTTAATGAATGTCATTTTATCAATATGATCCCTTGGGATAGATCCATATTTAGGTAAAATGACCCTAACATCCAAGTCTATTTTTATTAGTTCTTTCGGCAAGGAGCCAATCACATCAGCTAAGCCGCCGGTTTTGGCAAAGGGAACACCTTCAGAAGCCGCAAACAGAATATTCAATCCCTCACCTCCTTTCCTGACTAGATTACTGTTTCTTTAGCAATCACAAAGGGGTATTTGCTATCTCCTATTAATTTTTTGCCCTTAGATATTATTACTTTTTTATCTGTAATAATATTTTCAATCACTGCCCCTTCTTCGATTTCACATTTTTGCATGACAATACTATTTTTTATATGGGCACCTTTAGAAATCCTTACTCCCCTAAAGATAATACTGTTTTCAACCGTTCCGCCAATGATACAGTCATTGGCAACAATAGAATTTTGAACACAGGAACTCTCTAAATACTTGGTGGGAGCACCATCTTTAACCTTTGTATAGATATAACCGTGCTTAAAAAATAACTCCTGCCATATCTCCGGTTCTAATAGATTCATGCTATGGGTGTAATAATCTCGAGTGGAGCTAATTCGTGCCAAATATCCTTTAAAGGGGTAACCGACAATTCTGTATCTATTTAAATTTTTTATTAAACCATGCCTTACCAGGTCACATTCACCCTTGGAAGCACAGCAGTTAATCAAATCTATTAATAATGACTTTTCCATGATACACATTTCCATAGATATTTTGTTGCTGCTTATTTTATCCGGGCTAATTTCCATGTCCAGAACCCTATAGTCTTGGTCAGTTTCGATAACTGCATAGGGTGAACTTTCTTCATTAATTACGTCCATTTCTTTATATAAAAGGGTTATATCTGCCCTTTGCTCCCTGTGAAAATTAATAACGTCACGATAATCAAGGTTACAAATCATGTTGCTACCAGTTATAATAATATAATTTTGCCTGCTGTTATTAATGTAATCCAGATGATGCTGGAAATGTCGCAAGTCAAACCTAGTTCCCAGGGGATAACGCATCTGGGTGGGGGGCAAGAAAAATAGACCGTCTCTCTTTCTATCCAAATCCCACTCTTTGCCTCTGCCCAGGTGATCTATTAATGAGCGATACTTATTTTGGACAATTATACCTACATTTCTTATTCCGGAATTTACCATGTTTGATAAAACAAAGTCGATCATCCGGTACCGGCCGCCAAAGGGAACAGCAGCAACCAAACGGTGGTGGCTTATTTCTTTCAAGATTCCTTCAGGCTCCATTAGATTTACCATAGCCATTACATCTTTCATATGTTCACCCCGTTTCATAAATACCGTTTATATTTAATGATGTTCGCAGGTTTTACTTAGCTTAGTATTATTCGGTACAGTTATGTTTCCTTCAACCACAGTAATTCTGCAGCAGTCCCGTCCACATTTTTCACATAAGTGATGTTGAAAACACCCTATGCTGCAATTTTCTCCAATCACAGTTTCAACACCAATGATGGCCTTCTCGATAAATACATTACTGCCTATCCGCACATTAGGCATTATTACCGAATCAACAATCCTGGTGCCACTCCCAACATAAACCCCCGGAAAGAGTATGGTTCTGGTCACTTCACCGTGAACCACACATCCTTCATTAACTAAAGAACTACTAATTTGAGCCTGACCAGAAATATATTGAGGAGGCAGCGTCGGGTTAACTGTATATATTTTCCATTTAGGGTCATTTAGATTTAACATTGGCTCATCTGCTAAGAGATCCATATTGGCCTGCCAAAGGCTCTCGATGGTTCCGACGTCCCTCCAATATCCCTTAAAGGGATAGGCAAATAGTTTCTGATCTCCATTCAACATCATAGGTATGATATTTTTCCCAAAATCATTATTTGAGCGGGGATTTTGCTCATCTATCTCTAAATACTCCTTTAGTAAGGACCAATTAAATATATAAACACCCATTGATGCCAGATTACTCTTTGGTATTGCAGGTTTTTCTTCAAATTCAACAATCCTACCGTCTCCATTGGCATTCATAATGCCAAAGGAACTTGCTTCTTGCCACGGTACTTCTATAACCGCAATGGTAGCATCGGCACCTTTAGCTTTATGAAAATCCAGCATTAAGGAGTAATCCATTTTATAAATATGATCCCCTGATAGGACAAGTAAATAATCGGGGTTATAGCGATCCGCAAACTCAATATTTTGATATACTGCATTGGCTGTTCCTTTGTACCATTCCCCTCCCATTAATTTAACAAAGGGAGGTAATACAGTAACTCCACCACTTTTTCTGTCCAAATCCCAATGGCTTCCTATGCCTATGTAGGTATTTAGAGCCAAGGGTTCATATTGAGTTAATACTCCCACCGTTTCAATACCCGAGTTGTTGCAATTACTTAATGTAAAATCAATGATTCTGTACTTTCCCCCAAAGGGAACAGCTGGTTTGGCTAGCTTTTTTGTTAATACACCTAGCCTGGTCCCCTGCCCCCCCGCCAGTAGCATTGCTATACATTCCTTTTTATACATCTAACCTCCACCCCCTGTTCTTTTTATAATCAATTAATGGCTCCTTTTAGCTTGGACAGTTAAAGAGCATGAACTGGTTTAAGAAATACCGCTGCCAAGGGAGGAATCTTTATTTCCAAGCTATAGGGTTGGTTGTGCCATGCAATTTCGCTGACCTTTAGTTTACCGTTAATTTGTCCTGAACCTCCGAAAGACGGTTCATCGGTGTTAAAAATCTCTATATAATCCTGCAACTGGGGCACCCCTATGCGATACTCATTCCGAACCACAGGAGTAAAATTGCAAACTATAATAAGATAATCTTTAGGGTCACTGGAATATCTGATGAAGCTTATAACACTTTGTTCAAAATCATGGGGATCAATCCATTCAAAGCCCTGCTTCTGGTGGTCTAGTTCCCACAAACCTTGCTCCCTTAAATAGAAATGGTTAAGTTCCTTCACAAAATAATTAAATTTGCTGTGCATCTCATACTGCAATAAGTGCCAGTCTAAACTTTGGTTTTCATTCCATTCAATAAACTGGGCAAAGTCACCACCCATAAACAACAGCTTTTTTCCCGGGTGAGCCATCATATATCCAAACAGCAGCCTTAAGCCGGCAAATTTTTGCCAATAATCTCCCGTCATTTTATTCACTAAGGAGCCTTTGCCGTGAACTACTTCATCATGGGAAAGGGGTAAAATGAAGTTTTCTGAAAATGTATACATAAAGGAAAATGTAAGAAAGTTATGGCTCCACTTCCTATGAACTGATTCCATGGACATATATTTCAATACATCATTCATCCAGCCCATATTCCATTTATAATTGAATCCTAATCCTCCCAGGTAGGTTGGTCCTGTTACCTGAGGCCATTCTGTTGATTCCTCTGCAATCATCAGGGCCTGGGGAAAGTAATTGAAAACCACTTCATTCAGTTTCTTCAGAAAGGCAACTGCTTCCAGGTTTTCTTTGCCCCCATATTGATTGGGAACCCACATGCCCTGTGGCTTACCATAATCAAGATAGAGCATACAGGCCACAGCATCTACCCTGAGCCCATCAATGTGAAAAATGTCCATCCAAAAGACTGCGTTAGATATCAAAAAGCTCTGAACTTCTGGTTTGCTAAAATCAAAATTTCTTGTACCCCATTGTTGATTCTCTGATCTCATGGGATTATCAGACTCATAGAGATTTGTCCCATCAAAATTAATTAAGCCATGGCTATCTTTACAAAAATGCCCCGGTACCCAATCTAAAATTACACCAATGCCCCTTTGATGGCATCTGTCTACAAAATACATTAATTCATGGGGATCGCCATAGCGGCTGGTAGCTGAATAGTACCCGGTTGTTTGATAGCCCCATGAACCATCATAGGGGTGTTCGGTCAAAGGTAAAAGTTCCAAGTGTGTATAGCCCATTTCAGCAACATAATCAACCAGTTCTTGGGCCAAATCTCTGTAGGATAAAAAGCCTCCGTCCTTTCTCTTCCACGAGCCAAGGTGAACCTCATATATCAATACGGGGCTGTTATATATGACATTGTTCTTTTTCTCTTCTTGCCATTCGCTATCACCCCAGCAATAACCAGACAGATCAAAAAACCTAGATGCAGTTCCTGGCCGCAACTCAGAATAGAAACCATAGGGATCAGCCTTTAGCAAAACATTTCCGTTAAATGTGTGAATCTCATACTTATAAAGCTCCCCATCCATTAATTCAGGAACAAATATAGACCAAATCCCAGACTTTCCCCTTTCTAGGACGTGCTTATCTCCCCGCCAACCATTAAAATCTCCCACCAAAGATACCTGCTTAGCCTTAGGGGCCCATACCGAAAACCTCACTCCCCGGCATCCTTCAACAATTACCGGATGAGCACCTAGCATCTGATAGCTTAAAAAATGTGAGCCTTGATGAAATAAGAATAAATCATGGTCACTATGATACATTTAATGCACCCCTAAACTGTAACTAATTGACTAAATCAAAACTTCAGCTTCTAAATGGATATAGTGTAAAAAGCAACGCATATTGTAATTTCGCGTTGCTTTTTATTAATTACGGCAGTTTCCAGTTAATTCCTTTTAGTTCAGGTTAAGTATTTATCGCAAAATCGGACAATATTCCCCCAATTAATAAGGTTTTACTGTTTTTTACCATTTTTATTTAATTATTTCAATATACTTAACTATTTTCTTGCCAAATTTTAAGATTTACTCAATCTAACTTATCCCTAAAGGCTTTTCTCCTTATCCTTTGCATAACAACCAATGATCCTAAACTCAACGGTTAATTTTTTAACTTCCGCCAGGGCTTCACAAACTTGGGGCTGATTAATGTGACCGTCTAGATCTATGAAAAAAATATACTCCCCCAGCCTGGTTCTGGCTGGTCGAGATTCAATCTTTGTCAGGTTAATACCCCTTAGGGCAAGTTGCTTAAGTATTTCATATAACGTCCCTGGTTGATCAACAATGGATAGGATCAAAGATGTACGACTATTAGCATATTCCTCTGTTTCAACCATGATCTGTTGTTCCTTAGCTATAACAATAAATCTGGTGTAATTCTCAGCCATATCCTGAATGTTAGTCATTAATTTAGACAAATTATACCGACTGGAAGCCTCATCATTACCAATGGCGGCAAGGCTTGGTCCACACTCACTTATGATGCTGGCCGCCCTAGCTGTACTTTCAACTTCCTGAAGTTTTGCATGGGATAGATATTTTGAAATGAAGCCTGAGCATTGTGCTAAAGCCTGGGGGTGTGAGAGGATGGATTGAACTTCAGCGAGGCTAGTCCCAGGGTGTCCTAGCAAGTGGTGGCATACATGAACCACCACCTCACCAGTAATCTTAACTTTGTCATTCCGGGCCAGGAGGTCCAACACCCTCACAACAGTCCCCTCACAAGAGTTTTCTAGGGGTAAAACACCAAGGGCAACCTCATTGGTTATAATACCTTCAAAAATGGAATCAAAAGTCGTGCATGGCTTCAAGATGTAGGATAGGCCTGCATATGATTTTGCAGCCTTTTCCGAATAGGTTCCTTCAGGACCAAGGTAGCCAATTTTCTTCAAAAAAGCTCCTCCTTTTTCTAATGTATCCTCCTACCCTAACCCTATGTCGGCACCTAATACACCAATAATGTTGCCATTATAGGCAATTGGCACTGCGACTGTTAGACAGGGTTTTCTGGTGATTGCCGATATATATACAGGGGATACAAATACCCTACCATTTATAGCTTCCTGCCACCACTGGCGAACTTTAGCATTGGCAAGGGCAGCCTCTGGAAAGGAAAATATAAAATTACCCTCTTGATCATTTGACCAAATGGCTTCAATCTCCACATGCTCTTCCTTTAGCCCTGAAAGAACATCATTATGTTTTTCTGTCTCCATTAAGGTTATATCGGGGACCATAGACACATCATTTAATATAGCTTTAATAGTTTCAATTCTACTTTCAGCCTGGGATTTAACCACATAATTCAATTGGTTTTCACCCACAAGCACCTCTAATTGATCTGCTAAATTTGTCATTAGTTTGCCTGTTGAAACGATTGCCCCCAAATCCCTATTGCGAGCTTCCAGGGTTACTGCCAGTTGCTGAAGATTTACATTAATATCTTCAAAGGTATCTCTTGCTGCAAGGTTTACTTTTTTAATCAAATTAAAACTTTCCTCAAATACCATTCCTACCTGGTTTAGCTTGTCCGCTGCTACATTTGAGGAATCTAAACTATTATTAATGCTAAGTACTACCGAGTCAACATCCTTTTTCATTTGCAGCAAAACGGCTGCAGTTTGATTAACAGCGCTGGCAGTACGGTCTGATAATTTACCAATCTCCAGTGCCACAACGCCAAAGCCACGTCCCATATCTCCTGCCCTGGCGGCCTCTATAGCTGCGTTTAATGCCAGCAGCTTTGTTTGTTCGGAAATATCACCAATGGTTTCCGATATGCTCCTAACTTGGTTTACTGCGCTTTCCAAGGTCTTTATTTGCTTACTTAGGACATTATTATTATCGCTTATCTCTGAGATTACCTTGTCAACCTGCTTTATGGCATTACTACTTTCAATCACTGCACCTTCACTGGAGCTAAAGTCCTGTTCCAATGAACTTGCAGTTTGGTACAGGCTAGAAGCCATACTGTGCAAGCGATTAAAGGTCATGGATATATCGTCTGTGGCGCTTACCGAAATATTCATTTGCTCAGCTGCAGAACGAACCTGCTGTGATGTTAGCTGTATTTCCTGGGCAAGGCTTCTTGCTTTTTCTGTCAGACTGCAAACCGAATTACTCAGACCTTGAAACTTATCACCTGCCTCAACCTTACATGCTGTCGGTAATTCAACCTGCCTCCATAGGCTTGTCTCATTTTCAATTTTATTAATTAATCCCATCAGTTGCCTTCTCTGCCTTCTATGCATAATTATACCAACTATTGCTGCAAATCCAAAACCCAATAAAAAAGCTAAAATTATCATATCAATTCCCCCTGATTAATATAAAAAAACCTACCTCTATTAAGGAAGTAGGCTTCAATGCCTTGTTTACACCGAATACCTCATTGTACTCGACACTAATATATAAATTTTACCATAATCTAGTTAAGATATTAAGTCCATTATTTTATGAAAAATAAATTGCTTCCTTTTTTGTTCTAAGAGCCTAATTTAGGTATATGTTAGCCCCACACATGTCAATATTAGTCCTATATTATGAACATCAAGGAGTTGCCAATGAAACCAAAATTTAAGAGAGTTCCCAAACATATAGGAATTATTCCAGACGGTAACCGTAGATGGGCCGAGCAACAAGGTATGCCAAAGGAATCAGGGTATAGTCATGGTATTGATCCTGGGCTGGCCCTTTACGAGACCTGTGTGGAGCTAGGTATCCCTGAGGTAACCTTTTATGGGTTTACCCAAGATAATACAAAACGTCCATCAGCCCAAAAACTTGCCTTTCAACAGGCTTGTATAGATGCAGTAAATCTACTATCCAATCGGGATGCATCATTGCTGGTAATTGGCAACACGGAATCCCCCCAGTTTCCAAAGGAATTGCTCCCCTATACAGTTAGACAAACCTTTGGCAAAGACTTGATAAAGATTAATTTTCTAGTAAATTACGGCTGGAAATGGGATCTTGCCAACGGTCTAAAAAGCGAAAAACCTAGGGACGATATCCACAAAACCATTGCATCAAGAGACATATCTAGAATTGATCTGATTGTCAGGTGGGGCGGTAGAAGGAGGCTAAGTGGTTTTTTACCGGTTCAATCTATTTATGCTGATTTTTATGTAGTGGATGATTATTGGCCAAATTTTGATAGGTCTCACTTTTATGACGCCCTAAAATGGTATGATGAGCAGGATATAACCCTTGGTGGATAATTAATTATGCCAAATAAATTCTTGGCTAAATTATGGTTAAATTTTTATTGATATATATTCCTTGTCGTGTTACTATAATTCTAATGATAGCGTAATTTCCCAATAGCCCTAGGGTAAACACTAATAAGCTAACTTAGTTATAACAAATTAGGGACAACCCCGTCATCATATGTTTGAATTTTCAAAATTTATAGTATAGCTAGAGTTATTTGAAAGTATTAGTAGGAGGGGAAGAAATGATTGATTCATTGGAAAACAAGGTGTCCATATCAACACCTGTAACCTCCCAAAACAACAAACCTATGAAAGCTTCCACTGCACACCAAATCTTATTTAGTATTTTACCTTCATCCTGGACAAGGCGGGAAGACTACTCCAACCATTATATTGACTATATCTTTGAAATAAAACAGGCCGGATTACCTAAAGGTATTAGGTTTTCGGCAGTTATAAAATTATCAACTAGTTTAAAAGTAATTGATGACTCAATTATACTTCAGCTTGAAACGGAAAAAATAAAATATATTAATGACAAAACAGATGAACCGGTGCTTATAATTCTAATTAATCCAAAAAGTGAAGAAGTCTACTGGCTTTTTCTCCAAGAATATGTACATAACATTCTTGAGAACTCATCTCCCGGTTGGCAGAATAAGAAGAATGTTACATTAAGACTGCCCATTGCCAACCAATTGATAAATTCAACCGTTCCTTTAGAAGAAGCTGTTTTGAGAGGCTGGGAATTTATCTATGTCAGCAAATTCCATATGCCTTACCGGATAGTTCAAGAAAAAATTAAAGGATTTTTTGAATCCCCGCAAAATGTAGAAAAGGCTTTGTCAATTGCGTCAAATCGCCCCTATGGTAAGCATTTATCAAAATCAAATAGCAACTGTTCAAGTGATTCCTGTTCCTCCTGTTCTCAAGAACCGGAGCCCGATATCTCAACTTCTGCAGATAATGATGTTCAATTAAGTTTAAACCATGCACAGGGTTTAAAACTTCTAGACCCCCGGGAAAATCGTCAGGCATATTATCTCATTTATAACGCCTTAAATCAGGCTGGAGACAATATTTCAGCAGGAATGCGGTGTACTGCAATGGGAGAAATGGCCTTTTATGACTATCTGCTGCATTTTATGAGATCCTTTGAATTAGAAGGTACAGGGTCTATTATCCATTTGTCTCGCTTAGAAGAGCACCTGCGGTATTTTAAAGCTATTGACCAACTGGTTGCATTTATAATAGTTGCTCTGGACGAATGTGAGCTAATACCAACCAGTCTGCTAACTATTCGCTTAGCTGATACATATCTTTTTGCAACCCCATATATTAGTCGAACCTTTGGACAAGACAAGGCTGCACCTCTTATGGATTATGCCCAATCTTTATTAATTTTTTCCCATGAAATAGCATCCTTTATCGAATCACCTGGTTCAATTATTCAATAACCCGGCAGAATAGAAGCCCGGACATTGTCCGGGCACCCATTTTCGCATCCTCAGCTTCGCGAAGCGCTGTTTCCACTGCTCCGAATGTCGCTGTTCGGGATTATTAAAACCCAGTTGTATCTTTTTCAACAATCTGAAGCCCGGACATTGTCCGGGCTTTTACCTATTACTTTTTGTTTTTAACATGTGTTTCATAGAATTCCTCTTCATCAAGGAACTCCAAGAAGGGCTTATCAAATTGAACCATTGCATTAACTACCAGTTCAACTAGACCAGCATAGTGTACGTTGAATTTAGCAGTGGCCTGATAGTACTCCAGGATATCTCTGATGGCGCCCTTACAGTTAGAACAGGGTGCACATACATATTTAGGAATATCTGATTCCATATCTCCCTGGAAAGCTTCCAGAATCTGCTTAAACTTCATTCTGCTGGTAACCTTGTTTCTAAACTCTGGGAAGTTAAAGGATTTCATAATGGCAAAGCCACTACCACCACCACAGCAGAAGTTCTTTGCACCGTGGGGATACATTTCCCTAAATTGGGGAGCAATTACCTTTAAAATTTCACGTTGGGGCTGAATTACACCCATCATCCTAGCAACGTTACAGGGATCATGCAGGGTTACCGGGAAATTGTTTCTCATGGGATCCAGCTTAAATACGTTATTTCTAATTAAATCCCATAGGAGAGGTAAGAAACTCTCTCTGGGTATATTGTCTTCTCCCACAAATGCCCGGTCAATACTAACCATGGCTGCTTTATGGGCGTGACCACACTCACCCACTACAATTCTTCTTACTCCCAGGTCTTTGGCTGCTTTCATTTGACCAAGACCGATTTTTCTACTCTGGGCATCATCGTAGAAGAGCCCGTAGTTAACGTTGTCATAACCCAGTAATTCACTAGAGAGAGTCCAGTCCAGACCTGCTTCCTCAAAAATAATTGCAAAGGCAGCGGGGTTTTCTGGCCAGGCCATATATTCACCGGCATTGTGGGTTAACAGAATATCTGCGCCCTTTTTATCCACCGGAATTTTATACTGTTTACCTGTTCTTTCATAGATGTCTTCTTCTAAAAACTCAATCATGTCTAAGAAAGCTTCTCTGGTAATACCAGTACTAGAGCCAGTTTTCAACTGTAGCATGGAGCCCTTTTCATGAAGGGGCTTGGGAGCAATGCCCATTTCCATACTAAATACTTTTCTAAGTTCCCTAGCTAATAGACCATTGTCCAGGCCTAATGGACAGGTTTGTGCACAGCGGCGGCAGAGGTTGCAGCGGTAAGCCAGCTCACCTAAACGGAAAATGGTCTCAAAATTGATATCAATATCTCCACCTGCGAATTTGCTTAATAATCCACCCCCACCGAAGTGCTTTTTAGCAATCTTTCTCATTACTTCGGAACGGAAAATGGGACGGTATATTTCAGCCTCTCCACTGGCCTTAAACACATGACAAGCTTCCGAACAGGTATTACATTTAGCACAGTACTCAAAGGAGAGCATTAGAGGCTGCAAGTAGTTTCTATTGGTCTCATCGGAGAACAATCTCTCAAGGCCGGTTAAGAACTGCTTAACCATAGCCTCTTCTTCTTCTTTAGTTTTAGGTCTTACCAAGGTTTCATTACCTACAAACCCGTCCAGGCTTGTACAGTAGGTATCTTTCCAGGCATCCTTCGGTGTACTAAAGTCAGGTTCCATGCCAGGCTTGTCATAGGGAGCCGGTAGGGGCATTAAATTCTCTATTTTGCACAACTGCTCGGATGGTTTACCCATATCCTGGGGTCTGATATTTGCCATCAAGCTATCCTCCTATTCTAAAAAAATAGTTTTATTTCTCGTCCTTAGGAGCCGGAGCCGGCGGTTTAATATGAGGTGCTGACCAGGAGGCCTTAGGCTTATAGCTGATAGCTCCTTTAATAACTTCTTCCATCTTGGAATTTCTAAGGTTTGGCTCATTATCCCAAAGAATTTTGTGAAATGCGAAATATTTCCCAACATAGTGACTCATTTTGGTTTGAGGAATGTAGATTAACAGAACCCCCAGCAAAATGATATGAGCTGTTAAGGCACCATCTGCTTGGATTGGTGAGAAGGTAAACAGGCCCTTCATAATTTCTCGACCGTAGTTAAAACCAGGATCTGCACTCCAGACCATCAGTCCGCTTATTACTACAGCAAAGATAAAGAACAGGTTGAAATATTCCTGGGGTGTAGTGTACTTACTAAAGGTTTCGTTAAACATTCTCTTTAAGAAGAGGCTTATTGATCCAAAAGCCACCAGTAAGGCCCCTACAGAACCGGAAATAAATGTAATGTAATATACCATGGAAGCAGCAAAGCTAGCAGAAACTCCTTCAGCAGTAGTTAATGGTATTCCTGATAATTCCATGACTGCACCAACTGCCAACAGAACGGTCCACAGACCTAATAAATAAATACCAAGGTGTAAAGCATAGGATAGCCACCACTGATGCCGTTGGTTTACAAACAAATTCTTAATAAACAGCATTTCCTTCATCATGTCAATAATTTCCCCGGAATGGGACACCTGTCTGGGTTTATTCCACCACTCCAGATCCTCGTAATAGGATCCACCGTAGTGCCCTTTCTCACCCGGCTCCTTTGGAACAGGATACAGTTCCCAACGTCCGTGCATGGGCATTTTGGCATACTGGTACGCCTTGTACAACGAGATACCAATGAAAGCGATAATGGATGCATAGATAAATACCGTCAGCAGCAAGTCAACATACCTCCTTGAGATTAATAATTAAGTACTCCTCCTAAAACCGATTCTTCCGTCCTTCATTCTACACAGAATCCTTTTTGTTGGAGAAATACAAAAAACCCGGTTCACAAGCCAGTAAACTTGGCCACCCCATCATACTCTTTGGTTGCCACGTTAACTTAGGTACTAACACCTTTGCTAATGCTATTAATAGCGCTAAACCCCATTATAATCAGTATAAAAAAAGAAGTTTGTTAGCATTCTGCCAGGCATGTACCCCACTGGATTTGCCTAATGCGCCCTCACTCCTTCCAATTTAATCCATCCGTTCAGGCAAGGTGAACCGACAATTATACAAGGGTAATTATAGACAACTATAGTTAACTAATCAATATTAAATAGACGGCTAAATTACCACATTATGTAACTTAAATTACATTCTTTATATTAAGTATGTTTTTGCTTGTATGTATTATTATATCTAGTCCATAATTTTACCTTGATTTATTATTTGATTTGACAGATAAATGTTAATTATTTTATTAGCAAAAAAAAACTAAAATATATTTACCCTTCATAAGTTATATGTATTGTTTATATTGTTTGTTATTGAGGTTTTGATTGCTTTGTTTTTTATAGGAACGTTCTTATTCTGCTATTAATAGTAATTTTTTAACACAAGATAAAGTTCGTTCATAATCTCAATCCATAGTTTAGTACCTATGGACCATTATCAAGTTTGATATTTTAATAGTTGGAATTGATTCACTATTACTAATTATTCATCAAGCTATTACGCTGATTTTAATATAAATTTATCCTTTTATGTAGTATAAAATATATTATTGAACTAATATTATAATATTTTATATTTTAGTTTATTTATTTGTTTTTAGTTTTGTTCTATAAATTATTTTAGGTGATTCTTGTTGTTTTTTTCTGATTTACATTTATATTTTATTATTTTTTTGCAATTAACTAATATATTATATTTCAGTTCATTTATTTAATATATTTATGCGATTATCTTTTAAGTTAAGTCTTTGTGCTAATTGCTAGTCCATCTCCAATAGGTATTACAACCGTGTTAAGCTGGGGGTGGCTGGATACAATTTTAAGGTAGTCCCTTAATCTTAACATAGCGGTTTTATTTCTTCTTTTATCTATATCTCCCGTTATTACCATTCCCCTCATGAATACGTCTTCCGCAATTAATAACCCTCCCGGCTCCAAAATATCTATACATTTACTAAGAAACTCTACATACTTACCTTTAGCAGCATCCAAAAATATAAAGTCATATGGGCCTGGCAAATCAAAAAGTATCTCTCTGGCATCTCCAAAAACCAAATTTATCTCTTTCTCTACCCCAGCCCTAGAAAAATATTTAGAAGCCATCTCATATCTTGGTCTATTGATTTCTATGGTGGTTATTTTGCCTCCCTGTGGCATTACAGCTTTGGCGAGCCACAGGGTTGAGTATCCCATGGCCGTGCCAATTTCTAATACTCTACTGCTACCCTTGGTTTTAGCCAGCCAGTATAGAAAATGACCAATCTCCGGCTCTACTATGGGTATAATCTTTTCCTTCGCCTCCCTCTCCATTTCTAGAAATAACTCATCCCTAGGTGGTAATAAATTTCTTATATAATCCATTACTTCATGATTAATGATATCAGACACTAGTACCCTCCTAACTTTATGCAACAAGACTAAGTTGATTAGTATTGTCAGCAATATGGCAGACAAATCTGAGTAAAAATATAAAAATGGAAATATTAAAGATAATACCATTATAAACTAAGGGTGAATAATAATGAACATAATGCATTTAAGGGTCTTTAAGCTCCTGGCCGAGAATGAAAGCTTAAATAAAACCTCCAAAATTCTAAACATATCTCAGCCCACTATAAATCACAATGTTTATTTATTAGAGCAGCATTACGGTGCTAAATTATTTGATCGTTCCAGTAAAAAAATTAAGTTAACCCGCTTTGGGGAGGTCCTCAATAATTATGTCAGTGAGATGTTGAATCTCTTAGAACAATCAGAAAAGCATATTCAAAGTCTGGTGGGAGAGGTCAGTGGAAATTTATATCTTGGAGCAAGTCATACAATAGCTGAAAATGTACTCCCAAAAATCATGGGTATGTTTAACCATGATTATCCTGAAGTGGATATACACCTTGAGGTCACCAATACGCAACATATTGCAGAACGCATTCTAGAGCAAAAATTGGATTTAGGCCTTATAGAAGGTCCTGTGGATCATATTGAAATAAAAAATATACCCTTTATGAGGGATGAATTGCTGGTGGTTTTACCCTACAACCATCCCTTGGCCATTAAAAAGAGCCTAACCCTTAAGGAACTATCTACCCTCCCCTTTGTACTAAGGGAACCCGGTTCTGGTACCAGGGTAGTAATGGAATCTTCCCTTAAGGCCGCTGGTTTAGATCCCCGGGAATTAAATACCGTAATGGAATTAGGCAATACCCAGGCAGTTATTGGGGCGGTTGAGGCAGGATTAGGAGCTACAATTCTATCAGAGTTGGCAGTAACCAAGGAGATACAATTGAAAACAGTAAAAACCTGCAAAATAGCTAATATAGAAATAAAAAGAAGCTTCTCCCTAATATTCCATCAAGAAAGGCCACTATCAACAGTTTGCGAAACATTCCTAGCATTTATAAATTCACAGGAAATCGCTAGCATTTTCAAAGATCGTGACTAAAAAAGGTTCTGGCTTTTGCCAGAACCTTTCAGCCTGTTGAAAAAGATTTAACTGGGTTTTAATAATCCAGAACAGCGACATTCGAAGCAGTGGAAACAGCGCTTCGCGAAGCTGAGGATGCGAAAATGGGTGCCCGGACATGGACGTCCGGGCAAGCCTGAGGTAAACACGATGTTTACTCGAAGGCGGCCCATTTTTGCCCGAAGAGAGCGATTAGCGCTGTCCACTGCGGAGAGAGGAATCGTGAGGGATTATTAAAACCCGAATATAGGTAGTTCTCGACAATCTGAAAGGTTCTGGCTTTTGCCAGAACCTTTCCTCTACTGTTCAATATCCAACCTATATAATTTTAGAGGACGTCCAACAGGGCCATATTGCATATCCACATTTACCTTTCCACATCTTTCCATGAAGTCCAGGTAACGTCGTACGGTAACTTTAGTAAGCTTTACTGCCCTGGCTATTTCCGATGCAGATAGACTACAATCCTTTTCTTTCATGTAGTTTAAAATTTGGTTAAGTGTTACTTCATTTAAGCCTTTGGATAGCTCCCCCCATTGCTTTTCCCTGTTGACATTCCTTTTAATACAATTGCTGCATTCCTCTTCGAGAAAGCTACTATCGGCACCTGAAGCAATTTGCTTTGCCACAGGTGCATTTATTTGCGTAGCCTTATTAATTTGATAATTTAGGGCCTGGACCCACTCTCCCATTTCTTTTATTGATCTGGCCAGTTCACCTATTTCATTATTACTATCAATTTTGGTTGGGTAATATAGAGAACAGAAATCCCCCTTTGTAAACTTTTGTGTCTCTTCAGTAAGTAGTTTAAGGGGTTCTGTAATTACCCTTTTTGTAAAATAAATTGCTCCAAAGAAAACCATTATGGTCAAGGCTATACCAATAAGGGCCATTCTGGTTAGTGAATCTACAAACAGAGTATCATAAAACTTTTTAGAAATTCCAACATAAAACATTCCAATAATGTTGCCATTCTGATCAAGCAAAGGCTTGTAAGCCGTCTGATATCGCTGTCCGACCACTTCTGCCTCACCAAGATATTCCTTCCCTTCAGTAAGCACTTTCTTAGCAACTTCCTCAGATGCATGGGTACCAACTGCCCTTTCCCCATTTTCTTTCTTAACTGTTGTGGCTACCCTTGTTTTGCCTAAAAATATGGTAGACGTATTACCCGTCAAACTGCTTATATAATCAACAATTTCATTATTATTGTTAATTCTTATGTTCCCTTTATAAAGGAAACCATCTTCCTCCCTCCAGGGTCCCGGATACTTAAAATTTATTAGTGCCTCCCCGGTGGATAAGTCGCTTTTAGCCTTGGTTATACAGGCCAAAACTGCAGTGTCTTTTATTTGCATGCCAATGGCAACCATAATACTCACTGCTAATATTAAAGTTGAGGCAACTACAAGCACAGTAATTTGATGTTTTAATGACTGCATGCGACCACTCCCTGTCCCCTTTAAAACAATTCAATATATTTAACACAATTTATGTGAATTGCATAACTTTCTTTTATTATTCAACTAAATAATTATGAATTTTTTAAATACCTAGCCGCGGCCATATTTTAATACTACAATAACAATTGTGCAATAATTTGTAAATTTAGAATATTAAAAAAATAATTACAAAATTAGTCCCTTAATTTTGTCAATCTCTATTAGCTATTCTATTGCAATGACAATGGTTTTGTAAATTAAAATAATTAAGTAAATTTTTATTTAAAAAAACTTTCTAAATAGTTTTTATATTGCAGGAATTTTCACAAAAGCAAAGAATAACCTTTAATAAAGGGTTAGTGATTGTGCTCCTTTTCATAACTTTAGCAAATCTATTTATTACTACCCGGTGCAAGGTAAATACGTACTACTTGTGCGGATAAAATTACAGCGTTGGGAATGGTCAGAAGTTGCTTATTACGCACATTCTGACCATTTTTCCTTTTCCTAAACTATTTAAATAAATAACTAAAATAAAGGAGGAAAGTGCATGGAAAACCTCACTGTAAAGCCAAAGTCAGTAACAAGACGGGGCTTCCTTAAAATGATCGGGGGAGTTGGGCTGACCGGAATAGCAGTTACTATTTCTGGCTGCAGTCAGGAACCAGCTGGTGGAAAAGGGTGGCTGCCACAGCAGTATCAGGTGGCCAGCTCTTGGCCCGTTCAGGTAAAAGGGCGTATACCCATTGACCCCTACAATCCCTCAATAGTAAGGGACGATAAAAAGTGTATCCTATGTGGTCAATGCATTGAGGTCTGTGAACGTATCCAGACGGTTTATGGCTATTACGATTTACCAATTAAAGATGACATTACCTGTGTCAATTGTGGTCAATGCACACTATGGTGCCCAACTGCTGCTATTACCGAGCGGGATGAAATTGATAAAGTATTGGCAGCCATAGAGAATAAGGAGCTTCATGTAGTGGTGCAGACAGCACCTGCTACCAGGGTTGCCCTGGGTGAAGAATTTGGGATGGCCCCAGGGAGTATTGTTGAAGGTAAACAGGTTGCCGCATTAAAGAAGCTTGGATTTGATGCTGTATTTGATACTAATTTTACTGCAGACCTTACCATCATGGAAGAAGGTACAGAATTAGTTCGTCGTGTCACAGGAGATCTGCCTGCTCCACTGCCCCAGTTTACTTCCTGTAGCCCAGGCTGGGTCAAATTCTGTGAGTACTTTTACCCTGATTTGTTGGAGCATATGTCCTCCTGTAAATCTCCCCAGCAAATGCTGGGAGCATTAATTAAAACATATTACGCCAAGGAAAAGGGTATTAACCCGGAACAAATCTTTTCTGTATCAATAATGCCTTGCACTGCCAAAAAGTATGAATGCAATCGCCCTGAAATGAATGATGCCGGACATCATGATGGAAAGCCTGAGATGCGAGATGTTGACGTAGTTCTGACCACCCGTGAATTAGCCCGCATGATAAAAAGAAAGGGTATAGACTTAACAGCCCTTGCTGACGCCAAATATGACCCCCTTATGGGAGAAGGTACTGGAGCTGCTGTAATCTTTGGTGCTACCGGAGGAGTTATGGAGGCTGCAGTTCGCTCAGCTTACTTCTTAATTACAAGTCAAAATCCACCGGAAGCTTTATTTAACCTCACACCCGTAAGGGGCCTACAGGGTGTTAAGGAGGCCTCCTTAGAAGTGCCTGGCGTTGGTCAGGTTAATGTGGCGGTATCCCACGGTTTGAGTAATGCCAGGGTTATTTTAGATCAGCTAAGAGAGGATAAACGCCAGGGACTTCCTCCCAGGTATCATTTTATTGAGTTCATGAGCTGTCCTGGAGGCTGCATTAGTGGAGGTGGACAGCCAAGAACATCACTCCCACCTTCTGATGATATACGTAAGGCCCGTTTAGCCAGTACCTATCAAATAGACGCCCAGATATATAAAAAGCGGCTGAGTCATGAAAATGCTGAAGTAGCATTGATTTATGAAAAATTCTTAGGGAAGCCAAACAGTCATTTAGCCCATGAATTACTGCATACAGAATACGAAGATCGCAGTAAACACTTAACCCCAAAGAAAAAAGTTTAATGTAATTCTCAGGAGGTGAATTAAATGGCAAAGGGTGTACTGGTTGACCTAACAAAGTGTGTAGGGTGTGGAAGCTGTACTGTGGCCTGTAAATTGTGGAATGACATAAAATTTGATTCAAGCCCTGCAGTAGGAGAGCAAGTAAAACTAACCGATAAGAATTGGACCGTTGTAAATTTTAATATGGTTCAATCACCGGAAGGAACTCCGGTATTTAGATTTGTTAAGCAGCAATGCCTGCATTGTCAAGATCCTGCCTGTGCTTCAGCATGTTTTGCCAAGGCACTGCAGAAAACTGAGGATGGGCCAGTAATCTACTATCCTCACCTATGTGTTGGATGTCGCTATTGTATGATTGCCTGCCCCTTTAATATTCCTAAATATGAGTGGGATAAGGCTTTTCCATTGGTAACTAAATGTCAAATGTGCTCCACTAAGGTGGAGAGGGGTGAGTCACCCGCTTGTGTTTCAGTTTGCCCCGCCGGAGTATTTACCTTTGGAGATAGGGATAAAATCCTTGCTGAGGCTAAGTCAACCATTGCTAAGGACGGCAGGTACATTAAAGAGGTTTATGGAGAAAAAGAAGTTGGTGGTACATCCTGGTTATATATTTCCGACGTTCCCTTTGAACAGTTAGGCTTTAATACTAATCTTGGAACCACTCCCCTATCTACCTATTCCCACGACTTCCTTAAATACACACCTATAGTTGCTGTTAGCTGGGGTGTAATATTGACAGGATTATACCATTACACCAAGCGTCGCAACGAAATTTCTAAAGACAAAAATATTAAAGCCTAGAATATTATAAGGGGGGATATAAATGGCAACTCAAGGCTGGAGTTTTAAGATGACTCCCATAAGAAAGTTATTGATTCTTTTGGCAATTATTTGTACCGTTGTAGCAATTTTTCGTTTAGTCACCGGGCTAGGTATAGTCACAAATCTAAGTGATGAATGGCCCTGGGGACTTTGGATCGGCTTTGACGTTCTTACAGGTGTTGCATTGGCCGGTGGCGGATACTTTACTGCCATTATAGTTCATGTTTTACACAAGGATAAATACCATGCCATAGCTCGCAGTGCCATGTTAACTTCTTTACTGGGATATTTACTGGTAATGGCAGGCTTATTCCTTGATATTGGCCAGTGGTTCAATTTCTGGAGGCCCTTTGTATCCTGGGGTCATACTTCTGTATTATTTGAAGTTTTCTGGTGTGTATCCTGTTATACCACCATTCAGGTGTTGGAATTTGGAGAAATTTTCACGGAGAAGGTTGGTGTAAAATGGCACAATGCCTTTAAATCTGCCATGCCCTTCCTATTAATCATTGGTATTATCTTTCCTACCTTGCACCAATCTTCCCTAGGTGGATTGTATCTGGTGGCGGTGCATAAGTTGTATCCCCTTTGGTGGTCTACAATGATTCCCTACTTCTTTTTAATCTCCTCATTCTTTGTCGGACCAGCCATGATTTGTGTGGAATCCACCTTGGCCGGGCGTGCCTACAATCATAAAGTTCCTGTAGATGTTTTAAGGGGTTTAGCAAAGATCGGCGGTTACTTTATGTTACTGTACTTGGCCCTAAAGATTTTTGACCTTTCCAGCCGCAATGTCTGGAACCTGGTCTTTGCCGGTAACCTTGAGGGCAACTTGTTCCTGGCTGAGTTAGTACTTGGCGTTATAATACCAATCCTCATTGTCTTTACAGGCGCTGGTGCTACCCGTTCTGGCTTGTTTATCTACGGCCTGCTGGTCAGCGGAGGTGTTATTCTAAACCGGATGAATGTAGTCTTTACTGGTATGTCTGGCTCCACCGGCGGCTGGTACTTCCCCTCGGTTTGGGAGTGGTCGGTAAGTATTGGCCTAGTTGCCATCGGTATACTTGCCTATTGTTTCATTGTAGAGAACTTCCGAATTATTGATCATGATGACCATAATAAAATTGCAGCATAAATATAACCCCGGGGATTTCCTCCCGGGGTTCTTACTTTTACTGTTAAGGATTAATTACACAAGGCCGATAACTTTCCACCAGGTCATGGCCACCAGAGCCAGAATGAGGACCCCCAGGGGTAGAGCAACCAGACCTGCCTTTGCCATTTGGGAAGGTTTAAAATAACCTGTAGTATAAGATACTACGTTAGGGGGGCATCCCACAACCAGCAGATAGGCGAAGGATGTGTACATTCCAAGGGCCATGGCCACTATCACTGGATTAATACCATTCATTTGTGCTAAAGGAATTGCGATTGGTAAAATAAGAGCTGCTGCTGCCACGTTGGCCATCAGGTTGGTTAACAGTGCTGCAAAGACTCCCATTCCAACAAACAATATCAGCCAGCCTTTTCCATCAATAAGCGGGAAAAATATTTCCTTGGCCAGATAGTCTGCAGCACCACTGGTTCCCATTGCTGTTCCTAGGGCGATGCCGCCACCAAAAACCATCAATGCCACTGCCCACTCTGTCTTATGGTTTAATTCTTCCCAGTTAATTAATCTCATAATTAGTGCCAGTATTGCACCCCCAAAAACCACTATGGAATAATCCTGGCCATGCCAATCCTTAGTAAAAAACCCAAGGAAAACTAGAGCCACAACTATTAGTGCTTTAATCTCTGCTGTGGTGAAGGGCTTTTTTGCCTTCTGTTCTTCAGACAATTCTTTAAAGTGCAGATTGCGATTGGGGCGAAATACCAGGTAAACAGCACACCATACAGCCGGAATAGCTAAAATAGCGGCAGGCATTGCATAAAGGGTCCATTCAAAAAAAGATATATCTATTCCGGTGATATCCTTTAAGAACGCCGCCGAAACCATATTCCGACCGCCCCCCACCAGTGTACCCATGCCACCTGCTGAACAGCTAAAGGGCAGAGCCAATAAAAGGAATGCACCTTCACGACTGCCCGGATGAATATTTGCCGCTTTCATCAGGGGTAGCATAGCCATGATACCAATTGTTGTAGCAGCAACATCATGCATGATAGAGGAGGCAACACCTAACCCAAAACAAGAAATAAAAGAAAACTTTACTATATTAGTTCCCGTATGCCTAAGAATAAGGCGTCCAAGTCTCTCAGTTAAACCCACATGCTCGGCAATAATTGCAATCATCAGGCAGCCAATCACAAAGAACACTGTAGGATTAGCATAACCTGCCCAAACTACCTTTACCTGCTCGATGCCAAGCAATACCATAGCTAAACCTGAAGAGGCCATAACCATCGGAAGTGGAATAGGTTCTGTCAAGAACATTATTAATAATGCAGCTAGCAGTGCTAGGTAAGTATGTCCTTTTTCAGACAGACCCTCAGGAGTAGGCAACATCCATACTGCTACTCCAACACCAATTGCAAGCAATATCAGTAATAGAGTTCTTTGCATAGAATGTCCCTGGGGAGCCTCAGGATAGCCTTGTTTTTCAACCACATGACCTTGCAGTTGAAGTTCAGCTTCAACCTTTGCCATATACATTTCTCCTCTCTTATCTGCTTCCTAATATTTATAATTCTCTTAACTTGTGATTTTTTTAACTTTCCACAAATACAAAGTATATAATTATTATTTTCTAATAGTTATTTTTTCAGTATATTAGTTCCTCCCTATCCTTTAGTTTTATTTGGTATCTGTTTAGTAGTTTATTAATAGGGCTTTGTGTTTTTTCTGTCATTGAAAATTACTTTTACAATTGTCTAATTGGTAAAGTAATTTATTATCACCTCCAATTTTTTCTCAGTTTCTGCCGTCTCCAGAATTTAGAATAAAATAGGCCAACTATCCCCGCATTTTTATTTAGGGATGTTGGCCTATCGTTTTTCGATTCAGCATATGTATTTTAATTTTCTAATCTGAGTGAAAGGTATCACACTTAAAAATTATTGTCAATGAGGTAATCTATATTTTATACTAGAGGTAACGTTCAGCATATATTTTTAATTTTGTCAATTAGCAAGCATTAATATACTATTCCAAAATCAAATTTTTACTTTAAGATCAAGATGTTATGGTTTGTGATATTCTTCTCTATCCTTGCTAAAAAAACCACCATCCCTCATGGACAGTGGTTTTTAATGTATCAAAAGGAAATATAATTATTTAATTAGGGTTATAGGGCATTTGCACAGTTGTATTACCTTCTGGCTTACGCTGCCTAGAAGTATTACCTTAACCTGTCCCAAACCCCTTACTCCCATAACAATATGGTCTACTCCCAGCAGTTCTGCAGTTTCTGCGATTACCTCTCCGGGATCTCCTTCTTTGATAACGGTATTAACAGGAATGCCTGCATTTTTAAATAACCCAGCTGTTTTATGACTGACATCTTCAACTGATTCAGTAAACCAAGCCGCAACTTCCTGTACGCTTAGTACTGTAACCTCAATACTCTTTCTATGGGTGGTAGCAATATCAAGCAAATACAAGGCTGCCCGCATAGAGTTTTCTGAACCGTCTGTGGCTAGCAAATATTTATACATGGTGACCTCCTTCCGGTTATCCTAATATCATTTTACCTAAAGAAGAATAACATCATGTAGGCTGCAAATAACACCATGGCAATTGCTACAGCAGAACTAATTGACCACTGCTTTAGAACGCCAGGGTAAGCCGCCTTTTCTTGCTCTAACCGTTTCTTAGCTTCTTTTCCACCGACCATAGATACAACCAAGGTATCTGCTCCAATCTTGATAGCCCCCAATGGATTCTTCCCAAACCAAATTACAAAGTTGGGGATTTTCTCCAGGAAAATATACCCAAGCTTATTATGGGTCCAGGATACTGGAATAGCAAGGGCTGCAACTACAATTTTTGCTCCCCTTCTGTAAAACCAGTCAGTATCAAGGGTAAGGGTCTCTGTTCTCTTGAGGTACTTCAATAGCATGAAGAAGGCTAAGGCCGAGAACATGAGCAACTGAAGCTGGCTAACAACGTGATCCCCGGTGTACGGTACATAATCAACGGGATACGGAAGAAGTTGGTACAATACCTGGGGATATACCCCGATTAAGATACACATGAAAGATAGGAAGCCCATGGCTACCAGCATGTTTACAGGTAAATCCTTTTCGCTGGGTCTTAACCCGGAATCCTTTGCAAAAAATACAAAGTAAGGGAACTTGATACCAGCATGTAAGAATACACCTGCGGATGCCAGGGTTAACAATAACCATATAATGGTGATATGCTCATGTCCCGCAGCAGATGCAATCATTGACTTGGTGGTAAAACCTCCCGTTAGCGGGAAGGAAGATATTGACGCTGCTCCAACAAGGCAGAATATAAGGGTCCAATGCATGGTCTTATATAAGCCGCCCAATTCGGTACACCTACTTCGGCCGGTCAGATAAAGCACCGCACCTGCAGACATCATCAAAAGTGCCTTATACAAAATATGCGCAAAGGCATGGGATGCTGCACCGTTTATGGCCAGGGTAGTACCTATTCCGATACCTACAATCATAAAGCCCACCTGGTTAATAATACTGTAGGACAATACTCGTCTCATATCATTTTCCAGGATGGCAAATACAATACCATAAATAATCATGGTAATACCAGCCCACATTAGGATCTCAGTACCGGCAAAGCCCCTTGCTAGGGTATAAACTGCTGTCTTGGTAGTAAATGCACTGAGGAATACTGTTCCAATCACAGTACTCTCCGGGTATGCATCTGTAAGCCAAGCAGAAAGTGGAGGAATGGCTGCATTTAATGCAAAGCCAAGCAAGATGAATACTGAGGCCAACCCGTCTAAACCAATTAAGTTGAATTCCAGGGAGCCAGTTTCCGCAACATGCATCAGTATACCTATTAGCAGCAGTAGGCCGCCGAAAAGGTGTACCATGATGTACCTGAAGGCTGCTTTAATGGCCGCCTGGGTATCCCTGGCAAACACCAGGCATACAGATGCAAAGGCCATAATCTCCCAGAAGATAAACAGAGTTAATAAATCTCCTGCAAATACAACACCCAATGAACTACCGGCATAGAGAAACGCTGCCGTAAGCTGCATCTTATCCTTTTCATGTAGTGCAAATATAGCACCGGCAAAGGACATGATCACAAAGATATAGGCAAAAACCATACTAAGTTTGTCTACCCGGGCAAAGGTTAGTTGATACTCCCAAAAATTCAGAACCCAGCTATTGCCCTCTGGCATATTGAGCAGGTTTAAGAATGCAAGACAGGGGAGAAGAATCATATATGCCTGCCTGAGTCTCCCGTTAAGGAAAGGAATCAGAGCCGCCCCTGCTATAAATATAAAGGCAGGCGGTAGAAAGCTAGTCATAGTAATCCTCCCCTTTTTGTAGCCAAAACTTGCCCAGCAGTTTGGAAACTGCAATGATTACTGCACAGGCGAAAAAACCATAGACTGCGAAAAAGGTTGGAAAGGCTGCCCAATGAAAATATGGGTGCTTCTCAATAAATAATTCGGCTATAAGAAGTAACACCAGGCTGGCATAAAATATATAGCGAACTGCTTTCCCAACCTCTGGTCTTTCGAAATATTCCACAATTTTATTCATTTTCGTTCCTGTTTGCCCCCCTGTCTTCCCTATTTACGGTTACTTTTTCACTATTACACCACGAGGGCCACTACCATTTTGGCAAGATCCAGCAGCAGTGCCGGGTAGAAAAACAGTGTGATTGCTCCAATTGCAGTTAGAACCAATGGAACAACTACCATAGGTGGAGCCTCCTGTACTCCCTGCCCATCCTCTTCCGGCGGGTTTTTAAAGAATGCTGCATAGATTATGGGTAAAAAGTAAGCCGCGTTTAATAAAGTACTTAACACAATTACCCCAAGGATAGGAAGCATGTCTGCTTCAATTGCCCCAAGTGTAAGATACCACTTACTAACAATCCCGCCAACCGGCGGTACAGCTATCATGGACAGGGCCCCCACTGTGAAGGCTGCCATGGTAAACGGCATCTTCTTGCCTATCCCATTCATTTGGCTAATATACTTTTTATGCGTAGCCACGTAAATTGCTCCGGCTACAAAAAAGAGAGTAATCTTACCAAAGGCGTGAATGGTAATGTGTATTATACTGCTGGTAATACCGCTTGGTGTTAATAATGCCACCGCGAGAACAATATAAGATAGCTGACTCACTGTGGAGTATGCCAAACGAAGTTTTAAATTATCCTGTCTCAGGGCTATTATGGAAGCAACTATGATGGTGAAGGATGCAAAATAAGCTAATAATGTACCAAGACCGATTTCCTGTAACAAATCAACACCAAATACAAACAGGACAATACGAAGAACCGTAAATACGCCCACCTTAACAACTGCCACTGCATGCAGAAGGGCACTTACCGGAGTAGGCGCGACCATGGCAGCTGGCAGCCAAAGATGGAAGGGCATCATGCCGGCTTTACCTATACCAGCTATAAAAAGGACAAAGATTACGGCTATAACTGCATTAGGAGCAGTCCCGGCCAGTATTCCATGGCTTGCAAAATCCAAAGTACCTGCATAGTTATAGGTTAAAAACATTGCCGGTAAAAAGAATAATATCGATGTACCCAGCAAGTAGGTTAGATATCTTCTCGCACCTTTGATGGCAGCCGGAGTTTCTTCGTGGGCAACAAGGGCGTAGGTACTTACGGTGATTACCTCATAGAACACAAATAGTGTAAATATATTTGCCGCGAAGGCTGCACCCATGGCTGCGGATAAGGCAATGGCAAAGCACATAAAAAATCTTGTTTGAGCATGCTCATCCAGAGACCGCATATAGCCAATGGCATAAACCGAGGTAATAATCCATAGAAAAGATGCAGTTAGGGCAAGGGTCATGCCTAGGGCATCAACCTTGAAGGCTAAATCAAGACCGGGTAATATTGTAGCTAGATGATACTCAATTACCTTGCCTTCCAATATTGTAGGAAGCATTGAAACTACAAGGCCAAATTTAATTAGGGAGGCCAATATGGTCCATCCTTCCCTAAGGTTAGGGTACCTACCTGATACACCTATCAATATTACTGCCAGCAGTGAAACAAGAACTGCTAATCCCGGCCTTGCTGATTCGATTATTTCCAAGTTTATCACCTCTTTACTTTAAAAGAATCACGGCCGCTTTTTCTGCAAGGGAAACAGGTGCATAGGCAAAGACACCGAAAACTATGCATAATACAGCCACTGTAACTGTAGGTATCAACATGGATACAGGAGCATCATTTGATTTAATAGGTGCATGGTGGCAATCATGTCCGTGTCCCCGTTCATGAGTCTCTTCTCCCGGTGCACACTTAAACCAAATATTATCAATTACTCTCCAGAAATAAGCTGCGGTAAGCAGTGAGCTAATTAGGATAATGGGCACCAACCACCACATGCCGACTTCAATGGAAGCAACCGCTAAATACCACTTGCTGACAAATCCTACAGTAAGGGGCACACCAATCATAGAAAGGGCAGCGATGGTGAAGGCCGCCATTGAGAAGGGCATTTTCTTACCAAGTCCTCTGAAGCCTTCTATACTGGTATAACCTGTTCTGTATACTACCGCACCTACCACCAGGAAGAGAGCTCCCTTCATCATAGCGTGGTTTAACAGGTGCATCAGTGAGCCAATCATTCCAGTTACACTCATGAGTGAAATACCCAGTACAATGTAGCCTATCTGCCCCACACTGGAATAAGCCAGCATCTTCTTGATATCTGTCTGTGCCAGAGCAATAATAGACCCTGCCAAAATGGCAATTACCGAGAAGAAAAGTAACGTATACTCAATGTTAAAAGGAACCTGGGCATAAAATTCTGGGTTAAACAGGGTAAACATTACACGAATTAATGCATAGGCTGCTACCTTAGTAGCTGTTGCAGCCATAACCGCACTGATAGTTGATGGAGCATAGGCATAGGCACCGGGCAACCATATATGCACAGGGAAAAGTGCCAACTTAATGCATAGACCCACTAAGAGGAAGGCAAAAGCTGTAAAGATAGCTTTGGTATGATAAAATTCCGGCAGTCTAGCTGCCAGATCAGCAATATTTAGGGTCCCTGTCATTAAATACAGATAGCCTATACCTAGAAGGAAAAAGGTAGCTCCTATGGTTCCCATTACCAGGTAGTTAAACCCTGCAAACAGAGCTTGACGCTTTCTGCCTATAGCTATAAGGGCATATCCTGATATAGATGTGATTTCCAAAAACACATAGATATTGAAAATATCCCCTGTTGCAGCCATGCCCATCAGGCCGGTTACAAATAATAGGTACACCCCATAGAAAATAGGTTTTCTATCTTCGTCAATTTCAATGTTAATGTTGTTCTTGGAGAATATGGCTCCAACAAAAGCCATAAAAGAAACGATCAGCAATACAAAAATATTTAGATAATCAATTACATACTCAATACCCCAGGGCGGCTCCCAGCCACCCATCCAGTAGCTTATACTCCCTTGATCCAATACAGTTTGCAAAAGCGAAAGGGAGATAGCAAAGCATATGAATGTTGTTATGGTCGCGGCATACCAACTTAACACCCTGTTTATTCGGCCAACGATGGGGGTAATAATCGCAGCCAGCAGGGGTATCACTATTAACAGAGCTGGCAAATGTTTAATCATTATGCTTGTTCATCTCCAGTATTTGATCTTCTTCAATGGTCCCATATTCCTTGTAAATTAACATTACAATGGCCAGGGCCACAGCGGTAATACTCACACCCACCACAATGGCGGTTAGCATTAATACTTGAGGAAGGGGGTTATCGTATAGATGTTGTCCCTTCAAGAGGACAGGCGCGGTTCCACCCTCAATTTTGGACATGGATACGAAAAACAGAAGAACAGCCGTTTGAAAGACGTTAAGTCCAATGATCTTTTTGATCAAATTCTGCTTGGCCATTACTCCGTATAACCCAACTGTTAACAGGATTATTACAATCCAATAATTATATTTTGCTAATAGTTCAATCATTGTCATCTCGCCTTACCGTTTCATAGAATAGTGTAATCATTACCGCGGCAACTGTCATACCTACTCCTATTTCAATACCTAGTATTCCATAATGGCTACCTAGCTTAGGATCAGGGAGCAAGGCCCGATACTCAAGGTAGTTCCCGCCCAAGATCAGTGCTAAAACGCCGATACCACCATAAATCAATGCTCCCGAGGAAACCAAGAGATCATTAGTCTTGATAGACATTCTCTTTTGACCTTCTTTTAGGCCAAATACCAAGCAGTAAACTATTACGCTAACTCCCAGGATAACACCTCCCTGGAAGCCTCCGCCTGGTCCCAATTCTCCGTGCGCTATTACATACAGCCCAAAGAGTTGGATAAAAGGTATTAATAACTTAGTTACTGTTTTCTTAATAATGTCTCTATCCTGTTCGGCACCGGCCGGACCCGGTTCCATTTGGTTTACATGTTTATTCATGTACGTGAGCCCGTCCTTTCCTCCGAATCACCTGTGCTCCGTCCCTTTCTGAGCTGCCTTAGAAGTAGAATCAGACAAAAACCGGCGGTGGCAACCACTACAGTTTCACCTAAAGTATCATAACCCCTGTATGAAGCAAGAATTGCTGCAACAACGTTTATCATACCTGTCTCTTCATAGGATTTCTCCAAATAATAAGGTGCAACATGGGCACTAGGCGCAATATTAGGATCCCTCAAATTGGGAAGATCGGCGGTTCCATACAGGAGAATAGCTGCTACTGCAGCGGCAACCAAAAGGGCTGGAATACTGACGGGTTTCTTGCCCTCGTCCACGTATTTTGTACGGCTTAAAACAACCATAAAAAGTACCGTGGAGATGCCTGCCCCCACTGCTGCCTCGGTAATAGCCACGTCAACAGCATTAAGGCGAACCCATTCAATAGCCATAACCAGGCTGTATACTGAAAAAATCATTATTGAACTCATTAAATCTTTTACCAGTAGTACTGCAATGCCACAAACCACCAGAAAAAGCGGAATGGCTATATCAATCATACCTTCAACTCCATAAACGTGATTTTGTGTTAACCATTACCTTTTTGCCTTAACTTTGGCTTTTTTACCGGCAACGCTAGTGTCACAGGATACACCAAATGGGTCTGACTCCCCATACTTGCAGCCCTTTTCCCATGGTTTTACACCCTTCATATAGGCTGCCTTGGCCAAGTAGTGGGTGGCAGTAGGGTTAATGACATAAATCATAGCCATGATAATAAGCAGTTTAAGGCTCACCAGGTTAAATCCTGAGTAAATGATTAGTCCAATTAAAATGCAGGACTGTCCCATGGTATCGGCCTTACCCGCCGCATGCATCCTGGAAAAGAAATCAGGAAATCTGATTACCCCAATGGATGCAACCAGTAATAAGAAACATCCTAAAGCCAGGAATAATCCTGTAAAAATTATTCGAATATCTATATCCATATTTCCCCATCCTGTTGATTAGTAATTATTATCACCTGTCAAAACGGCCAGACTCGACATACTTTAGAAAGGCCAAAACAGCCGTAAAGTTAATCAGAGCATAAACAATTGCAATATCTAAAAAGACATCAGGTCTACCGTACATGAAACCCACCAGGACCAGGATTACTACTGTTTTTGTACCAAAGAAGTTTACTGACATAATCCTGTTAAAAACAAACGGTCCTACCACTGCTCTGTAAAGGACGAGAACTGCAGCTAAGACTATAGTGACTGTTGCAATTTCAAACATATTACCCATGCTGCTTACTCATCTCCTTCGTTCCGCCCTCAATTTCTTTAACTCTTGCCTGCATATCACCTGACAACAAATCCTGGGCAGTTTTACTTGATACTGCATGAACTATATATTCATTCCTATCAGCATCTATTGTAATTGTACCAGGAGTCAAGGTAATGGAGTTAGCAAGAAGTGTGATACCCATATCGGTCTTTAAATCGTGCTTAAATCTCACTATGGTTGGTTCAATGGGCATTTTGGGATGCAGGACAAGGTATATTAGATGCAAGTTGGACAATACAATCTGCCAGGCTAACCATGGGATATATTTAATCATACGGAAGATTCTCCCTATGTCTGGTCCCTTCTCCATCTTGCCTATTAACAAATCATGTGACCAGTAGGCAACCAGTAAACTGGATATTACCCCTAGTATTAGCAATAGTGGTATTGTCTGTCCGGATAAACTAAACCAAAATACAAACATTAAAATCGCAGTTAGTAAAAAACTAAGCATATTTCCCCTCAACTCACAATTTTTTTGTTATTTTTGTCACTTGCGCCAGAATATTTTCCGTTAACTTTTTTGTTGATGGCAATAGTATTCTTAGAAATACCTCTCCCCAAAAGCATCCCCCCTATTGTATATTCCACCAAAAAAAACCCTCACATTATACTATAGTATTTTCGTTTTATAAGCAACCCTTTCCTTTTTACATCTATTAAGATAGGAAGACAAAGGTTTTTGTCACTACGTTCTATAAAAAAAATTATGACAACTATTCGACAGTTATGCCTAGACTATTATGAAGCCCCGGTAATTCCCGGGGCTTCATATTTACTTGTCTCAATTTTAGCAAGCTTATAATTGAGGTTATTTTTTTTAGTATATTACATTTTTATACTAAACCAATAATTTTCCACCAAGTCATGCCAATGATAGCCATAATAATTACCCCCACGGGCAAAGCCACTATACCCGCCTTCATTAAATCAGACGCCTTAAAATAATTGAAACTATAGGCAACTACGTTAGGCGGACAACCAATAACAAGAAGATAGGCGAAGGAAGTGTACATTCCTAAAGCCATGGCAACTATCACCGGGTTGATGCCGCTCATTTGTGCCATGGGGATAGCAATGGGCAAAATCAGTGCAGCTGCTGCCACATTGGCCATCAAATTTGTAAGCACAGCAGCGAAGAACCCTAATCCTACAAACAGCACCAACCAACCCTTGCCTTCAACTAGCGGAAATAACTGAGCTGCCAAATATTCCGCAGCACCACTGGACCCCATAGCAGTACCAAGGGCAATGCCGCCACCAAAGACCATAAAACATACTGCCCACTCAGTCTTTTCTTCAAGCTGTTTCCACGGAATCAAATCAAGAACAAGCATTAAGATAACTCCAGTTATAACTACTATAGAGTAATCCATACCATGCCAATTCTTCGTGAAAAATCCCCCAAAAACAAGGGCTACCACAGCTAAAGCCTTAATTTCTTTAGCAGTAAAGGGTTTCTTTGCCAGCTGCTCTTCAGTTAAGGGCTTAAAGTGTATCGTTCTATCCGGCCGGAATACCAGGAACACAGCTAACCATACGGCAGGAATTGCCAACATGGCAGCAGGGTAAGCATAAATGGCCCAGTCAATAAAGCTAATTTCTATACCGGTAATATCCTTTAGGAACGCCGCTGATACCATATTTCTGCCACCGCCCACCAGAGTCCCCATTCCACCGGCCGAGCAGCTGAAGGGAAGGGCGATCATTAAGAATATGCCTGTTCTACTGCCCGGATGAATACCGGCGGCCTTCATTAAGGGCAGCATAGCCATTATTCCAATGGTAGCAGCAGCAATATCATGCATAATGGCAGAGGCTAAACCCAGACCCATACAGGATATAAATGAAAATCTAACCACATTGGTTCCAGTATATCTTAAAATAAGATTTCCCAGCCTATCAGTAAGTCCCACGGTTTCGGCAATAATGGCAACCATTAAACAGCCAAGAACAAAAAACACAACAGGGTTGGCATAGCCTGCCCATACCGTCTTAACATCATCAATACCCAAAATAATAAGTCCTAAACCGGAGGTAGCCATTACCATAGGCAATGGAATAGGCTCAGTTAAAAATAAAACCAAAAGACCCGCCAGTAGGGATAGATACATATGACCCTTGGCAGATAATCCTTCTGGAGTTGGAATCATGTAAACTAAAACACCTACTAAAAGGGCCAAACCTAGCAAAAACAATTTTCTTTGCAAAGTGGGGCCGGGGCCTTGGATTTCAATGCCATGTTCAGCTTTTTCCACTGCAAGTTCCCCTGCTTTTTGCACTATCATAACCCCCCGTTCCAGAATATAGTCACCTTAAAAGAATAAGTATTATTAATAATTAACTGGTTTGTTCTATTTATCACTTAGTCCTCCAAAAAAGATACCTTGGTGTCCACCCCCTTCCATACCAAGGTTTAAATACTTTTACTCATTTCCCACAGGCACACTTTTTCTGTTCATGACCACAAATCCTCATCAAGCCGTTGACTAAATCATTAATCTTTTCGGGTGTTAAATCCTCAATATTCCCAAGGTTACCTACAACTCTTTGCTTGACCTTTCCATCTTCTCTGTAATTCTTAATAAGCTTTACGTATGCATACTCCTTACCGTTGACGCGAGTTATTATTTTGCGGAAAAACATAGGCGTCACCCTCCCTATATTTTTGTTTATTTGTTAATTGGCTATTGCAACCAATTACTTTCATTTTTCTTGGCACTACAAATTTCAAAAAATAATAGGCCGATTTAATCTTACTTATCTGAAGCAAGATTAAATCGGCCTATCGTTGTTCGATTCAGCCATTAATTTTTTACTATGCATGAAAGGTACCAAATTAAATTTATATTGTCAATTAGTTAGCTATATTATTCCTAATAATTATAATTAAATACTTGTTAGTCACCAGCCTCTGGTTTTCTTTGGCGCTGAACTTTAGGTTTAAGGGGTTTATCATCAAGCCTAATTGTTTTTACTGCCTCATATATAAGAACAGGTTCACCATTCTCTACTCTAATCTTCATATCGCCCCAACTGAGTTCACGAATAAATAAAATTAATTGTTTTTCTTTGTTGCTTAATCCCCGTGCATTCCGTTCTTCTGCCATCTCTGGAACCTCCTTGAAGCACCGCCTTGGAAGTTAGCTTGTGCCGCAGTCAAAACCTTGTATTCTCTTAGCTGAAATCACAATTAGTATTTCATAATCTATAGATATAAATGCCCTTGTTAAGTTTGTAAAACAAAAAAATAATAGGCTAATTCCCCTGCAAATTGCAAGGTTAAAAGCCTATCGTTGTTCGATTCGGCCAAAGGTAATCTTGCTTGAAAATTATCAAATATCCTCTTTTTTGTCAATCAAATCTAAAGTTAATTGCCAGCATAAATAAAAGCTCTAAAGCTCTGAACCCAAGGCCCTCCGCAAGGTCACCTTTAAATCATCCAAACGAAATGGCTTTGATACATAGGCGGTGGTTCCTTTGGCCATTGAATCCGTTGCCGTAGTAATACTATTATACCCTGTCATAAATATCACCGGCAGCTCAGGCCATCTCTGTCTAATTTCCTCTAATACCTCAAGTCCGGTCATGCCCGGCATTTTATAGTCTAACAATACTACTGAAATATTCTCTTCAGACAATATCCTCAGACCATCTTCACCATTATCAGCCTTAACAATGTGGTAGCCTTCCTGGGCCAGCCCCTTCTCCAAAGCCCAGTGCATTTCAAGTTCATCGTCTATTATTAATATTCTATTACCAGGCATTCACCAGTACCTCCTTGCATTATTTAGTCTACACACAACCGGCAGTCAATATGCTTTTTACACAATTCATTAATTATGATATTATGTAGTTTTATTGATAATCAGGAAAACAAAGGGTGAACTTAGCTCCATTACCTGGGATACTCTCTACCTGCATGGTTCCCCCATGGCTCTCCACTATTTTTTTACTTATGGCTAACCCTAATCCACTGCCCCCGGCTTTTTTTGAGAAGAAGGGTTGAAATATCTTTGAGATATCTTCAGGCTTTATTCCCTCACCTGTATCTGAAAATGCAACACAGGCAGTATTTTCACCCACAAAGGTTTCGATAGTTAGCGTTCCTCCCTTTGGCATAGCTTGGATAGCATTAATGATTAAGTTTATAAAGGTTTGGGTCAACTTTTCTTGGTCGCCCCTAATATTAGGTAAAATATTACTAGTAACAACTTTAAGCTCAATATTACTCTTCCTAAGCAATTGCTCTGTTTGTGCGGTTACGGTTCTTACCAACTCCCTCAGATCAAAGGGGTCCATCTTCACTTGAGTGGGGCTGCCAAAGTTCAGTAGTTCAGTGGTAAGTCGGCTGTGGCGGTCTAATTGTTTTTGAATCATCTCTACACACTCTTTTAAGTCCGACTGATTCTTGACCCTCGGTTCCATTAGATCGACGGTGGTCTGGATAATGCTAACCGGACTCCTTAATTCATGGGCAATGTCCGTCACAAACCTCCCCAGTTCGGATAAATATTCTGAACGTCGCAATTGTTCTGCCATATGCTCCTTTTCCGAGAGATTAGCTGCCATCCTATTAATAGCCTTTGTTATCTGGCCCATTTCACCTGACATATCCGGCAAAGAATTGTTCAGATCCTTTTCCAGGCTCATAAGCCCGTCCTTAATTCTACTTACCTTTTTAACCCATGATAAAACAGAAAATATAGTGGCCCCAACCCCAAAACCAAATACAATCAGGGTAAATACCAAAAGTATTTGCCTGGCCTTAGCACTTTGAGCAAAAACCGGGTGCATTCTCTCCTGGGCCCATACAACAGCCACCAGCTTGGAGTCAACATTTATAGGCACCAAGTACTCAAGAAATCTATCATCCCATGTTTTTCCTAATTTCGATATTGGAAGCCCTCCGGCCACAGCGGCCTTGATGCCAGCAGCCGTCTCATTATAGATTCTCTGCTCACGGGTATTAGGACTTTCTCCACCGGGAGGCCGATTGTCATGCAAATAGCCCCTAATATAAATCTCGTCCTGCTGAACGACATATAACCCAATCCTTACCCCTTTATTTATATCTAAAATTGGCTCGGTAGCATCTTCAAAGGCGTTTACCAGGGTCTGGGACAGATTCACTTCGGGCCTCTCCTCTAATTGTTCCTCAACTTGATTCTGTATCTGGGAACTCATTCTGTCAACAATACGTGTTAGTTTTGTTTCAAGATCCTGAACCAAGACATCATCAGTTTTAGATATATATGCAATATCAAAAGCCATAATCATGACCGGAACCAATAATAGTATAGAAACTATCGCCACGACCTGGAATCGAAAGCTCTTTGGCCAAAATCCAGACATGATTCTCTTCCTCCAATATAAATCTAAATAGTTTTATAGTAATAACCATTCTAACATATTAATGAACTACCCCATAGAAAAAATTGCATATTTTCATTCAGCTTAGGGGTGTAGCTAGTTGACCCTCTTTTGTTTTTATGCTAGTATTTAATCAAATTAACTTAATACTTGCAAGGTCAAATCGAACAACGATAGACCAAAGTTTCACAATCCCGTTGAAACTTTGGTCTATTTCTTTTTATTAAGTGTAGTTTTTGGCAAAAATAATAATAATCCATTTAAGAAAGGAATGGGATTATATGTCTAGCCTTTCACATTCCGGCGAACAATCCTCAGGAATAGAATTTACTCATCTGTTAAGCTACATAAAAAAATCCCTGGCAGGTTTTTTTCGTAGTAAGCAAATTACCAAATCAGCAAAAATCTATCACGTTAATTGTGAATATGATTTGATCCCAAACACAGCAATAAACTCATTTTCTAATATGTCTCGTATAACCTGTGTAGATACAGGTGATTTGTATATTTGTATTTTTGATCAACCTCATTACCAGGGTCAATATCAGCTTCTCAAGCCTCGGGAAAAGATTATCCTTGGTCACTGTGGTTCAATGGTGATCAGCCTAAATCCGATTCCAATTGAGGCCTTTCGCATGGCCGGTCAGGCACCTAGCTGGTGTTGGGAGATGTCTGTACAAAGATATATGTGGCATTTTTCCTCAGGCTATAAATACGTATAGCTAATTAAATAATAAACCACCTCTGCTCAAGGTGGTTTGTGGACTTAATTTGTATTAAAAACTATTCAAGGGCATCAAGAACATCCAATGCACTTATTACACCGACAGCCCTATATTCGTTAAATACCGGAACTGACTCCATACTATTATTAATCATGACATCCCTTGCCCTGGTAACAGCATCATTGGTGTAGACAATGTTCTGTTCTAGGGGGCGAATTGATTGACCAACTTTGGTACAGGTATGACCATTTTGGGGATCTGTATCAGCATAACAGCCATATCCCAGGCCGAAGGCTTTAGATATGGAGAACTTTTCCCTGTCAAAGCCAAGTACATTTTTTCTGATAGTATTTAGAATATCTCGCTCACTTAAAATGCCCATAAACTGTTTAATATTTCCCGGCTTTCTTTGATAAACAACCAGTGAACGGTATAGATTTCCTTCAAGAATACTTGCTTTTAGCTTTTTAATGGCCTCCTCAAGGGTATCATCATCATAAATTGCTGGATAATCGTATAAAGGAATCATTATATCTTGAACTAATCTTACTGGTGGCATAGTGACACAGCCTCCTTCTGGGATCTATAATCCCACGGAACAATAGACATAATTATAAAGAATGACCCCTTGTAAAAAAAATCAAATAACTTATAGCTAACCCTGGATCAGCCATGCTATCGTGGGTGTTTTGTGATCTTATCTTTATTCCTAATATACTACTATTAATGAGTTATATCAATATGACAAAGAGCCATTTGTCATCAAAAATATTATAAGTAAACCCCCCTCTTTTATTAGTAAAGGGGGGGCTGTAACTTTTTTTAACCTTTGACTAGTAGCTCCTTAATTCTATCCATTATGCTCCCACCTAAACCCATTCCTTCTTCAGCCCTTTCAACCGGACCATAACCAAAACCAGCAGCAATATCCATCAATATCACTTTTAAGGCTTTAATCCTTCTCCGATAAAACTCCTCATGACTTAAATATTCTTCCGAAAGACCTAGCTTATTTCTCAACAAATCCGGTCCATATAGTAAGGGCATTAGCATTTGTGCAATATTTCTATTCATCCACACTCTACTATTAAGCTGGCTGGTGGCGTAGTGAATCAATTCCAGGTAGAGATCTGAAAGTTCATAAAACTTCTCACACTCAGCATCATCAAGCCATTCTTTCACTGTCCAAGACTTCTCACATTTATGTCCAAGACAAAAATCCATTTTGTCCACCATAAACACTCTTTCAATTTTCTTGCCGTCTTGTTCAAAGCGTACCGCTCGGCCTATGGGATAGGTTCGACAATTCCTTGATCTGGCAGTGTATATTTCACATCTACCATCTTCCAACATAAAAATACAGGGACCATCCTCAGCATGCTTCAGTCTAACATAGGGCCATTTCAGCTCAGGGCTAAAGTCATATTTACAATACTCTGCCAAAAACTCTCTTCCAGTTATATTTAGTTGTCTGGCCATTATTTCTATATCCCAAGGATCTAACAAAATGGTAATGCTGTTACAGCATCTGCCCATACAGGCTGTTTTACACTCAAAGGTAAATTGATGTTCCATTGATAGACCTGAGATTGATCCATCATCCAATTTGTTCATTATTTCCTTCTTATAATTGTATAACATATGACCTCTCTCCTAAATTATTAATGTATTTTTTATAAAGTTCGACGAGTTCAATAACATTCCTTGATATTTGAAATGATATTTACAAATATCCATATACTGATTATTCCAATAATTATAATTAATCTTTCTAGTGTTATTATTATCCTCATATGTATTTTATTTAAAATTTTTATGCTATATTATGGCTAGTGAATATTATCACATGGAGGTAATAAGCATGAGTAAGTTTCTTAAAATCACCTTGATGGCACTTCTATCAATTCCGTCCCTAATTTTAATCGCCTTTTCTTTTTTGGTAAAGTCATTAATTTTCTGTGGACTTGGCTTTATCTTGCTAAACTTCAGGCAAAAAATAAGCACTAAAAATATTTAGATAATAATGCTCTTTCTTTTAAGTTTTTTATATTATTCAATAGGATTGTTTTCTGTATTTTCTTTTAATTCAAAATATATTGAATTTTCTTTATTATCTAAAGTTTTTATGCTATGATCATATTAAAAAAGGAGTGGTTGGGATGATTAACAACGCATCACTGGCTTCTATGTTTCTGGCCTCGTTTCCTTTCTTAATCTTATTATTTTTATCCTGTTTTTTACTTTGCTTAATTAGTGCAATTTCTTGGATATTAATAAAGGGACCCAGGTTGTCTTTCTGTAATATTTTTTCAGTATGTAAAATGCCAAATAATAATTATCAAACTAGTTACATGTCTAAACCATCATTTAGTAAGGCTTCAAGAATTGCCTAATCATTAGGCTCTTTTTTTTTGCTGTTTTTTAATATTTGATCAAAATCACTAAATTAGATATTATGTTGTAAGAAAGATGACAATTTTGCTAAGGGGTGAAGGATTATGGAGGAGAACAAAGAGTTTGAACTAAATCTATCAGAGGAAACCATTGCAAAGCTAGAAGCTTATGCGTCAAAGCAAGGTTCTAATCCCGAGGATGTGGCGGAGTACATAATTTACGAATTCTTACGCAATCAATTACATATCATCGAAAAAAAATCCGAAGAAACAGGAGTCCCCATGAAAGAATTAGTTAATATGCAATTTGCCCGTATTTTGGATTACCTCTGTCAAAAGGATCAAAACTAGTTTTTAAACATTAATCCCGTATTTAAAAATACGGGATTAATGTTTAAAAAGATACAACTGGGTTTTAATAATCCCGAACAGCGACATTTTTAAAATTTACGTACAAACATTTTTGCCTTTTTCGGGTCAAAGAGCTCATCTATCTCATTGAAACCCAAGCTTTTAAGCAAGGCTAAAACATATTTATTATCTGCTGCAGTCAAACTGTTAGCTTCCTCCCCATATTCGTTAACCTTCTCTGCACCCTGTTCCGGGTCTATCAATACATGGGGCCCACCAACACAGCCGCCCTTGCAGCCCATTCCTTCGATAAAATTTGCCTCTACCTTTCCATCCAGCACATTCTGCAGCAGCTGACGACATTCCTTTACCCCATGAGCCTGTACAGCTTGAATATGTATATTCCTCTCCGGTCTTATCCTTTTAAGGGTATCAGCTACAGCTTCACTTACACCTCCAGACCTTGCATAAATCCTTCCCCCAGTGGAGGAATGTTCCTTGTCGTCCTCCTCCAATTCAGCTGGTTTTATGCCCACTGCCTCAAATATTTGCTTTAATTCCTTGAAGGTTATCACAACATCCACTGCATCCCTTACATCCTCTTCCTTTGCCTCGGCCTTTTTAGCAATACAGGGCCCAATAAACACAACTTTAGCATCGGGATGAAGCTTTTTAAGACCTCTACCGCAGGCAACCATGGGAGAAACCGATGGGGATATATGAGGTATTAATCTCTGATAAACCTTTTTTACCATAGACACCCAGATTGGACAGCACATACTGGTTAAGACAAAATCCCCCTGTTTTTGTACATGGGAATCAAATTCCAGGGCTTCTCGAAAGCTTAAAATATCAGCAAAGAGCGCTACCTCCACCATACCATAAAATCCGAGTCTTTTTAGGGCAGCCCTGATTTTTCCCGGTGAAACATCTGGTCCAAACTGTCCAATAAAAGCAGGAGCAACGATAGCGAAAACCGGCACCTTGCGATCTCTTAAAGTATCTACCAGTGGGATAAATTCCTTTTTATCTATTAAACAATCGTGTTCACAAACCTCCACACATTGCCCACAGTGTGAGCAAGACTTGTCCCGGATAACTACATTTCCATATTCATCCCTTGCTATGGCTTGCAGCAAACAAGCTACTTGACAGTTTTCACTCTCACACCCACAGTCATTCTTACAATCCTTTATTTTAAAAACCACCTTGTTTGCCTCTCCTCCCCCGGTGGCGTAGGTTATATATTTGTCTACCTCCTTGTCATTTCTTTCCTCTAAACCCTTTATTTCCTCCGGCAGATTGCCCTGGTAAGCTGCCTTTACCAAATCCTTAAAGATTTGGTTGTATGTTAGCCTAGTCACCCTTTACCTCCGACTCTACAATATTTTTCCTAGTATTTCTCCAGGTATTAAAATTATGACCGGAGTAATATTTAATAAACCTTAACGCTATAAAAAGAAGGCTATAACTCAAAGGGTTATAGCCTTCAGGCTGAAATTACCTATATTCGGGTTTTAATAATCCCTCACGACTCCTCTCTCCGCAGTGGACAGCGCTAATCGCTCGCTTCGGGCGAAAATGGGCCGCCTTCGAGTAAACATCGTGTTTACCTCAGGCTTTAGCGGACGTCCATGTCCGCTCACCCATTTTCGTATCCTCAGCTTCGCGAAGCGCTGATTCCACTGCTCCGAATGTTGCTGTTCGGGATTATTAAAACCCAGTTGTATCTTTTTCAACAGTCTGAAGGCTATAACTCAAAGGGTTATAGCCTTGGTACTAATTCTTATTTTTTTTCTTTCCCCTTGCAGGTTTCTGGGCAGAAGTAACCGCTTTTGTTTCATTAGCCCTTCTGGCCGGTTCTTCGGTTGTGATGCCCTTTTTGGCATTAAGCTCCATTTGACCGCTCTTATAGAGCAAGTAAAGCAATCCTAACCAAGATACAACAGGTAAAATTGCCAGCATACTCATAAACCAGGTGGTTTGTTTACTTATGCCCACGGCATATCCGAACCAAAGATAAAGCCCTGCAACGGCTATCCTTCCTGCTAGATAAACATATTGTTGAATTGTCTCACTTATGTTTGCTTCCGCCAGCTGCCAGTTAATGAGGTAAAAACCTACGGTTAAAGAAATAAATACTAGGGTAAATGTAATCCTTTTCCTTTTAATCTCCTGGGCTGCTTGGTTCAAGGAATTCAACACTCCAAACTACATTATTTTGCATTTAAAACAGTATACCAAAAATAAGCCTTAACGAAAAGGTTATAAAAACTCCCTAGTTTTCTTTGAGCTTTTCCTGAATAGCCACACAGCCAAAATCCTGATTCTCGTGAATGATATTTAAAAATTCCTTGGCAGTCCTATTGGCAAATTTTAAATTATTTGCAACAACGGCCAAAAACATGAATGCATGTAGGTAATGTGACCCTGTCAGTCTCTCATGCCATTGGTCAACAAAGGTACTCATTTCCTGCCAGAATTCCTCATCCACAGGATAATGCTCTGCTGACTCTCCTTCAAATAATGATCCCTGCAAACGTTTATTTAGTCTCACAAAATCTTTATTCCCATGTGCCAGCATTGCCAGGATGGCTTCAAATTCCGGAGATATACTTGGGTTGCCATGTTGTTTCCTCCACTGTATTCTCTCTTCTGTGGCCTCATATATATCTTTGCTTTTGTGATAAAGGTTCGAGTTGAAGTCTATGTATCTCTCCAATAGCTGATCCTGCCAGGGCAGCTGTTTTGTTTCCTTGCCCGACTGTTCCTTCCATAATTCAAGATAGACCCTACACTCGGTCAACAGGCTTTTTATCTCATTTCTTTTAGACAAATACTCTTCATCCGGCATGGGACTAATATTGTTAAAGCGGGTAGCCAGGGAACAAAAAAATTCTGCCATAACCTCATTTAACCTCTTAGAAACTTCTATTAACTTCTCCCGGTAGTGGGGCGGTGCGATAAGTCCATTAACCAGCACCCCTGAAACTAACCCTATAAAAATGCCGATACTTCGGTTAAATGCCTCGGTCAAAAAGGCCTCTCTAGGTGAACTTAAAATAATGACCATGGGTACCAGAGCCATTACCACTTCTCCTAAACCTAATCTTAATACTAACCATATGACTAGTGGAGTAGCCAGGCCCATTTCAAGGGGTCCCGGAGCCCATAAAAAGCCAACTGCAAGCCCTACTACAACACCAACCATGTGTACTGCCAGCTGTTCCCAGGCATTACGCAAAGACCTGTTTAATGATGGCTGCACATTAATTATGGCTGTTATGGCTGCCACCACAGAATTTAAATTAAAGGCCTCGGCAAGATACACAGTCAGCATTACTGCCAGGGCAGTTTTTATCATTCTTGCACCAAAGGGCATTTTTAAACGAAATTTCCTTAAACCTGCCATCCCTAAAATCTCCCTAAAATATTACTTTAATTAGCTGATTTAGCCGCACTAATTCCTGCCAGATAACCCGAGGACCATGCCCACTGCAGATTATATCCACCACAGTCACCGTCAATATCCATTACTTCTCCGCCAAAGTATAATCCTTCGACTAGTTTTGATTGCATTGTTCTTGGATCAATATCCTTAACGTCAATACCACCGGCTGTGGTCTGGGCAGCTGACCAGGTATTTGTGCCCTCCACCTCAAAACGCCAATCCTGTAATAAACTAATAATCCCATCTTTTTCTGCAGAGCTAAGCTCAGATACTCTTTTATTTAGGTCAGCAATACCTGCTTGCTTTAAGAACACTGGTATCAATTGTTTGTTAATAAAGCCAACAAAACTAAAGCTTACTGTCTTCCCAGGGTTATCCTTAAATCTCTTATTAGTATAGCTAATTATCTCCTCCCTAGATAGGTGATTAATTATTACCACCTTAAGCCAAACCTGCTTACCCTTTTTAATCCATTCTGATGCCGAACGACTGACTTGAAAGATTGGCGGCCCCGAAATGCCATATTCTGTAAATAAGATCTCACCTCTGGCCCTAGCCATAGTTTTATTACCCACAATTATCTCGGCATCCCCATCAAATTTAATTCCTTTTATTTGTTTTAGATAGGGATAATTAAGTTTTAGCTGTACCAGGGCGGGAAATGGTTCTACTAGGCTATGTCCAAAAGTCTGGGCTAGTAAATACCCGCTCCCGGTGGTTCCAAGATTTGGAGCAGCCTTGCCCCCTGTTGCTATAATAACTTTATCAGCCGAAATAGCCTCTCCTCCCTTTAGGGTTATCTGAAACCCCCTATTGTTCCTTTTAATCCCCTTTGTTTCAGCCTCTACAATAACTTTTACGCCAATTGACTCCATTTCATGCCTCAATACATCCAGCACACTTGATGCTTGGTTTGAAAAGGGAAATACCTTACCCTGCTCCTCCACTTTATGGGAAATACCTAATTTCTCAAAAAACTCAATGGCCCGGTAGTTGTCAAAGCGATTTAGGGCATAAAAGGCAAATTTTGGATTTAAGCCATGGAAGTGAGAGATATCTATGTCGGTATTAGTTAAATTACAACGACCATTACCTGTCACCAGTAATTTCTTTCCAACTCTTTGATTCTTTTCTAAGACTGTAACTTCGGCCCCTTCTCTCCGAGCAGCAATGGCTGCTATCATACCTGAAGCTCCCCCACCCACTACGACAACTTTAGTTACCGAACTAGACATAGCTCTCAACCCCTAACGGCTTAAACCTCTGGGCAACAGCCTCAGCGACTCTGATTCCATCCACTGCTGCGGAAACAATTCCCCCTGCATAGCCGGCACCTTCACCGGCAGGGTATAGACCGGCTATATTAGACTCCCGCTGATCATTTCTCTCTATGCGCACCGGAGAAGAGCTCCTGGTTTCTACACCTGTCATTAGGGCATCGGCCAATGCAAAACCCTTGAGTTTTTGTTCGAAATAAGGTATTGCTTCCCTTAATACGGCGGTTACATAATCTGGTAAGGATAGTTTTAAGTCAGTCATGGTAACGCCTCTACTATAGGAGGGTGTAATACTACCCCAACTGCTGGAAGGGCGGTTTTTTAAAAAATCTCCTACTAATTGTGCCGGGGCCTGATAGGTTCCCCCACCTAATTGGAAGGCCCTCTGCTCCCATTTACGTTGGAAATCCACCCCCGCCAGGGGGTGTTTACTGGGGAAATCACCCGGTGTGACACTAACAAGCAGGGCACTATTGGCATTTGCCTCATTACGGGCATGTTCACTCATACCATTGGTTACCACAGCCCCTTCCTCCGAGGCCGCTGCCACAACAACACCACCTGGACACATGCAAAAAGTATAAGCCGACCTTCCCGATGGAGAGTGGTAGGAAAGCTTATATTCCGCCGGTCCAAGCCTTGGGTGTCCTGCAAATTGCTTATATTGGGCTAGATCTATAAGCTGCTGGGGGTGTTCTATTCTTACACCCATTGAAAATGCCTTAGGGGTTAACTTTGTCCCTAAATCATAAAGCATCTGAAAGGTATCCCTAGCACTATGTCCGATGGCTAAAATTACAGCTTCGGCAGGAATTCTATCACTATCGTTAACTATTACTCCCATAACCCTATTAGAATTTATTTCTAGACCTGTTACCCTAGCTCCAAAGCGAACTTCTCCACCTAGCCCTTCGATCTTTTGCCTGATGTTTTTAACCACTGTTCTAAGAATGTCTGTACCCACGTGGGGTTTGTGGGAATAAATAATTTCCTCCGGCGCTCCAGCTTCCACCATTTCTTCGAGAACTTTTCTACACCTTAAATCCCTTATTAGTGTAGTTAGCTTTCCATCAGAAAAGGTACCCGCTCCCCCCTCACCAAATTGAACATTGCACTGGGGGTTGAGCTTGCCTGTCCGCCAAAAGTTCTTTACTGCTTCAGTCCTTTTATCCACATCTTCTCCCCGCTCTAGAATCAGTGGCATATACCCCATTTGGGCAAGTATCAGCCCGGCAAACAAGCCGGCAGGACCACTGCCAATTATGATCGGTCTGTTTTCCAATGGCGCCAGCCCAGCCACTACATATTCATACTCCAAGTTAGGTGTAACCACGATATCCTTATCTTCTTTAAATCTACTTAATACTTTTTGCTCATTGCTAACAACAGCATCTACCGTATATACGAAGAATATCTGTTCTCTTCTTCTGGCATCTATTGACCTCTTGAATATACTATAATCTACCAGTTCATTATCCCGGATCTTTAGCCTGGCTAATAGACGCTCCTTTATCTCTAACTCAGCACGATCTATAGCAAGTTTTATGCCTGATATTCTAATCATATCTTAGTTTCTTTCCTTCCCATGACTATGTAAATGGCTAAATAGCAATTTGGCCTTCTTATATGTTACATCTCTTGTTCAAAGTTTACCAGTTCCTCCTTGCTCAATTATTATTTATAGGTTATTTAATTATTTATCCACCATTTTCTTTGATAGTTTCTTGTTCGTAACATCAATTTCTTTATTGTTATTATTTACTATTAACCTTGTGTTAAACCAACCATTGGAATATAATAGTTTCATATACAACTAGTTACTAAAGGAGGTGACATAAATGGCAACCAAATTCTGTGAAAAAATAAATGAAGAGGTAACCATTGAGCCCAAAATGGATTATGAGACCAGACAAACACAGGTTGGCTGGTTATTTTTTACCTGCTATAATTTCTACCGTAAATGTAAAGGCGCATGTCCCCGTCAGGAGCACCTTATTAAAGATAGCAAATAAACACTGATAAGCAACCATTTGGGTTGCTTATTTATTTATCTAAAATTATATGTTTTAATTAAGGGAGGGATATGTGTAGCTTAGAATTATCCCTGCAAATTTATCCTAGGAGACAGATATGTCTAATAATAGTTCCTACTCAGTTTATATTCTCAAATGCTCCGATGAAACCTTATATACCGGCATAACTAATAATTTAAATCAAAGATTACACCACCATATTCTAGGCAAGGCAAGTAAATACACCCGCTCCAGGTTACCCATTAAGCTGGTTTACGTTGAAGCTAATTATACCAAAAGTGATGCCCTTGCCAGAGAAAGGGCTATAAAAAAGCTCTCCAGAAAGCAAAAACTGCAGCTAGTCTTTTCAAGTAAGACATGAACCGGGGCAACCCCCGGCAAAAAAAATCTAATCATGAAAGTTTAAGGTATGTCCTACATTATTTAAAATAAAACCATGACCAAAGGCTTCTTTTAATTTCATTTGGGCGTGAAATCCAGTGCAGTGTGATACTGCCATCTTCTCTACCTTCATTTCCTGCAATGCCTTAATTGTCAAATCTATTCTCCCGTCATCCGCCGCAACTAAATGAGTGCCTCCAACCACAGCATAAATATCTTTGCTTTCAGTAACCTCACAGGCATATCGTAAAATATTAATTAAACCAGAGTGGCTGCAGCCAACAACCACCACAGTTCCCCTGGGAGTCCTAATAAATAGAGCCTGATCATCAAAAAGAGGATCAATCTGGTACTCTTGATTTTTCTTTACAATAAAGTGGGGATTAATTGCTTCAAAATCCGTAACCCTTGGTATTTGACCTGACAGAATAATATTCTCGGCAAGCTTAATAGGCCCCTTATTTAGATGAAACTGCACTCCCAAAGACTCCAGCTCCATCTTGGAAAAAGGCATTCCGTTTGGGCAATGGGGACCATCTGAAGTGGTGGCATATTTCTCATCAAAAATTCCTGGATGTCCGAATACATCCTTAGGGCCACCTAGGCTCAGCACCTTCTTTAGACCTCCTGTATGATCATTATGTCCATGGCTTAAGGCTATAGAATTTATCTCCTGAAGGTTTACCCTCAGTTTTTTTAAATTTGGCTCAACAGCCATCCCCTGCCCCGTATCAAATAAAACCTTATACTGCGGGGTCTCGATTAATAGAGACAATCCATGCTCAGCCAATAGATCCCTCTTTGTTACAGAGTTTTCAGTAATTACAGTAATTTTCAATTCCATTGCCTTTCTCCCCCTATATTTTATAACCTGCAAAAAATATTGTACTCAAATACCAAAATATAATGCTTCTTCCAACCTTAATCCTCTTTAAAGTTCTTTAACTTAGCTATAAATCCTGCCGGTTAAGTTGTAAAACCCAGGTATTTAATATAAATCCTATATTCACAAAATTTCTATTGCTTGCATAAGTTACAATGACCATTTATTTCCTTGTATTGTCCTATATAAAGATAGCCGAGGTGTCCTATGGAAAAAGAAGCTATAATATTAAGGCCTGAAAAAAGCACTTATGTTACAAGTCGCAAACCTTTCTTTATTTCTTGCAATTCTTCCACTCTTCCTGTGGGTTCCTTGTGTGCTTCAAGATTTATATCCTACCTTTATTTTGACCTATCAAGTCTTCCTTCGGATCTTATAATAAAATCTGCTTTATTAACTTTATATCTTAAAGCTCCTCCATATAAAGGAATTCCACCAAACACAATAATAATTCATCCTCTTAAGAATACCTTCGAGGATTGTGAAACATTCTTTATTGATCGTCCCCGTAATTTTGAGGAAATTAAATTAACCGCCAATTATATTCCTGAATCTCCTAAATTTGAGTTGGCAATAACAGAAATCTTTAATAGATGGTATTCTCAAACACTGCCAAACCACGGACTTTCTCTTTCTACGTCTGATTTATTTAATAGCGGCTATTTAAAATTTCACAGTAGCAACATTATTGATACTTCCCAACAACCCACCTTAACAATTGAGACATCCATCTCCAAGGAATATGATATAGTTAATACCGAGGAAGATTTAGAGGTTTTATCGATGAATAGCTATAGTAGCACCAGGGAGGTTTGGTGTTTCTCTGTCTTTAGTTTTATAGTAAAAAATACAGGCATAAATCAAATATTACTTACAATACAGGATAGTGCCGATGGTCTTGATTTTATTGATGAAGGACCTGAGCGTTCTTTACTTCCTGGTCAATCCGTTATCTTGGTAAATAGATTTTTTGCCCGTTATGCTCGACTAAAGGCCAGATTAGCTCCCGGTGAAAGTGCTACTGGTATATTAAAGATATTCCTGCAGGGAAGGATTACCTAAGTGGCAATTTTTTACATGGCAACATATGTTAATGGTAAAGGAGGAAAAAAAGATGCCTAACTTTACCGTGTTTAACTTTGACCCTGATGTTCTAAGAAGCAAAATATTTGGTTCCATGGATGTTGCCATTACCACTGATGCTGACGGAAGGCTAGAAATTGCCGGCATTTCTGATTCTATTACTGTTACTGCCACTGATTTAGATATCCGGGACCTCTGTGCCGATAATGACAACGTCCTGGTATTTGGTTTCGACGGAACCAATGTTCAGCCCATCACAACGGACGAAGACGGCCGGCTAGAAATTGCCAGCATCTCTGACTCTGTTACCATTACTGCCGCTGATTTAGATATCCGGGACCTCTGTGCCAATAATGACAACGTCCTGGTATTTGGTTTCGATGGAACCAATGTTCAGCCCATCACAACGGATGAAGACGGCCGGCTAGAAATTGCCAGCATCTCTGACTCTGTTACCATTACCGCCGCTGATTTAGATATCCGGGACCTCTGTGCCGATAATGACAACGTCCTGGTATTTGGTTTCGACGGAACCAATGTTCAGCCCATCACAACGGACGAAGACGGCCGGCTAGAAATTGCCAGCATCTCTGACTCTGTTACCATTACTGCCG